>CAMJKP010000127.1 GCA_946406435.1 uncultured Prevotellaceae bacterium | reverse complement strand
TTATATCCTCCAGGCACATACACGAGAGTATGAGTAGGTGAGCCTATCGGGGTGGCAAAACTTGAACTTGCCGCTATCATCAAGGCTACGCAGAAGGTGAGTGGGTTGACTCCCAACGCCAATGCTGCCGACATAGCGATAGGGTAGAACATAGCACCTGCTGCCGTGTTGGAGATAAACTCGGTGATGAAAGTAGCCACGAGGCACATGCAGAAAAGCACGACGTAAGGATTCGTGCCGCATACTTCGAGCAATCCGTTGGCTATTGCCTGAGCTATGCCCGTCTGTTCTATAGCCTTTCCGATACAAACGCTACCTGCAAAGACGATGATGATGTTCCAGTCGATTGACTTCATTGCCTGTGCCGATGTGCAGCAACGGGTGATTATCATGGCTGTGGCAGCTAACAGACAACAGTTGAGCAATGGCAGTACCTTGAATGCGGAGAGCACGACCATAGTGATGAGAATCAGGGTAGAGACAATTCCCCTCTTCGAAGTCTTCTCGCTATCTTCCATAGCAGCACTTTCGAGAACGCCTTCGAGGTTCGGGCATTGCATACCACATTCGTTCACGCATCTGAGTATGTTCTTCGGTGAGCCGATGGTATAGAGACGGTCGCCGCCCATGATAAATTCATCAGCAGCAACGGGATAGACGAGTTCGTGGTCGAAACGCTGTATGGCAGAGATTACTATGTGGTTTTCCTTCAGATTGTATTTATGGCTAATCTCCTCTATGGTCATTCCTATGGCTGGGTGATTTGACGGCACTATGAGTTCCACGTTGAGGTCATCCATACTTGAAGAGTTCATAGGCGACTGGCGTTCAGGCAATAGCTTCTGCATGGCAATCATACTGAGCACTCCAACGGTAAGGCAGAAAAGTCCGCAGAGGGTAGGGGTGAGAATGCTTAGTTTGATGCCTGTCTCTTCTGTATAAAGACCGGAAATAATAAGGTTAGGAGGTGTGCCGATAAGGGTACAGATACCACCCATACCAGAGGCGTAGCTCAAAGGGATGAGCAGTTTCGATGGGGAGATGTGAAGCTTTTGCGACCATATCTTTACCACATTAATAAATAGGGCAACAACGGTTGTGTTGCTGAGCAAAGAACTGAGTACGGCAACAGGGAGCATCAGTCGGGTGATGGCTCCTGTCAATGTCTTTGGTACTCCCATAAGGTTCTTTACCGTCCAGTTGAGCACGCCTGTATAGTTAAGGCCTGCTATGACGACAAACAGTACTCCTACCACTATTACGGATTCTGACGAGAAACCGCTAAAAGTGGTCTTGGCATCAAGTACGCCACCGCAGAGAAGTGCGGCCATTACGGCAAGGAATGCTACTTCCGTGCGAATCTTTGTGAGTGAGAGTGAAAGGAACATGGTGAGCACGACGATGATTGTGTACCATGCCTGAAAGCCTAATTCCATAGTGTGATTATTTTTAGTTAATGTATAAGACGCAAAGGCATTTGCTCGTGCCTCTGCGTCCTGAATATAGTGTGTTTTCTATTTGTCTTTTTTCTTTTCCTCTTCCTGCTCCTTAATCATATTTTTCATATGCTTGATGTTTTCCTTGATTAAATCATCATCAGGATTAAAGGTGAGTGCTTTCTCCATAAGTTCGAGAGCTCCTTGAAGGTCGTCTTTGTCAAGTCTGATAACTGCTTTATCATTCCAGAAGACAGCACTATTAGGAGAGAAACGAAGTCCGAGATCTGCAAATTTCTCAGCATAATCCTTGTAGGCTGTTGAATAATAACAGTTGCTGAAATAGTCTTGCATGGAATCAGAAATCACGGGTTCTTTATCGATTTCTTGATCTGAAGTCCATGTGAGTTTTGTGTTTGGATTGGCTAATACCCAGTTAACTGTCTGTTCCATGATGGAATACATCTTCTCGGCATCGTCAAGCATTCGGTAGAGAGTTGAATATCCAATGCGCAGATCGAGCCTCTGGGGGCATTTCTCTATACCTTTCTTTATCCATGTAATAGCAGAATCAAGTTCTTCTGGTTTTTCCAAGGAAATGTTTTGACGAATGTATCCCACCTTATTGCCTAATGAATCAGTCATTGGCATAAGCTCATCGATATTGGCATATAGAGGCACGTAATTGTCAATTCCAATCATGTACTTGAGTGCCTGATTGTGATGTATATTGAAATGAGCGGCATAGTAGTCGCCATCTTTCGGACCTTTTAAATCCCATTCCGCAAGGATTTCCTTAGCCAAAGCGAACGAGTCCTTGAGTGCTGTAGTAAATCGTTCGTTGTAGTCATCATCTGCTATTGCGTTTAATGCGAATAGTGCGACAAGACATGAAAAAAGCAATCGTTTCATTCAATTCTTTTTTGGTTAATATTCATTCAATAACGCCTTGCATCCTTCGAGAATATCCCGATAGGTGGTTTCAAAGTCGCCTGTGTACCAGGGGTCGGCAACGTCATGCGGATTATCAGTAAGGTCGAGAAGTCGGATTACCTTGTGCTGTGTGTCCTCGCCTATGGTATAGCGCAGGTTACGGATGTTGTGCTGATCCA
>CAMJKP010000126.1 GCA_946406435.1 uncultured Prevotellaceae bacterium | reverse complement strand
CGCTTGCCGACAAGCAAACTACAGATGACAAGACCATTAACTCTATCTATGTTGATGGTCAGTATGCATATCTTGCTACAGGTTTCGGTATTGTCAAGGTGAATGCTAAGGATGCAACTATTGCGGATAGTTATAATCTTGGATACAAGGTTAATTATTGCTATATATCTGGAAGCTATCTGTATGCTGCTTCAGAAAGTAAAGGGTTGATGAAATGTCAGCTTACGGCTAATTTGTTGAATAAGAACGAATGGACTTCTGCAGGCGGTTATAAAAAACAGGCGAAGGAGAAATATGTCTATGACTCTATAAATCAATGCTATTGGGCAACAGATACAGACAGTAAGCTTACCAAATACCAAAAGGAGGGCGATTCATATCAGGCAGTATCTTCGGGAGTAAAACCTGACGGTCCTCAGTATAACGAGCATAACTATATTCTCTATAACAACGGCAGAATACTTTCCGTGCGTGGTAGATATGAATATGTTTCTTCTGACACAAGCACCCCTGGATTCGTTCAGGAATATGATATAGCAGACAACAAATGGTGGTGCTATGACAATTCTTTTGCAGCGGAAAAAGGCAAGGAATGTATTGCACAGACACAGATAAGCGTTGATCCAAAGGATATCAATCATATCATGGTTGCTGCAAAGTCTGGTCTTTATGAATACAAGGACAGAAAAATGGTTGCCTACTATGACATGAACACCGACGATCCTATTCTCTCTGTCATCAATAACGTTAATTATTCGGTTATTTCTGGTTCAAGATATGATGCTTCCGGTAATCTGTGGATGTTCAATATGGGAAACGACAACGTATTGTGTCTCACTTCTACTGGAGAATGGAAAACATATAATCAAAAGAATCTCGCAAAGAATGATTCATATCGCCTTAAAAGTCTCTTTTTTGATTCAAGAGGGTTGTTGTGGTTTGTTAACGACAGTTGGAAGGCTTCTTTATTCGGTTTCTATGACATCAATTCCGATCAGATGCGCCAGATAACGAACTTCGTCAATCAGCGTGGCACACGTATGTTTGAAGCCAAGAATCTCTTTACTATAGTCGAAGACAAGGAGCATAATATCTGGGTTGGATGTGAGGCTGGTGCTTTCTACATTACTCCTGACGATGTAAAGGAAATGTGCAGTTCTACTGATATGAACAATATCAACATTAAACAGGCTGAAGTCAGAAGAAATGACGGAACAAGTTTTATCGACTATCTGCTTGCCAATGTTTTCATCTGCGACATAAAGATAGACAACGCTAACCGCAAATGGTTTGCCACAACAAATGGTGTATATCTCATCAGTAGTGATAATGAAACTGAACTTGCTCATTTTACCATGGATAACTCTCCTCTTCCTGACAATGAGGTAAAGAGCATTGCCATTGATGAGAATACTGGTATGGTGTATTTTGCGACACTCAAAGGTTTATGTTCATATCAGAGTGATGTTACTAAGACGTATGGCAATTTTACAGACGATAATGTATACGCGTATCCTAACCCTGTGACACCCGATTTTACTGGTGATATTACCGTTACAGGTCTCACGGAAGGTGCTCAGGTCAAGATACTTGCAACTTCTGGACAACTGGTGAGTGAGGGTACAAGTAACGGTGGCTCATATCGTTGGAATGGCTGTGACCTGAAAGGCAAGAAGGTGGCCTCTGGTGTATATATGGTTAATGTGGCAACTGCCGAGGGAGAAAGTGGTATTGTCACGAAGATAAGTATTGTGAGATAGGATGATAAGATTCTCTGTCATAATACCCCATAAAGGTCCGCAATGGCAGTTGGATAGATGTGTTGCATCTATTCCACAGCGTGACGATCTCCAGATTATTGTCATTCATGATGAAGAAGGACGTGGAGCTGGATGGGCACGCAATCAGGGACTATCTCAGGCAGAGGGGAGTTATGTCATTTTTGCCGATAGCGATGATTACTTCCATCCTTGTTTTAATGGTTTTCTTGATTCCATAAAAGAGGAAACATCTGATGTCATCTATTTTAATGCAGACTCAATAGCAATGGAAAGTGGCAAGCCTTCTTGGCGTGCCAATCACCTTAACAGGATTATGCATTCTTCTGATCCTGTGTGGCAGGAGAGGCATCTGCGTTTCCATTTCACCGAACCTTGGTGCAAAGCTGTTAGTATGTCGTTCATTAGGGAGCACGTTATCAGATTCAATGAGTCTAAGATCCTTAACGATATATATTTTTCCACTCAGGTGGGTATCTATGCTAAGAGCATAAAAGTATATACTGATAAGTGCTATTGTGTTTGTAATCACTCAGACAGTACAGCAAAAATAAAAAGAACTGAGGACAGAATGCTTGACTATACCCGTGAGACGGCAAAATCCAATCTGTTACTTGCTCAGTATGGTATAAAGCGTTATCACAGTCGTATGTTACGTCCTATGATGACATCTGTGTGTCATCTACGTTTAGGCTCTGCCTACAAATGCTGGAAGGAAATGCGCATTTGCGGTTATGGCATCCATACGCTACTCTATTATATTATCAGATATCCTCGTGACCTTATGAAACTTATCATTCGTAAGGCCCAGGCAGGAGAGAT
>CAMJKP010000125.1 GCA_946406435.1 uncultured Prevotellaceae bacterium | reverse complement strand
GAATGCCCATATAGCCAAGCCTATTGATGTGGCAGAACTGATGAAGGCTCTGGCAGGTAATTTGTAGTTAGCCTAACAGATTTTCTGCCAAATTCTTGTATTATCCAAGATTAATATCTATATTTGCACCCGATTAAATATTCTAAACTATTATTCTATAGAAATTTCAAGACGATGAACAGGAATCTGTTATCTGCAATAACACTATCAGTTTTTGCACTTACATTAGGCAGCTGCACAGGCAACGGCAATTCTGCTATTACTAATACGACGGACAGCATCGAGGTTACTTCCAACGATTCTGTAAAGGTTTCTGCCGATGGTCATTTTACCATTATGCCAAAGAAACCAAGCTATTCTCTCAATTCGCTAAAGAACGTGGTTGTGCCTGCGTCATTCGAGCTTTCCGATTTTGACTGGGACAAGCGCACTCTCACCATGACCGTTTATTACGAGGACCTATATGACGGGAAAGCAGTTGACAAGATGCGTGCTGGCGATACTATTATTTTCGATGATAGGACAATAATAGTGGAAAAGATAGAATGGCAAGATAGTCTTATGATTATCAATGACGGTCCTACGGGAAGAGCCTGCTACTCAAGTGAAGAGGTAAAGAAAGAACAGCAGCGAATAGATAGTATTAAACGTGCTAATGGTGGACATTATGAATATGGTGCTCTCCTTGAGAAAAAATATAATGGGGAATACCGTTCTGTGCATGATCCAAGTCCTTTCTCTGTTTTTCATAAGATGGGTAAGGTAACTCTACCTTTAAGCAAGGATTTCGTTTTCTTTAACTATAAGAATGTCGATGAAATTGATCATTACGACACTATCCATGTCAATCATCAGCAGTATATGGAGAGCCGAGAATTTATAGATTTTAGCTGTTGTGGTACTTTAGTAAAGATTGAAAATGGAGTTATCACAAGCATTACTCGCTCATACGTTCCGTAATTAAGAAAAAAAGAATTTTTACAATACTCTGCAACTCATCACCCTCAACGCTGTATCGCGTTGAGATCTAAAAGGTTACAGCGGTGATTCATTTTCTTTCACTCGTCACCCACTCATCACCCGCACATGGCATATCATTCTGATATAGAACAAGTTGCAAGGTTGATTCACTCGTCACCTTTTTCAGGGTGACGAGTGGGGAGAGGGCGAATCGTGTGCCTAATATATTTATTATCAGCAAGATACCTTTGTTTGGGTGATGAGTGTGGTGACGAGTGGTATAGGGTGAATCAACGCTATAATCCTCAATGTCACAATAAGTTACAGCGTTACGGGTGACGAGTGATGAGTTTTTTGAAAACTCTTTTTTTTGAACATACAATTGCAATCCCTACATTACAGTTTCGCAGTCTCATAGACTCAAGTCCGATTCTCCTTCGCTATAAGTCCGATTCAAATCCGTTCTAAATCCGTTCCTATGATTGGGAGGGAAATGGGACTTACACCGACTTTGGTACGGACTTACATAGGAGTTATATTGGAAATATTTACTATGCAGCTATGAACCCTTTCTTGCAAGATTTTCTATACACTTGGAAGAAACAGCAAAGCAAAGAGGGCGGAAAATATGCTCTTCTATCCACTTTTTGCAATTTTTACGGGGAAAACGAACAATAATTGAAAAATAATTCGTAAATTTGGAGCGAAATTTTCAAACAATACGCTTATGAATTTGACAATCTCAATGAATACAGTTCTAAACTTCCTGCATTCAATGTCACTATCAACGAGTAACAAGCGTTGGCTTGCAGACCATCTTTATGAGGAAGTAAGGGCTGAGGAAAAGGCGACTTCTGTAAGCAAAGCCAAGCGAAAGTTGACCGAGAAGGAGAAGGATGAACAGTTCTTCAGCATGGCTGGTGCATGGAAGGATGACCCTATTGGCGACGAGATGCTTGAAGCTATCCAGATTGGACGACTGCCTTCAAGTTACGAACGCAAATTGGCATATTTCGAAGAAGATGAGTAAGAGAAAGTATCTGCTTGATACCAATATCTGTATCTTCTTTCTACAAGGCAAGTATGGTATAAAGGAGAAGATACAACAGGTTGGGCGCAAAAATTGCTGCATTAGTGAAATAACTATTGCAGAATTACTCTATGGTGCTGCTTATAGCCAATCAGAGAAACACAAGCATGACGTAGAAATTATATTGGAAAACTTGACCTTAGTTCCCCTTTACGACACTCTGCCCACCTACGCAGAGGTGAAAGCCCAATTGAGACGTGCAGGATTACATATAGAAGAGTTTGATATGCTTATTGGCTCGTCTGCCGTTCATCATGGATATGTGATGGTGACAGAGAATGTCAGCCATTTTGAACGCATCCCTGGCATTGAGATTGAGAACTGGGTGGAAAGGGCAAAGAAATAACCGTTATTCCCATTTTCTTTTCATCGAATTACAATAATCAAGTTGTTTATTCTTGACAGTTTTTGAAAAACAACACCCCTTTTGACTTTGAAATCAAAAGGGGTATATATTTATATTGTATTTAACTGGGGGAATACATATAAGATTCTAATCAAAACCGTTCTAAATCCGTTCCTATGATTGGGAGGGAAATGGGACTTACACCGACTTTGGTACGGACTTACATAGGAGTTACTACGGAATT
>CAMJKP010000124.1 GCA_946406435.1 uncultured Prevotellaceae bacterium | reverse complement strand
ATACCATAGATATAGGTCAATGCGATTTCGCCACGCTTATTCTGGGGCAAATCTACTCCAACAATTCTTATTGCCATGTTGTGATAATGTAAATAAAAAAGTTAATTTGAAAAATAAGTTTTTAACCCTGACGAAGCTTGAACTTAGGGTTCTTCTTGTTGATAACGTACAGACGGCCCTTGCGACGAACAATCTTGCAGTCTGGTGTACGCTTCTTTAATGATGCTCTTGTCTTCATATTATATATAAGATATGATTATTTGTATCGGAAAACGATACGACCCTTGGTAAGGTCATACGGACTCATCTCCACCTTGACCTTATCACCTGGAAGTATCTTGATGTAGTGCATCCTCATCTTGCCAGAGATGTGTGCTGTTATAGGACAACCATTCTCCAATTCGACACGGAACATAGCATTGCTAAGAGCCT
Source organism: uncultured Prevotellaceae bacterium (assembly GCA_946406435.1). Classification (GTDB taxonomy): domain Bacteria; phylum Bacteroidota; class Bacteroidia; order Bacteroidales; family Bacteroidaceae; genus Prevotella. The sequence goes on along the minus strand of CAMJKP010000124.1, from coordinate 2,304 downwards.
CAACTATGGTTCCGTCTTGTTCTATAGCAGATTGTTTTGCCATAATAAGTTTATATATTTAAAACGCGTTCTATTTCTTCAAATGTAGATAAAATCTCAGCCTTGCCCTTGCGTATTGCAATAGTATGCTCAAAATGAGCGGCAGGCTTTCCGTCACGGGTCTTTATTGACCATTTGTCTGGAGCCAGATAAATATTGCGAGCGCCCAACGTTACCATCGGTTCAATCGCAATACACATACCAGCCTTCAACTTTGTACCATTGCCCCTACGACCATAATTGGGAACTTGAGGATCCTCGTGCATTTCCTTGCCGATACCATGACCAGTCAATTCACGCACGATACCATAGCCGTATGACTCGCAATAGTCTTGAACAGTCTGACCTATATCACCTAAGTGATTCCCGGCAACAGAGCATTCAATAGCTTTGTACAAACTCTCCTTGGTAACTGCCAGAAGCTTCTTAACTTCATCAGATACCTCACCTACTTGAAACGTGTAGGCAGAGTCGCCATTATACCCAGCAAGAAGCGTGCCACAATCGACAGATATGACATCTCCGTCATGCAAAACGGTATTCTTGTCAGGTATTCCATGGACTACAACATCATTGACAGATGTGCAGATGCTTGCGGGGAAAGGCCCTCCAAAAGGATTAGGGAAATTCTTGAAAGTTGGAATTGCTCCATGATCTCTGATGAATTCCTCGGCAATTTTATCCAATTGGAGGGTCGTTACACCTGGTTTTATATTCTTTGCTAACTCTGCAAGGGTTAAACCAACCAACTGGTTCGCCTTACGCATTAGTTCAATTTCATCTTCAGTCTTAAGAAATATTGCCATTCCTTATTTAAGACAAAATTTAGTATGCACTAACTCCGTTCTGTGGACGTGTGCGACCAGAAGTAAGCAGGCCGTCATAATGGCGCATCATCAAATGAGACTGAATCTGCTGGAGTGTGTCGATAACAACACCAACAAGAATCAAGAGAGATGTACCTCCAAAGAACTGAGAGAAAGCCTGTTGTACGTCAAGCAAACTTGCAAGGGCTGGCATGATTGCGATGAAAGCAATGAAGAGTGAGCCCGGGAATGTCAAGCGAGACATGATTTCCTCAATGTAATTGGCTGTATCCTCACCTGGCTTTACACCTGGAATAAATCCATTGTTGCGCTTCATATCCTCTGCCATCTGAGTTGGGTTCAAGGTAATGGCTGTATAGAAATATGTGAAAGCAATAATGAGAATCACATAGATTATACAATATGGAAGACTTCTTGTATCCATAAGAGCCTGAGCCAAACCGACCATGTTATCACTGCCAATAGCCTGCATGACAATTGCAGGAATGAACATGATAGCCTGAGCAAAGATGATAGGCATCACATTAGCAGCGAACAACTTCAGAGGGATGTACTGGCGTACACCGCCGACCTGCGAATTTCCAACGAGCTTCTTAGCATACTCTACAGGAACCTTGCGGGTTGCCTGTGTGAGAAGGATTGCTGCACATACAACTGCATAGAGAATGAGGATCTCAACAATGAACATCACAAGTCCACCACCTGTAATCGCTGTGAAACGACTTGATACTTCCTGAATGAAAGCCTGTGGGAAACGAGCAATGATACCAATCATGATAATCATTGAGACACCATTACCAACGCCCTTGTCCGTAATGCGCTCACCGAGCCAGAGAATGAACATACTGCCAGCTGAAAGGATGAATACAGCAGGAATCATGAACTCAGTCCATGAAAGACCTGATGCAAGTGCGCTTGCAGATGTCATCTTCAGGTTCAGAAGATATGAAGGAGCCTGGAAAAGAAGGATTGCCACAGTCAGATAACGTGTGTACTGAGCAATCTTCTTATGGCCGCTTGCGCCCTCGCGTTGCATCTTCTGGAAAGATGGAACAGCGATAGCGACAAGCTGCATTACGATAGACGCAGAGATGTATGGCATAATACCAAGCGCAAAGATTGATGCGTTGGAGAATGCACCACCGGAGAACATATCAAGAAGGGACATAAGTCCACCAGCTGTCTGTTCTTGAAGCTTTTCGAGATTTGCTGGGTTAATACCAGGCAGAACTACGAACGAACCGAAACGGTAAATTGCAACAAAAAGGACAGTGATGAGGAGTCGCATACGCAAATCCTCAACCTTCCAACAGTTCTTCAGTGTCTCTATAAATTTTTTCATTTACTTAAAGTATAACAGTGTTACCACCTACTGCCTTGATTGCCTCTTCAGCAGTCTTAGAGAAAGCATTTGCCTTAACTGTGAGAGCAGCCTTGA
>CAMJKP010000123.1 GCA_946406435.1 uncultured Prevotellaceae bacterium | reverse complement strand
TATATAGTTAAAAAGAGAATTTTATTTGGAATTTAACATAGAATGCGGAGGAAGAGCGAAGGTACATAGGATTCAGTCTTTCTTTCCGTCCAACCAGTTCTGATAGACAAGCCACCAGCCTTTATGCTCAAAGTGGGTACGAAGGGCAAAAAACTTGAAACCTCGTTTTACCCTTATCCGCATTAGGATAAAGTATGTGCCCCATACAAAGATTGCACCTGCAAGAATGACAAGATACAACTGTATCTCGGAGGAGAAATCAAGCCAATAGGCAATATTACTGGTTAAGAACACCACCATACTGATTAGGATTTCGCTTACAGCCGTAAAGACATGACTGAAACCGCAATCCACGAATGCATGATGAAGATGTGTTCTGTCAGGTGAGAACGGACTTCTGCCTCGTATCATTCTCATTACCATTACTCGAAGGGTGTCGAAAACTGGTACGCTCAAAATACTGAGAGAGTTGGCTATAGGACAAAGACCACCAGGAAGTCCTCTCTCAATTCCATAGAATGAAAGATAGCGAATTACAAACCATGTTAGGAGAATACCCATCATCATAGTACCTGCATCTCCTATGAACATTCGTGACTTCAAGCCAAAAACATTATGCACAAGGAATGGCATCAAAGAAAACGCCATCGTAAAGGCAACGACGGAGTTCGGAATATCGCCAAGGTGAAAATAGTTCGCACCAAAATAAAGGCTACAAGCTATGCAAAGACCAGAGGACAGACCATTAATTCCATCAATCATATTGATAGAATTGATAATACCGACTCCTGCAAATACCGTTAGTGGTACTGCAATGGTCCATGGAATCTGATATATTCCCCATAGACCATTGAAGTTATCAATACACATTCCACTACCATAAATAAGCACAAGTACGGCGAATATCTCCATTACAATACGGAACACAGGCGAAAGTCCTGTAAGATCATCAAGAGCTCCAATATACAACATTGTTGCCATCATCATCACAATCGGGAAGATAAGGGTAAGGTCGGCCATAGTACATGCCATTCCTAGCCCACAGATTACGCCCATGAAGACCGCAATTCCTCCAAGCATAGGGACAGGACGACGTTGCAGTTTCCTTTCTCCCGGATTGTCAGTAAGATTACGTGCCTTGGCTATCCTCAGTATCTTAGAATGTACTTGTGATACCGAGAACAAAGCAACGAGTGATGATAGTATGATGATCAGCAAATCCCTCATATTCTTGTATGGAAAGTCTTTCTCTTAGTCAATAGATTTCCCCACTCTGTCGCACAATAATGAAAGGCGACAGAGTGGAGAATATTTAGTCACGCTTAAAGATATCACGAGTATATACCTTGTCGAGCACGTCATCAAGGATTGAGTCGTAACGGTTGGCAATAATCGCCTTTGACTCAGCCTTGAACTTCGCCATATCATTCACAACTACAGATCCGAAGAATGTGCTGCCATCCTCAAGGGTTGGCTCATAGATAATTACGTTAGCGCCCTTAGCCTTGATACGCTTCATAATACCCTGGATAGCAGACTGACGGAAGTTATCAGAATTAGACTTCATCGTCAAGCGATAAACTCCGATAGTGCATTCCTTCTCCTTGCTTGCATCCCATTGGCCATTCTCGCTATAATAACCAGCCTTCTTCAAAACTGCATCTGCGATATAGTCCTTACGAGTGCGGTTTGACTCAACAATAGCGGTCATCATATTCTGAGGTACATCCTGATAGTTGGCGAGAAGCTGCTTTGTATCCTTTGGCAGACAGTAGCCACCATATCCGAATGATGGGTTATTATAGTGTGTGCCGATACGTGGGTCAAGGCCAATGCCCTGGATAATAGCCTGAGAATCAAGTCCCTTGACCTCTGCGTAGGTATCAAGTTCGTTAAAGTATGACACACGGAGAGCAAGATATGTATTGGCAAAGAGCTTAACAGCCTCAGCCTCCTTCATACCCATGAGGATAGTATCAATATCTTCCTTGATAGCTCCTTCCTGAAGAAGTGATGCGAAGGTCATAGCAAACTCCTCTGCCTCTGGATTGCCTATTGCCTGAATAGCAGCATTTTCCTCGTCCCATGTCTTATCAGCACCTGTTGGCAATGGCTTTGGGAAGCCCACGATAATACGTGATGGATAGAGGTTATCATAAAGAGCCTTACTCTCACGAAGGAACTCTGGAGAGAAAAGCAAGTTGAAATGCTTGCCCTTGAGAGCTGGATCTGTAAGGAACTTGAGGGCGTACTTCACATAGAGTGAACGGGTGTAGCCAACAGGAATTGTTGACTTAATGACCATTATAGCATCAGGATTGACGCTAAGCACGAGGTCGATAACATCCTCAATATGATGTGTGTCGAAGAAGTTCTTAACAGGGTCATAGTTAGTAGGTGCAGCAATTACGACGAAATCTGCATCTGCATAGGCACTCTTACCATCGAGAGTAGCAGTAAGGTTAAGTTCCTTCTCTGCGAAATACTTCTCGATATACTCGTCCTGAATAGGCGAGATACGCTTATTGATTTTCTCTACCTTTTCAGGTATTACGTCAACAGCCACAACTTGATGCTTCTGTGAAAGAAGCGTCGCAATACTAAGTCCCACATAGCCTGTTCCGGCTACTGCAATCTTTAGGTCTTTGTAATCTCTCATTGTTTTGTTTTTTTATAATGATTATATTTAATACACAATGAATCACACAGCAATATCGTAAATATCACTGTGTCTCAACTGGTTATTTGTATCGAATTAAGCTACTTGGGAAT
>CAMJKP010000122.1 GCA_946406435.1 uncultured Prevotellaceae bacterium | reverse complement strand
TAAAAAGAGAGGGCAGTCAGGGACAGAACAAGACATACGTCATATCTCTGAAACTGGCTCAATTCGGTTTCCTGTGTTCAACATTCAATGCCAATACTCCCCTACTCCTTCTTGACGACATTTTTGATAAGCTTGACGCAAAGCGTGTAGAGAATATCGTACAACTGGTATCGGGCATTAACTTTGGACAAATATTCATCACGGATACAAACCGTGACCACCTTGACCAGATTCTACAGAACGGAGACTTTGACTATAAGCTGTTCCATGTAGAAAATGGAGAGATAAAATAATTTACTATTTGACTATTTACTAATTACTATTTATGTACTATTTGTTTGATGTACTATCTTTCGTTAATCAACTATTGTGCAGAATGGCAAATAGTAAATATTCAAAAATAGTAAATAAATAGTAATTAGTAAATCCTAAAATAGTAAAGACAAAAACAGTAAATTGTTCCGTCAACATCCCATAAAAGTAAGTGACCTAATGCGCGTTATAATACGGCAGAACGGTTTGGAGACGCCTTTATTACAAAAGCGTCTGATTGAGGCATGGGATAATGTTGTTGGAGAGGTGATAGCCAAATATACCACAGAGAAATACATACGCAATCAAGACTTGTGCGTACATATAGAAAATCCAGCCCTCAGATCCGAGGTCAGCATGATGAAAACAGAACTTATCAGGAAATTAAATAATGCTGTGGGAAGTCAGGTTATAAGAGATATCAGACTTGTTTAACATAGAATTTTGATGAACTCACGTTAGCAAGTAATTCCGTTTCTTCTTCGCTCTTCCTTCGCTCATCCTCCGAACCAAACTCGATGAACCTTCGCTATTTCCCTAGAAAAATGAGAGCTTCATCGAGTTTGGTTCCTTTTCATATAGGAGTTATGACGAAATCATAACGAACCCACACCTGACAAACATCCATAATTTATCGTATATCGGACAATACCTCGTCAACAAGAATATCGGTTGGCTCAGAAGGCACGTTGTCTATCAACTGGAATGGGAAACACACACCTATCTTATATATATTAGGGATTCGAGATAGAAAACGGTCATAGTAGCCCTTTCCTCTACCTAAACGATGGCCTTGCCTGTCGAAAGCCATTCCGGGAACAACGATGACAATTGACAATTGACAATTGACAATTGACAATTCGGGGGTTGTCGGTTCAAGGATTCCGTAAGGTTCGCTTGGCTGAAGAGAATCCTGTCCTGTATATTCATGGATTGTCATCTCAGTTTCACTTACCACCTTCGGTAAGAGTACCTTTTTACCCATTGCAAGGAGTTGGTCAAGAGCGGAATGGGTATCTACCTCGTCAGGAAGCGAGTGATACATCAATATAGTGTCAGCTTTTTGTATATGCGAATTTGAAAGAAGCAACGACATAATACCGAGCGACATTTCACCCAACTGTTGTGGGGTGAAATGTCGCTTCTGTTCACGGATATATCTGCGTAGTTCTTTCTTGTCCATACAAGAACCGTTATTTCTTCTTGCCAAACGTCTTCAGAGCTGCATCTATAACAGGATCTTTCTGGTTAAGATACTCATGCCAAGCCTGTTCACTCAACATATTATATATAATACGACTATTTATATAGCGCTCAAGGAGGTCATGAGACTTACGAATCATCAGATTCCTACGCTGCAAGCCATGTGAGTTTGCATAATCAGCAAACAGTTCAACGGTATTCTGCTTGACGAGGTAATTTGCGAGTTCCTGCATTTCCTTGAAGTTACTCAACTTCTGACGGTTGGCATCAGTATAAGCGAATGCGAACTGTAGGATAAGTCTACTTGCAGCTGCCTGAGTATAGTAGCTTGTAAAGCTTGTAGTATCCTCTGCAACAAAGATATCAGGAGTGATACCACCACCACCATATACCACACGACCAGCTTTAGTATGGAACTTAGGACCTGTATGCTTGATTGAATCCTGAGAGAAGAACTCACCATTCTTATAGCGTGATACTATATCCTGACTATAGTTATCACCCTCACCAGCAACGTATGGTTTCTGGATGCATCGGCCAGAAGGAGTGTAATAACGCGCAACAGTAAGGCGTACTATACTACCATCATTGAAACGTAGCTGCTGCTGAACAAGTCCCTTTCCGAACGAACGAATACCGATAATCTGCGCACGATCATTATCCTGCATTGCACCAGCAAAAATTTCAGATGCAGATGCAGAGTTTTCATCAATAAGGACAACGAGAGGAATCTTCTGATAAGAACCACGACCATCAGACCTATAATCTCTGCGAGGAGACTTACGACCCTCCGTATAAACAATCATACTATTGGATGGGAGGAATTCATTAGCCATCTGAACAGCAGACTCAAGATAGCCACCAGTATTGCCACGAAGATCTACGATAAGATTACTGAAACCTTCCTGAGACAGAGTAGCAAGTGCGACAAGGAACTCAGCATAAGTGGTTTCACCAAAGTTCTTAACCTTGATATAGCCAGTCTTGTCGTCTATCATATAAGCAGCCGAAACGCTCTTCGTCTTAATCTCATCACGGGTGATATTGTACTCCAACACCTTATTGCTTCCATAACGTACCACCCCAATCTTCACCTTAGAGCCTTTCTCGCCCTTCAGACGATGCTGTGCCTCTTCATTTGTCACTTCCTTTCCAACAAATTTCTGCCCATCTACAGAAACAATCTTATCTCCGGCAAGGATTCCCGCACGCTCAGCAGGTCCGTTAGCAATAACATTCTGAACACGAATGGTATCTTCATCAATGACAAACTCAATGCCCACACCGAAGAAAGA
>CAMJKP010000121.1 GCA_946406435.1 uncultured Prevotellaceae bacterium | reverse complement strand
GCGACTGCCCAAGGGCGGTGATATTATCGATAAACACCACGTCCACATGATTGGCAGCAGCCACCTCCTCTATCCCTTTAAGTACATCCTCTGCAGGATGCTCCTTATCCATCTCGGCACGGAGAAAAGTAGGAGGAAAATTGGCTGTCTCGTAACGATTGCCAAGTTGACGGGGTGTCATCTCACAGTCTACGTATAATACCCGTTTGCCGTGTTCAGCTATAGATCTGGCTATCTGCATAGCAAAGATAGTCTTGCCGATGCCTGACTGCCCGAAGATGACACAGAGGTCACCTTCGAGCACGATGTCAGAATAAAGGGAAACTAACGGTGGTAACTCGTGAGCTTCATCAATGCACTTGTTCATCGGTTCAACCACGAATCCGCCGCCATTAACAGGCTCTGTATTCAGCAGTTCGTTGAAAGAGTGGTCGATAATGTTTGTATTATTCATCATAGCTCACCTCCTTCCTGCCTCGGCAAATTGGGATTGGAGGTAAATGCCTCATAATGGAATCGACGCAGGAACATGTTTACGTCATTCTGGGTGTACCAGTACTTGTCTCCCTCACGCGAATAACTTATATAGCCATTGTCGCGAAGCTTCTTCATGTACTTGTCCTTAACGCCTAACATGTCCATAGCTTCCTTATTGCTGTAGAGCTGCTTATAATTTGACAGTTGCTCCAGCTTGGAAAGAATCTTTTCAAGCAGTTCCTTCTCCGATAAACCACTTTTTTCTGATTTCATGACTAAAAATGTTTTATGGCTTAGGAACTCGATGCACACTCAAGCCCTTAACCTGGTTAATATTGTGCAGTGCAACTGTGCACATTGCATCTGCGTTAACGGCGGCAAAGGTACATATTTCGTCAAAGGTGTGGTGTTAGGAAGAATTTGTCTAACACCGCATAATATGTTTGAATAGTATTAGGATGAAGTTTGGATTGAGTTATGCAAAGTCCCATAACTCACTGATTATAAACAAAAAAGAGTAGCCAAACGGCTACTCAAAAAAAACATTTATTTTATTACTTCCCTGTGGTACAGGACTGTCTTTTCTGTTTTGTCGGGATTGTGCCAAGTCTGTCACCTCAAACAATTCATTCAAATCGGAGTCGGGAAAGAACTCTGTTCGTCCAAATTTCCAGATATCCTTATCTTCTACCTGGTCATTTTGGGGGCTATCCTCACAATAAATACGACCACACATATATGCCAGTTGTACTTTTGTGCCTAACCACTTGTAATGATTGCCCTTTTCTTTCATCAGTCCAGCCTCAATTGCTTTAGAGAAAACGTCACGAGCAAGTTGCGTATCAAGCTTAGCTGGTAACTTCACCTTGTTCAGGGGACTAACTTCTTCCGATTCTGAAGATTGATTTTGGTTTGTGAATTGGTCGTTCTGTACTTTCAGCCGTGTAGGGAACTGTCTCTCTGCCATACAAGCCATCAGTCCAGAACAGCCCAAGGCCAAGAATACGCCAAAAAGACTACTAAAATTGTCAGGTTTATACAACCCCAAACCTATCAACAGCAGTATACTAAAGAATGGTATCAGCGCACCAGTCCACAAAATGGCACGTTGATATTTCTTTTTCGCGATAGCTGCGACAAGAATACCACATGTATAAGCTACTACTAAAATTGGTAAATATATCATCTTTCTTCTATTACCTCCCAATGGCCACCTTTGTCTGGGCCAATACGCTTAATAATACCTTCGTCCTGAAGATTCTTTATATGCTTAGCAATGCCTCTTGCATTTAATCCTAATTGTTCTGCTATCTGTAGAATTGTTATATAAGGAGAGCTCAAAATAATCTCCACAATATCTTTCCTTGTACCTTTCAATGTACTTTTCAATGTACTTTTCAATGTACTTTTCTTCCCACTTTCGTCAATAGGGGGATGTAAAGTGGGAACATAAGGAATCTCAATACGATAAACATCCTGCTCTTCTATGATGGGTTCCTTCCCATTAGCATACAGTGGAGTATACTTGAACATCTTCCTCATACCGCTACCCAGTTCCTCAACGATACCCATCTGAGAGAACACGTTAGCTATCTTTGGATTTTTTCGGTGCGGACGCATAGTCTGAAGGTTGATCGGCCCATAGACATACGGGATGTTCCAATTCTCTGTAACAATACGGTCACGATAAATAGTAAATGTTGTAGGATAAGCACTGCTGTACTCGCGATGGATAATGAGGTTTAAGGCAACCTCTCTCAGAATCCTGTCACGCAGGCTGAATCTCTGTATTCCTTCGATATATGGCTGTTCGGGCAAGTGCTTCTTGATAAAGTCCATCATGACAGGATAGGCCTTCAGCAGATTGCAACTTAGCAATTCCCTGTCATCATATAGTTCTGTATCGTTTACACGACACAAGAGATCTATTCTGTATGATGGCAAGGCGGTGGCAATGGCATGACTGTTTCCAAACAACAGAATAGCAGCCAGTGTCAGTCCCTCCTTACCTGTCTCAGGGTCTACAGCAATAAGTTCACCAGAACGTATGATTTCCTCGTTTGATAGATTTAGCCAGGGGTGTTTTGAGTTCTCAATACGAATTCCCTTTCTTAGTTCTTCAAATGCTTCTTCGTCGAGATCTTTCATTCCCAACATCGGATAAACCCTATCCTCTGTCTTCATCTTACTCTTACGGATAAACAGATTTGCAATCTGCTCGGTGCTACGCAATTCAAAAACACCATCCTGATTACGGTCGTAATATGTTCCCTTATAGCTATGAGCCTGATTACTCTCAGGGACATAGAAATAAATAACTATCTTCCCGTCTATGTCCAGTGGTTCATAAGTCAAATAATAGGTGGGCTTGAACAACTGAGGATTATTCATGTCTTTAGCCAACTGGTCTATCTGCTCCTGGACTTTGACAGGATTGACACCTACAATCTCCCCATTATCCCTTGCTCCTAATACCACATGTCCACCTCTGCGGTTCAGAAAAGCACAGATAGATTCATAAACTTTTCGAGCCAAGCTATCCTTAGATTCC
>CAMJKP010000120.1 GCA_946406435.1 uncultured Prevotellaceae bacterium | reverse complement strand
GAACACGAATGGTATCTTCATCAATGACAAACTCAATGCCCACACCGAAGAAAGAACCTTTAAGGTCGTCAGCTGCATTCTGAGCATCAGTTGCGGAGATATACGCAGAATGAGGGTCGAGTTCCGACAGTATCTGCGGAATTGCCTTCTCTACAAGGTCATTGATATTTACAGTATCAACATACTGGTCGTCAATGATATGGAGAAGGTTATTCAGACGGTTACTGCCCGAATTAATGATGTTCAATCTGTTACCAGAGAAGTGGTTGGCATAAAACGTTCCAATCACAATACCGATGACTACACATAGAGCCATCAGAAGAGGCATATATCTATTCTTCATTTATCTCATTTTTTACAACTTCAATACCAGCTCTGCGAAGGAGATCAATTCCATCAGAAAGACGATAGTCACGACCATAAACCACACGCTTGATGCCTGCCTGAATTATAAGTTTGGCACACTCAATACATGGGGAATCAGTAACGTAGAGAGTAGCTTTATCACTATTGTTATGACTACGGGCAAGCTTCGTGATAGCATTGGCCTCAGCATGAAGCACATAAGGATAAGTCACGTTGGAATCATCCTCACATATATTCTCAAAGCCACTTGGCGTACCATTGTAACCATCACTTATGATGCGGTTGTCCTTTACAACAAGGGCTCCCACCTGGCGACGCTTACAGTAACTATTCTCTGCCCATATAGCAGCCATACGCATATATCGTCCATCAAGAATTTTCTGCTTGTCCATAGTTGACAAATAGTAAATTAGTATATAGTCAAATATTAAATCACTTTATTCCGTTCCTCTCAAGCAACGCATCAATCGTAGGCTCACCACCTCGGAATCGCTTATAGAGTGTCATAGGATGTTCTGTTCCACCCTTCGAGAGGATACAGTCACGGAAACGCTGTGCTGTTTCCTGATTGAAGATACCTTCACGCTTGAATACGGCAAAGGCATCAGCATCGAGTACCTCTGCCCATTTATAACTGTAATAGCCAGAAGCATATCCGCCAGCCATGATATGAGAGAACTGAACTGTCATACAGGTATTCTCAAGCTGTTTACCAATGATAGCCTTCTCCCATGCCTTTTTCTCAAACTTGATAAGATCCTCATCGAAAGCCTCACGCTTGGTGTAGTATGCCATATCGAGAAGTCCGAAACTAACCTGACGCAGACATCCAGATGCAACACCAAAGTTACGTGCATCAATAAGTCGTTGGATAAGTTCGTCTGGCATTGGCTCTCCTGTCTGATAGTGGAAGGCAAAGGTATTGAGGAACTCACGCTCAAGGGAGTAGTTCTCCATGAACTGTGAAGGCAATTCAACAAAGTCCCACCACACGTTTGTACCAGAAAGACTTGAGAAACGGGTATTAGCAAACATTCCATGAAGTGAGTGGCCGAACTCATGAAGGAAAGTCTCAACCTCTCCAAGAGTAAGGAGGGCAGGCTTCTCGTCGGTCGGTTTTGTAAGATTCATCACCACACTCACATGAGGACGCACATTCTCGCCTTTCAGGTTAATCCATTGTCCCTGATACTCCGTCATCCAAGCACCACCCTGCTTTCCCTTACGAGGATGGAAGTCAGCAAAGAGAACGGCAAGATATGAACCGTCCTTATCAAATACCTCATATGCCTTAACGTCAGGATGATATACAGGAATATCCTTATTCTCCTTAAATGTGATACCGTAAAGACGTGTAGCAAGTCCGAAGACACCCTTGATGACATTATTCAATTCGAGATATGGACGTACCATCTCCGAATCGACATTATATTTCTGCAACTGAAGCTTATGAGAATAGTACGGAGCATCCCAAGGCTCAAGCACAAAGTCCTCGCCCATAGTCTGACGTGCCATATTACGAAGTTCTTCCTTTTCCTTCAGGGCAGTAGGCTTATATGCCTCCACAAGCTGGTCAAGGAGCTTATACACATTCTGTATATTTGCCGCCATACGATGCTTGAGCACGTAGTCAGCATAGGTCTCATATCCAAGAAGCTGTGCAAGCTCACGACGCAGATTGATAAGTCGCTTACAAATCTCTATATTGTTCTGCTCATTATCATGGGTACAAACAGTATTGTAAGCCATGAACATCTTCTTGCGAAGCTCACGTTTCTCCGAATACTGCATGAAAGGTGAATAGCTTGGGAAGTCGAGGGTGAACACCCATCCTTCAAGATTATTTTCCTTAGCAGCAAGAGCAGCAGCCTGTATCTGCGTGTCAGGAAGTCCGGCAAGGTCAGCCTCATCTGTAATATGAAGCTTGAATGCCTTCTTCTCTTTCAGAAGGTTCTGAGAGAATTGCAATCCGAGCATACTAGCCTCTTCACTTATAGCGCGAAGCTTATCCTTTCCAGCCTCATCAAGCAAAGCACCAGAACGAACAAATCCGTCATAGCTCTTCTCTAAAAGTCGCTGTTCCTCTGCTGTCAGCTCACGAGGAGCAGGAGCACCTTCCTTTGGGTTGTTATATAGATCATATACAGCCTTGATACGCTCAAAGAGTCGCTTATTCAAACGTACATCATTCGCATGCTTAGTGAGAATAGGCTGAAGCTTCTGTGCAAGTGCATCCATCTCGTCATTGGTCTCCGCAGAAAGGAGATTGAAGAAGACGGTGGAAACATTGTCAAGAAGATCATAATAACCATTATCATCCTCTGTATCGATTATAGTATTATCGAATGTAGGAGGCTCAGGATTATTAATGAGCTTATCAATATGTTCATCATCACGACGGATTCCTTCCATAAAGGCTTCCTCGTAATGCTCCATCTTTATAAGGTTGAAAGGTGGAGTCTGATGTGGGGTTGTATATTTCTCAAAAAATGGATTAACCATGATATGTATTTCTTTTTTTATTTTTTCTAGACAAACTAGTGGCACTAGTAATACTAGAACGACTAGCAATTTTACAGCAACTGCAACATCGGTATCTCAATTATAGTGCGCCTGACTATCAGCAGTTGTTTTTCTTCAAGGCGGTGAAGAGCTTCCGACACCTCTAACCGAGAACAGCCTAATTCCCTTGCCAGGACCGTCATCTTTGTACGGAGTTGTTTCTGTCCGGCAGGATAGATGCAATGGTCC
>CAMJKP010000119.1 GCA_946406435.1 uncultured Prevotellaceae bacterium | reverse complement strand
CAACGCCATTGTTGCCGTTGTCATCATCATCGTCACAAGACACGAAACTCACACTAATTGTCGTGGCCATCATGATGGTCATCAGACGCAAAAAAACCTTGTTCATATCAAAATGTTTAATTGGTAAAAAAAACTAATTACTTGCTGCCAGTAGCATATTCGTAGGTGTACTCCCAGCCGTTGGCCTTGGCTACAGAACCGTCGGCATTGAATTCGTAACTGCATGGATAAGTCTCTGTGCCGTCGTTTCCGATAGTACCTAACTTGTCTTTATAGGTAAAGGTAACGGATGAAGGCAACTTGTCTGGCCCTATGCCCATCAGTCCGAGATAGGGGAGAAAAATGGTATTGTTATCGCCGAAGACGTAGAAGTAAACCCATTGCTTGTACTTATTCACATATTCCGTGTCGTAACCGAAAGTATATACAGCCGACCATGTCCGTGCATTCTCTAAGCCGATATCTTCGTACGCTATTTCCTTCAATAGACCATTTTCCCAAGTCAACGTGACCTTTTCTATCCAACTGGAGGTATATGTCTCACCCTTTTCAATACCATCCTCCCCTCCTGATTGGGTCATGGATGTCAGATGTCCTTCGTTGTCGTATGTGTAAGTAGCCGAACCGGTTCCATTCCATTTGCTTTCAAAGTAAACACAGTCGCCGGTCTCATGGCTTTCATAAGATGTCAACCTACCCATCTTGTCGTAGTTCACGGCAAATTCGGTCACATAGTTGTAAAATGCATCATGCGTTTTACGAATCTTGTTTGGACCATATTGGAAAGCATAATCATCCAAATAACCATTGTGCGCGATGGAATCATACAACCCCTCATTGTTGTAATTCACAGTATATTCGCCCAAGGATTTCAGTCGCAGACCGCTCTCCTTGTCGATAATACCAGTCAGAGCTGATACATTGTCAACGCCACTGCTGACGTTGTCATCATCACCATTGTCACATGATACGAAACTCAAACTCATTGTCGATGTCATGGCCATAGCCACCAAACTCCATAAAAATTCCTTTTTCATTGTTCTGATATTTATTTAACATTTCCTGATTGTGTATTTGCAAATTTGATTCCCAGAACAGGAGGATAGCCTTATGCATTTCAGCATCGAGGAACTGCATTTCACGTTCAAGCTTTATTAATTTAATTCCTGAAAGCAAACGCTTCAATACTCGTCACAGAGTTTGGGATAGTGATAGAGGTGAGACCTGAGCAACCACGGAAAGCCCTATCTCCAATATTCGTTACAGAACTTGGGATAGCGACAGCGATGAGATTGTTGCAAGCATAGAAAGCGTACCGTCCTATGTTTGTCACTCCATTTTCTATTACTACTTTTTGGATTGCACCTTTCTGTGATTTCCATGGTTGGTTGTTCGTGGAATAGTTTGGCATATCTGTTCCTGAAATGGTTAATGTACCATCATCAGATAGATTCCAAGTGATTTCTGCATGAATTGCATTAAAGGTAATCATGCTTAATAAAATAAGTGTAAAGATCTTTTTCATAGTAGGAAATAAATGAAAAAAAGAGCGCAGACCTTCCGAGATCCTCGTTCTCCTTAAAGGTACCGCCAAGCACCGCGTTACTGACAAGTTTACGGAAAAGCCCATGCCCTAAACGGACATTGAACTCTTCACTACTTGTTCTCGTAACTTGAAATTGGCGGTTTCTTAAGGAGAGAACAAGAGCAAAAGCTCTATGTTATATTATGTCGAGAGAATCGGTAGTTGCTCACCCAAAGATTATTAATTATTTAATTAACTCTTGCCAAGAAAGTCTGAGACAATCATCAGCATAGGGGAACGTTACCGTTCGTCTAATTGATTCTAATGAGTTCTTTCTGTTTCTTGTTATTAAAGTTTAAAAGGTTAATAATAATGTTCATATTTCTGTTTGCAAAAATAAACATAATTTCTGATTTCTCCAAATATTTGCTTAAAATTATTATAATCTTGGCAAGTAGAGTATTTATGTTTCTTCGTTCTGCCTTCGATTCAAAAGCGAAGTAAATGCCTCGGCATAGAGATAGCATAATGGGAGATTAACGAGACACTAACCTCTAATCCCTAACCTCTAAACTCTAACCACTAACCTTTAATCAACAGCCTTCTTCCCTCTCCAACGCAGGCAAAGCATGGTGAGGTCATCGCTTTGCTCATAGTCATCAACGAATCGTCTGATAGCATCGACAACGCCATCAGCCATATCCATCATAGGTACATCTTTCAGCAGATCTACCATAGCGAGCGTAGAAGCATCACCAAAGAGAGCCTTCTGACTATTCTCTGCCTCAGTTACACCATCGGTATAAAGGAACAGAGCATCACCTTCAGAGAGCTGTATCTCTTCTGATTTATATTCAAAGTCGCCAAGCACACCTGTAGGAAGATTTACCTCTGGATGCATAAAGGAAGTATTGCCCTCATGAATCCAGATAGGAGGATTATGACCGGCATTACAAAACTCTACCCTACCCGTCTGCATATCAAGCACACCGCAGAAGAGAGTACAGAACATATCCTCGTCATTACCTTCGGCAAGTCCGTTATTGATAGCCTCTACAATAATAGATGCACTAGTGCTGTAACGGGCAACATTGCGGAAGAGATGTCCGACAACAGTCATAAACAAAGATGCAGGAACACCCTTGCCAGAAACATCGCCTATGAGGAAATAAAGCCTATCGTCACGCATAAGGAAATCGAAGATATCACCACCGACCTCCTTTGCAGCCCTCTGCATTCCGTAGATATCGATATCCTCACGTCCGGGGAAGGCTGGGAACACCTTGAGAAGCATACCCTGCTGAATCTTTGCTGCGATATGGAGATCACGCTCCATATTGGCTTTCTTCTCAGTTGTGGCACGCAGGTCTTCAATATATCTGGCAAGTTCCTGCTGCATAGAGACAAAAGAATCACGCAGATGCGCAATGTCAGAATGTCCTTTCACCTTAGGCAACAGAGTGTCGAATTTTCCCTGAGCAATAGCATCTGTAGCATCTGCTATCTTGCCAAGAGGGCGCAACTGCCAGTTTACGGTTATCACAATAGCCAGTATGATAACAAAGAACAGCAGAAGAAGCGTAAAGATAGATATGCCCGTCACAGCCTTGAGGAGCACGGTATCGTCACGCAAAGGCACATCGCATACCACTCGCCATCCTGTAGCCTTTACATAGGCATTTCCACTACGAAGCATGAATTCCTGAATGTTCGAATATACCTGCAACGCTACATTCTCACCATTGTTTTCAAAGTCCGCAGGATAGTTCTTTGCGTTTTTCATTATCCTGTCGCTGTCGGTATAATATACATAGATATCATTACCTGTTATGACAGAAACCTTTGCTCCACTCTCATGCCCGACTTCCCTGCGCGCAAGTT
>CAMJKP010000118.1 GCA_946406435.1 uncultured Prevotellaceae bacterium | reverse complement strand
ATTCTCTATGATTGTTGTAAATACCGGTTTGTTAGGATTCACCGAATCCTTCTTTTCATCCTCTGCATTTGCTGCAAGAGAAAGGGTTGCCATAGCGGCGAGAAATAAAATCTTCTTCATATCTTTTTTTGAAATTAAATGTTGTTCTTTTTAAAAGGCTTCCGCTTGCGCGGAGGGGTGGAAAGTAAATTGGGAGAAAATTAAATCAGTAAATTAAAACCAGTAAATTTTTATTTTTGAGATTTATTCCTCAATATAATCTTTGAAATTATCCTCTGTAAGGAGAATGAAATCATCTACGTCTTCCAAATACCAATAGCGCTCTGCATAGAGATGCTTTCCGTAGAAATTTATAAGTAAGCCTCTGTTGGTATGAGTTAGTCTCATGTAGTTGAACAGCTGCGCCCTATGTTCTGGAAGGATTTTACTGACAGCTTTTAGTTCGATGATTATACCATTGTAGTAGAAATCGGCTACATAATGCTTCTTGAGTTTGGTTCCTCTGTAGAAACAATCAATAGATTTCTCTCGCTCTGGAATCATATCCCGATTTCTCATTTCTATTTCTAAGGCTTCTTGGTAGATAGCCTCCTCAAGTCCACGACCTAAAACTTCGTGTACTTTCATTGCTGCTCCTACCACATTATACATTTCCATGTATTCATCCTTAGTCATAGAAATTTAATGTCTTAATTTATTGTTTGTAATTTACTGATTTAATTTGTTTCTAATTTACTTTCCAAATAGAATAAAACTTGTTTTATTCCTTGTTTCTTTCCATATACTCCTCCACATCTTTGGTGTGGTATGGAATACGCTTTTCTCCGAGGAAACGACAGCCGTCCTTGGTTATGAGGAGGTCGTCCTCGATGCGGATGCCACCAAAGTCCTTATAGGTTTCCAGAAGGTCGTAGTTGATAAACTCCTTACAATGGCCTTTAGAACGCCAATCGTCAATAAGGGCTGGGATGAAATAAATGCCTGGTTCATCGGTTACGACAAAGCCTTCTTCCAGTCGTCTGCCCATGCGGAGACAGTTAGTTCCAAACTGTTCGAGGTTAGGACGTGTCTCTTCGTCAAAGCCTACGTAGATTTGCCCAAGACCTTCCATATCATGCACGTCCATACCCATCATGTGACCAAGACCATGAGGAAGGAACATAGCATGAGCTCCAGCTGCTACTGCCTCGTCTACATCACCTTTCATAAGACCGACTTCCTTCAGACGCTCTGTCATCAATCGGCAGACGGCAAGATGCACGTCAAAATACTTTACTCCCGGTTTGGCTATACTCAAGGCAAGGTCGTGACACTCATCTACTATGTCGTATATTTCCTTCTGACGCTGGGTATATTTGCCATTTACAGGCATCGTGCGGGTATTGTCTGAACAATAATGATCCATTGTCTCGCCACCACAGTCGCAAAGCACCAGACGACCATCCTCAAGTTTGTTCAGCGAAGGATTGCCATGCATTATCTCGCCATGCTGAGAGAAAATTGTTGAAAAGCTTACGTGTGAGCCAAGAGAATGAGCCACACCATCAATCTGGCCGGCAATGAATTTCTCTGTCCTTCCCGGACGAATCATGCGCATAGCCTTGGTGTGCATCTCATAGCCTATTACGGCTGCACGCTCAAGTTCCTCTATCTCCTCGGCAGTCTTTTTTGAGCGCATCTTCACTACGGCTTTGATAAGTTCAAGTGAAGCTGCCTCTTTCTGCTTGTAAGGATGAATGCCGAGCAAATCCATAATCTGAATCTGGTTATCATGACGATAAGGAGGCAGGAAATGAATCTTGCGATTAGTACGCTTTGCTTCGGAAATGATATCCTCAATCTTCTTCCAAGGAGCAGAATTGCTAACGCCAACCTCAAAGGCAAGGTCGGAGATGGTAGGTACAGAACCGTACCACACAATATCCTCAACATCCACATCTTCACCAAGAAGCCATTCCTGACCATTGTCACAATCGATGACGCCAATCAGTCCTATCTCTTTCTGGCCGAAATAATAGAGAAATGATGAATCCTGACGGAAAGGATAATAGCCGTTTGACGGATAGTTGCAAGGGGATTCGTTGTTACCGAAAAGTACGATGATTCCATTGCCAACAAGTTCGCGCAGAACAGCCCGACGTTTTATGTAAGTCTCTTTGCTAAACATCTTTTTCTTTATATCTCTTTACCTTTTTAATCTTTTTTGAATAGTTTATGTGCAAAGGTACTATAAATAAATGATATATCCTAATATATCAACGAAAAAACATTCATTTGTACTTTATTTTTGAAAGAAAGCCACATTTTCTCGTCGATTATGCTTTTTTCTCGCAAAAAAGCATTACCTTTGTCCGAAATTATGCTCTTCGGAAAAATTCCCAAGTAGCTTAATTCGATACAAATAACCAGTTGAGACACAGTGATATTTATGATATTGCTGTGTAATTCATTATGTAAAATTTAGATTTATAGTATAAAAAGCAAAAAACAATGAGAGATTACAAAGACCTTAAGATTGCAGTAGCCGGAACAGGCTATGTAGGACTTAGTATTGCGACGCTTCTTTCACAGAAGCATCAGGTAACGGCTGTTGATGTAATACCTGAAAAGGTAGAGAAAATCAATAACCGTATCTCGCCAATTCAAGACGAGTATATTGAAAAATATTTCGCAGAGAAAGAATTGAACCTTACTGCCACTCTTGATGGAAAGAGTGCTTATGCAGATGCTGACTATGTTGTCATAGCTGCACCTACTAACTATGACCCTGTTAAGAACTTCTTCGATACACACCATATAGAGGATGTAATAGACCTCGTTCTTAGCGTTAATCCTGATGCTGTGATGGTTATCAAGTCAACCATTCCTGTTGGATATACACGTTCACTCTATGTAAAGTATGCTCTCAAGTTCCTTACAGATCCAGCTCTCAAAGGCAAGCATTTCAATCTGCTCTTCTCTCCAGAGTTCCTTCGTGAGAGCAAGGCTCTTTATGATAACCTCTATCCTTCACGTATCATTGTTGGCTTCCCAAAGAGCTTGCCAACAGGTGCTGATAAGAAGTGGGATGAGGAGAATGCTGCTATTCAGGCAATAGGCAATCCTGAGGCAGAGGAGTTTGCCATGACATTTGCATCTCTTCTGCAGGAAGGTGCTATCAAGGAAGATATTGATACAATCCTCATGGGCATGAAGGAGGCTGAGGCTGTTAAGCTCTTTGCCAATACATATCTTGCTCTCCGTGTATCATACTTTAACGAACTTGATACCTATGCAGAGGTTAAGGGACTTGATTCTCAGGCTATTATTCAAGGTATCGGACTTGATCCACGTATCGGCACACACTACAATAACCCATCTTTCGGATATGGTGGCTACTGTCTTCCAAAGGATACAAAGCAGCTTCTTGCCAACTATCAGGATGTGCCTCAGAACATGATGACGGCTATCGTAGAGTCAAATCGCACTCGTAAGGACTATATTGCAGATGCAGTATTGAAAAAGGCTGGTTATTATAGCGAGAACGGACAATGGGATGCAAGTAAGGAGAAGGAATGTACTATTGGTGTATATCGTCTGACGATGAAGTCAAATTCAGACAACTTCCGTCAGTCTGCTATTCAGGGTATTATGAAGCGTATCAAGGCCAAGGGTGCGAATGTTATCATCTATGAGCCTACACTTGAGGATGGCAGCACATTCTTCGGATCTGTAGTCGTGAATGATATGGCAAAGTTCAAGGCAGAATCAAAGGCAATCATAGCAAACCGTTATGACTCAATTCTTGATGATGTACTTGACAAGGTATATACCCGCGATATTTTTAAGCGAGACTAATTATATTCCACTCTGTCGCCTGTTCTTGGATAGTGCGACAGAGTGGAAAACCATTGACTAAT
>CAMJKP010000117.1 GCA_946406435.1 uncultured Prevotellaceae bacterium | reverse complement strand
TATATAATAAAAGGTGTAGCCTGTTTTTATAAAGAAAGGACTATAAAACATCCTTACCAAATGGGTAGTCCGATGTTGTCAACATCGTACTATCAATTTGGGACGGCGTTATGCTTTCAGAACGGATGAAATGTTCTGCTCCCTATGCGTTATCCTTACCTCCACTCCGAATTTCTTATGGATATGCTCTGCAAGATGCTGGGCGCTATACACGGATCTATGCTGACCGCCTGTGCATCCGAATGAGAACATAAGACTTGTGAAGCCTCGCTGGATATAACGTGCTACGTGGGCATCGGCAAGCTTATACACAGAATCAAGGAAGGTGAGGATTTCTCCGTCATCTTCAAGGAAACGGATTACAGGCTCATCCAATCCTGTCAGTTTCTTGTAAGGCTCATAACGTCCAGGGTTGTGAGTGCTTCGGCAATCGAAAACATATCCACCACCATTACCACTATCATCCTCTGGGATGCCCTTATGGAAAGAGAAACTGAACACCTTGACTACCAAAGGTCCTTTGCCGTCGTATTTTGAGAACGTAGCAGGACCATCCTGTGGATTTGCCTCATAGATGTTCTTGTCGGTTGTCTTATAACCATCAGCACGAACAGCCACCTCTTCCTTAACAGGGGCAAATTGTGGCAATTCTGTCAGTTTCTGCAATACCTCGAGAAGATATGGGTATGGGAATGCCTCTGGATGCTTTAACAATGAACGGAGGTTCTCTATTGCCGGAGGAATACTGTCGATGAAGTGCTTTTTCCTCTCGAAATAACCTCTGAAACCGTATGCTCCGAGTACCTGAAGTGTGCGGAAAAGCACGAACAGACTTAGTCGGGCTATGAAATGACGCTCGTTAGGAACTTCGGTATAGTTCTTCAGCGAGTTATAGTACTCATAAATCAACTGACGACGCAACTTGTCAGGGTATTTTGCCGAAGCTTGCCAAAGAAATGATGCGAGGTCATAATAGAAAGGACCGCGACGGCCTCCCTGGAAGTCGATGAAATAAGGATTTCCTTCCTCGTCAAGCATTATGTTGCGAGCCTGGAAGTCGCGATAGAGGAAACAACATGAAGATGATTCTGGGATGTTGCTGTCCTCATTACCATGAACGAGGTCATTGGCAAAGCGACGGAACACAGCCTCAAGTTTCAGCTCATGGAAATCAAGTCCTGTAGCTTTTAGGAAACAGTACTTGAAATAGTTGAGGTCGAAGAGAACGGAATCAACATCCATTTCTTCCTGTGGATAACATTGGGAGAAATCCAGTCCTCTGGCACCACGAATCTGCATATTTGGCAGCTCACGGATAGCCTTCATCAGAAGTTCCTTCTCCTGAAGGTTATATCGGCCACCTGCCTCACGACCGCCCTTTATGGCATCGTAGAGGGACGTGTTTCCAAGATCTGACTGGAGATAGCGCATCTCATCATCGCTTACTGCGTGGATATGAGGAACAGGCAACTGCCTCTTCTCAAAATGACGTGCGAGATAGATAAATGCGTGGTTCTCCTCCCTTGAGGTACCTATAACGCCAATCACGGACACCCCCTGGGCATCCGTGAAACGGTAGTACATCCTATTGCTTCCAGCACCTGGAAGTTGTTCGATATGGGCAGGCTCAGCACCTGCCCATGTCTTGTATAGTTCTTTTAGGAAATGCATAGAAATTACATCATGCCGCCCATACCTGGAGCACCGCCCATTGGCATTGCTGGTTCTGGAGCTGGCTTGTCAACGATAAGGCACTCTGTCGTGAGGAAGAGACCTGCGATAGAAGCTGCGTTCTCAAGGGCAACACGAGAAACCTTTGCTGGGTCGATGATACCAGCAGCACGAAGATCCTCGTACTCATCCTTACGGGCATTGTAACCGAAGTCACCCTCGCCCTCGCGAACCTTCTGAACAACAACGGCACCCTCGCCACCTGCGTTGAACACAATCTGACGGAGAGGCTCCTCGATTGCACGCTTAACGATATTGATACCAGTCTGCTCGTCGGCATTAGCACCCTTCAGACCCTCAAGAGCCTCGAGTGCGCGGATGTATGTTGTACCACCACCGGCAACAACACCTTCCTCGATAGCTGCACGTGTAGCGCAGAGAGCATCGTCAACACGATCCTTCTTCTCCTTCATCTCTACCTCAGAGTTTGCACCTACGTAGAGAACAGCTACGCCACCAGCCAACTTAGCCAGACGCTCCTGAAGCTTCTCCTTGTCGTATGAAGATGTTGTGTTCTCAATCTCCTTCTTGATAGCGAGTACACGGTCAGCAATGAGATCCTTGCTGCCAGCACCACCAGCGATGATAGTGTTGTCCTTAGAAACTGTTACCTTGTCGGCAGAACCGCACATCTCAAGTGTAGCCTGCTCGAGCTTCAAGCCCTTCTCCTCAGAGATAACAACGCCACCTGTAAGGATTGCGATGTCCTCAAGCATAGCCTTACGACGGTCGCCGAAGCCTGGAGCCTTAACAGCACAGATCTTCAGACCACCACGCAGACGGTTTACTACGAGTGTTGTGAGAGCCTCTGAATCTACGTCCTCAGCAATAATCATGATTGGACGACCGCTCTCTGCTGCTGGCTGCAGGATAGGGAGAATCTCCTTGAGGTTGCTGATCTTCTTGTCGTAGATGAGGATGTATGGGTTCTCCATTACGCACTCAAGCTTCTCTGTATCAGTTACGAAGTAAGCTGAGAGATAGCCACGGTCGAACTGCATACCCTCAACAACACCGATGTGAGTGTCACGGCTCTTTGACTCCTCGATGGTGATAACGCCATCCTTGCTAACCTTACGGAAAGCATCTGCAAGGAGCTTACCGATCTCAGGATCGTTGTTAGCAGAAACAGTTGCAACCTGCTCAATCTTGTCGTAGTTGTCGTTTACCTGCTCAGAATGAGCCTTGATATAGTCAACAACGGCAGCAACAGCCTTGTCGATACCGCGCTTCAGATCCATTGGATTAGCACCAGCGGTTACGTTCTTCAAGCCTTCTGTTACGATAGCCTGTGTGAGGATAGTAGCGGTTGTTGTACCGTCACCTGCATCATCGCCAGTCTTGCTTGCTACGCTCTTAACGAGCTGAGCGCCAGTGTTCTCGAACTTGTCCTCAAGTTCGATTTCCTTTGCAACGGTAACGCCATCCTTAGTGATCTGTGGAGCACCGAACTTCTTCTCGATAACTACGTTACGGCCCTTAGGACCAAGTGTAACCTTTACTGCATCTGCAAGCTGATCAACACCTCTCTTGAGGAGGTCGCGTGCATCAATATTGAATTTAATATCTTTTGCCATTTTTGTTTTCCTTTTTATTTTTCTAGATAGTCTTGTATTCCTAGTTGACCTAGTCTTACTAGAAATCACAAGTTTTTATCCCAATACAGCAATCACGTCGCTCTGACGCATTACGATAAACTTCTCGCCCTTATACTCGATCTCCTGACCGGCATACTTGCCGTAGAGTACGTTGTCACCAACCTTGAGTACCATCTCCTCGTCCTTTGTGCCGTTACCTACAGCAGCTACGGTACCCTGAAGAGGCTTCTCCTTTGCTGTGTCTGGAATGATGATACCACCGATCTTCTCTTCTGCCGGTGCTGGAGTAATCAGCACGCGGTCTGCTAATGGTTTAATGTTCATTGTCTTAATGATTTTATGTTGTTATTATTATTGTTTTAGCGTTGGGGTCTATAGAATAGAGACTCGCGTTGTCATCAAACCCTTAGCGAAAAACGTGCCAAATGCCATAAACGACAAAATCTGCCATTCTTTATACGACAAAAATGTCAGTCGCGAATTTCCGACTGACATTTTGGCGTTTGTCTTTCTCTTTTTCTTCAGTATGGAAATATTGTAATTCCGTTGATAATCCAAATAAAACACCAAAACTTTACCATTATAATACCTTTAAATTACCATAGTTAATGGTATCTTTATGGTATTTATATGGTATTTTAATGGTATTTATATGGTATTTACATGGGAGGAAGAGCGGACTTACAACGGATTTACAACGAACTTGT
>CAMJKP010000116.1 GCA_946406435.1 uncultured Prevotellaceae bacterium | reverse complement strand
CGTCCTGGAGGATTCGAAGGGAGCTGGCCGTGCAAGACTGCCCGTCTTGCGTTTTTTGCGGGTGCAAAGGTAGTAAAAATAAATGAATAATGGATAATGAATAATGGATAAATGGTTTGTTGTTAACTTTAATTAACAAGCCAAGAAACCTCTTTCTCCTTATAAATGCGTGTGCGCGAGTGAAAAAAATAAAAAATTAGCCTAAAGCAAGAAAATTGTTGTGATTTCATGTTGTGATGTTCTGAAAAATGAGTAACTTTGTAGCCAATTAGTGCAAATAAGAAAATGATAACAGTTGAGGAATATAAGCAATTGAAGGCTTTTGCCCGTTTGGATGGTGCTATGCTAGGCGTGATAATGTGTGTTACGCTCTTTGCTTCGATAGCAGCTCTTGGCAACCCTGCATGGCAGACGGTCAGTATGATTGGTATGGTTGCCGTGCCTGTGTTCGTGGCTTTCCGCGTGAGGAACTATCGTGACAACATTGTTAAGAAGCGTGTGAGTTTCCGCCGTGCAGCAGCATATAGTATGCATTGTTTTGGCTATGCGTCATTGATACTTGCCATTGTGATGTATATTTACTTCCAGTATTTCGATCATGGCATGATGCTTGCTAATTTTAGGAGTTATATTGACACTCCTGAGATGCAGGAGGCTATAAAGATGTCAGGTCTGAAGAAATCGCTTTTTGAGGATCAGTTTACGGTTTGGTCGGCACTTCGTCCGATAGACGTTGCTTTCTCGATGATATCTAACACTCTGTTTACTGGTCTTGGATGCAGTCTGTTGATAGCAATCATAGCAAGAAGAAATCCAAGACAAATAACTATTAACAATTGACAAAGTAACTGCCCCCTTGAGAATAGGGTGGGGTGTAGTTTTTGAGATATGAATATATCAGTTATAGTACCTCTGTTCAATGAGGATGAGTCTCTGCCAGAATTGTATGCTTGGATAGAGCGTGTGATGAAGGCGAATAACTTTACATACGAGGTGATTTTTGTGAACGATGGAAGTACCGACCGCTCATGGGACGTTATACGCGAGCTTAGTGAGAAGTCGGAGAATGTTCGTGGCATCAAATTCCGTCGTAACTACGGAAAGTCACCAGCTCTTTATTGCGGTTTCAAGGAGGCAAAGGGAGATGTAGTCATCACTATGGATGCAGACCTTCAGGATTCGCCTGATGAGATACCAGAGCTTTACCGTATGATTGTTGAGGATGGATACGACCTCGTATCTGGTTATAAGCAGAACAGAAAGCAGGGAGACCCTCTTTCAAAGACAATCCCTACAAAGCTGTTTAATGCTACGGCACGCAAGGTGAGTGGAATACATAATCTTCACGACTTCAACTGCGGACTCAAGGCTTATCGTAAGGAGGTGGTGAAGAATATCGAGGTTTATGGTGAGATGCATCGCTATATCCCATATCTTGCAAAGCAGGCAGGTTTTGCAAAGATTGGAGAGAAGCCAGTTCATCATCAGGCAAGAAAGTTCGGAAAGTCGAAGTTTATGGGTTGGAACCGTTTTGTAAACGGATACCTTGACCTCCTGACACTTTGGTTCCTGAGCACCTTTGGCAGAAAGCCTATGCATGTGTTCGGATTCCTCGGTACGTTGGTGTTCCTCGTGGGATTCCTTTCTGCCTTCGGTATAGGTGCAGACAAGTTATGGGCTTTGTATCATGGAGTTCCACAGCGTCTTGTTACTGATTGTCCTTGGTTCTATATCGCTCTCACGATGATGATGATTGGTACTCAGCTATTCCTCGCAGGCTTCTTGGGCGATTTGATTAGCCGTTCTTCTCAGGGACGTAATGACTATCAGATTGAGGAGGGAATAAGATGCGAAAAGTAATCTTTGCCCTGTTCGCTTTTGCAGGTTTGCTGTTAGGATGCACATCCATAGACTGTTCTATGAACAATGCTGTAGCTGGGGTATATGACTTTCAGTTGGTCAGAGGCGATAGCTTGAATTACTGGAATGACAGTACTCTTACAGTTGTTGTGAATAATATTGAAGGCAAGGATACAATAATAATGAATAAGAAGGCGATTTCTTCTAACTTCAGTCTGCCTGTGAGCTATACGCAGGATGTGGATGAGTATCGTTTTCTGTTGCAGGACACCACTTATAGCACAGTTGCTGAAGATACCATTCGTATCACGAAGACGAATGAACCTATCTTTGAAGGTGTGGATTGTGCCTTGCGCTATCATCACAAAGTCCTGTCAGTCACCACGACAAAGCATTTCCTGGATTCAATCAAAGTAAATAATGATTATATTAGTAATGACCTTACGAAAGTTCACTTCTCTCTCTACCTACATCCTTCTAAGCGCTTTACTGATTTACAGCGCACCTCTGTCAGCTCAGAAAAAGATTGAGGTAGCCAAAGACACAACGGCTTTGTTTCAAGGAGCGGTGGCTGGAGTGGATTTGTTTGGCGCAATCCAGAGGCAGGTGTCTGACTATGGTCAGTATGAGGCATTTCTCCGATTGAACCTGAAAGGAAAGTATTTCCCTACGTTTGAACTTGGTCGGGGTGATGCTGAGCACAAAGATCCGGAAACAAAGGAAACGGTCAAGTCTAAAGGTCTGTATGGACGTGTAGGTTGTGACTTCAACGTAATGAAGAATAAGCATGACATCTATAAGGTGTTGGTCGGTTTCCGATATGGCTATTCTAAATTTGATTTCGAGTATCATAATCCTGGAGTAAAAGATCCTATATGGCTTGATACGAAGGCATGCTCGTTTGAAGATAAAGGTTGTTATGCACATTGGATTGAAGGTGTCTTTGGCGTTGATGCTAAGATAATCGGACCTGTTCACCTCGGTTGGACTGTAAGATATCGCCGTCGTATCGCTTCAAGTGATTGTGACATGGGTGATGTCTGGTATGTTCCGGGTTTCGGTCGTTCTGACAAGACCAACTTGGGTGGAACTTTCAATATAAGCATAGGCATTTAATGCAATTGATAATTGAAAATTGAAAATTGACAATTATTCAGATGAAAAGAATAGAGCTTGCACTTCCACTTGTTGCCATAGCTATCATCATAGCTGTTGCGGTTATGATGGGGCATAAGAATGAGCCATACCAACGTAACTCGGGTTTGATTTTCGGCACGAGTTATAATATCACCTATCAATGTGCAGAGGATCATAAGGCTGATATTGAGAAAGCACTTAATGAAGTGGATGCCTCTTTGTCGCCTTTTAATGATACGTCCGTCATTACCCATGTCAACAGAAATGAGGATGTGGTTCTTGATAAGCTCTTTCTTGATGTTTTCCGTCTAGCTCAGAAGATAAACGGCGATACTGACGGCGCTTTTGATATAACTGTTGCTCCTTTGGTAAATGCTTGGGGGTTTGGTTTCAAGAATGGTGTCAATCCAGATGAAAAGGTTATAGACAGCCTCCGTCAGGTGGTAGGATTCCAGAAGGTTCGCCTTGAGAACGATAAGATAGTAAAGGCAGATTCACGTGTAATGCTCGACTGTTCTGCTATTGCTAAGGGATATGGTGTGGATGTGGTTGCAAATCTTCTTCGTGGTTTTGGTATCAAGAACTTCATGGTGGAGATAGGTGGTGAGGTCGTCACATCGGGCGTTAATCCAGATAGGTTGCCTTGGAGAATAGGAGTGACAAAGCCTACGGACGACTCTCTGAGTATAAACAATGAGTTGCAGACTGTCATAAATGTTACCGATAAGGCGATGGCTACAAGTGGTAACTACCGTAACTTCTATTACAAGGGTGGCAGAAAGTATGCTCACACTATAGATCCTAAGACTGGATATCCAGTACAGCATAGCATTCTCTCTGCTACTGTCATCACTGATGATTGTGCTACGGCAGATGCCTATGCCACATCATTTATGGTACTTGGTATGGAGAAGGCGAAAAAGGTGCTTGAGCGTCATCCTGAGATGATGGCTTATTTCATCTATAGTGATGATAAGGGGCAGAATAATGTTTGGTACTCTCCTTCCCTGAAGGATAAGATTGATCAGTAAGTCTATGGGTTATGATCTCCAGTCACTATTGCAACTGCCTCTGTTCCTGGGAATGGGGCGTAGCGAGCTTGCGGATATAGAGCAGGATGTGCAGATAGGAGATACCCATGCCAAGCGTGGCACAATTCTTGCATCGGAGAATGAAGCGTGTACTGCATTGGTTCTTGTGGCAAGGGGAACGGTAATGGCATCTACGAGAAGCGATGACCACTCGTATCAGATTGATGAAACCCTACAGGCTCCGTTGCTTATTCAGCCAGAACATATCTTTGGTATCAAGCAACGTTATACGTCAACATTTAGTGCCCAGACCTATTGTGAGGTGATTAGGATAGAAAAGGCGATGGTGCTGAGACTAATGGAACTGTCAATGACATTCCGTCTTAATCTGATGAATATCATAGCTACGCAGAGTCAGAGAAACTCGCGAAGGCTTTGGCATCAGATGAGTGAGGATATAGAAAAGAGAATTGTCAGATTCATAAAGGACCATTGCATCTATCCTGCCGGACAGAAACAACTCCGTACAAAGATGACGGTC
>CAMJKP010000115.1 GCA_946406435.1 uncultured Prevotellaceae bacterium | reverse complement strand
TCTTCCTCCTCGGATGCTACCTCATAGGTTGGATACGCTTCCCTCACGATGAGGACGAGTTTGACGAGACGGGTGAGAAAATCATCAACCACCGCACATCCGTACCGCGATTCTTCTTCGCTCTCTGCTCCTTTGCCTTCGCTTTATATATGGTACCAGGACTATGGGGCGCACCATGCAAGGCGGTCTCTGCCTTCGCACCACCTATGAGCACGCAGGACTTCAACCTCTACAAGAGCGAGACCGTTGAGGCCCGATACAAGGACTATGACTCAGGTATGCAGGCAGCAAAGGCTGCGGGCAAACCCGTGATGATTGACTTCACAGGCTATGGCTGTGTGAACTGCCGTAAGATGGAGGCTGCCGTATGGACCGACGACCGCGTGAAGGACTTGATAACAAACGACTATGTGCTAATCCAGCTCTTCGTTGACGATAAGACACCACTCCCAGAGCCTATTGAGGTAGTGGAGAACAATCAGCCACGCAAGCTACGCACCGTGGGCGACAAGTGGAGCTACCTCCAGCGCACAAAGTTCGGCTCTAACACACAGCCTTTCTACGTGCTCCTGGATAACGAGGAAAAGCCACTCGCCACCCCACGCTCGTATGACGAGGACGTAGAGGCGTATATCACATTCCTAAAAGAAGGATTGAAGAAATATTAGCCCCCTCCCGACCTCCCCGAGGGGAGGAGGCGTTTAGATACTAAGGTAAACAATAAAAATAATTAATGTAAAATCCGCGATGCCCTCTACAGTTATTAGTGATTGCTCATTACTATATAGAAATCTCTCCCCCTCGGGGGAGATGGAGGGGGGCTATATTACCCACCACTATATCGAACAGGGAAACGGCTTCCCCTTGATTCTGCTTCATGGTAATGGAGAGGACGGCACATATTTTGAGCATCAGATGAAACCGTTCTCCCAGTACTACCGTGTCATCGCCATTGATACTCGCGGACATGGGCAGACACCTCGTGGCGAAGCACCTTTTACCATCCGTCAGTTTGCAGACGATCTGTTGGCGTTCATGAATCAGCACGCCATAGACAAAGCGCATATCCTCGGTTTCTCCGACGGAGGGAATATCGCCATGCTATTCGCCATGACGCATCCCGAGCGCGTAGGCAAGCTGATACTCAACGGAGCCAACCTTGATGCCACAGGCGTGAAGCGAAAGATACAGATACCGATAGAGATAGGCTATCGTATAGCCCGACTGTTCGCCAAGCGAAGTCCCAAGGCAAGACTGAATGCCGAGATGCTCGGACTAATGGTCAATGATCCCAATGTGAAGCCAGCGGAACTCGCACAGATTCAAAGTCCCACCCTTGTCCTTGCAGGCGATGACGACATGATAAAAGACGAGCATACCCGTCTTATTGCACGCTCCATCCCCCATGCGGAGCTCTCCATCATCCCTGGCACACATTTCATCGCGAACAAGAATCCCGATGCCTTTAACGAGATTGTGCTCCGCTTCCTGCATTAATACCGTAATGATTTCAATATTACGTAAAAGAATAAGGGAGTCGTTGTAGAATGTTTTAATGTTTTGAACTGGTCGCATTTTCCGACCAGTTCTGGAAATTCTCCAGATATTGTAGATTGCTTATCCAAGGCTAACCTGTATTTATCGTCTGCTTTGG
Organism: uncultured Prevotellaceae bacterium; assembly: GCA_946406435.1. Taxonomy (GTDB): domain Bacteria; phylum Bacteroidota; class Bacteroidia; order Bacteroidales; family Bacteroidaceae; genus Prevotella. Next base: position 3,064 of record CAMJKP010000115.1, on the reverse strand, counting down.
ATGAATGCGAAACCTTTCATCTCCAGGCACTCAATTTATTTTGAGCTTCTATGCGAATCTCCATTTCATCTGGTAACTCTGCAAAGAAATCATATCCTGTCAGTTCTTCTACTTGATCTATGGACAAAGCTGCACTTTCCATAGTTTGACGAGAATCATCATTTCTGTAGTAGAAGCCGATGCCTTTCTCTTTTCCTTGTTGGAGAGAAACAACGACTTTGAAGAATGCATCTGGAACACGAATCTTGACTTCCTCTCCAATATAACGTGCCTCACTTCGCTTGTCATAAATCGGACCACAACAAATGTAAATACGTCGTTCTTGACTTGCCCATCTTCTACATGCTTTTTCTAAATGTTCCCACCATATCTGATTCAGTACGGGAATCTGTGGACAGATATTTGACATTAGGAAGCATTCAGACATTGCATCCGCATTCCACTTCATGTCGCCAGCAGGACACATGTGACCTCTGTCAAATTCTGTTGGCTTGTAGTCGTAGCCCTCAACCCTGTGTAATGGCGGTACCATTATATCGCCACGGAAATCATTCGAACGTTTGAATTGTGTAGAATATGCTTTTTCTTCCGTAAGATTCCATGCTACCCAATTCGGGCAGTTGGTGTCAAAATTGTAGGACAGAGAAAACCCAGTATGCTCTATAAGCAAACTATCAGCTGATGTGACAGCAGGCAACTCTATTCTATCATGTGATTGTCTTGTCGTAACTTGCGAAAAAACTGTAGCAGAATAGAGTTCAAGTGTCAGTAAGATCAGATTATGTATTCGCCTTCCCATTCTTTCTTTCGTTTACTTCTTCCATGTATCCTGCTGTAATTATTCCTGAAGGCAAAGCAATAATTGCAATACCAACGAGAGCAGAAATCATGCTCACCACTCTGCCAATGTCTGAAATCGGGTAGATGTCACCATAGCCTACAGTAGTCAAAGTACATGTTGACCAATATAATGCATCAAAGAAATCATCAAAGAAGAGTTCACCTGTTTCTGGGTTCACCGATTGCTCTACATTGAACATGAACAAAGCAGTAACAAAGATATAAAACAATGCAAAGCCTACAACCGTCAGAAGTACAGGAACTTTCTTCTTGAATACTTCCAAAACTATCTGTAGTGGCTCGTAATACTTGAATATCTTGGCAATTCGAAGTATTCGCAGTAGTCGCCATATTCTCAACACTCTAAGCGAATCGTTCACATAACTGATAGCAGGAAGTATAGTTATGAGGTCAACAATCGCAATCAGGGTAAAAGGATATATCAGGAATTGTTTTATTCCCTTTTTGCCACTTCTAAGGTCTGCTGTTGCCCATCGTAACAGATAATCGACTACAAATAGGATCGTAACAACATATTCTATTGTTGTGAATACAACATTATGATTACGGAACATCAGCGGAATAATGCTGACAACTATTGCCGTTTGCATTATTCTGTCGTATATCTTTGAGATGAGATAGTCCTTCTCATCCAGCTCTATTATTTTAAAAATCTTTTTTCTCATCCTCCGTGTTGCCAACAATATCCGTTACTTTTTGCGGTTCTAGTGCATCTGCTTCCAGATTTTGTTGTAGCCCGACATCTTCCACCACTTGCAGAATTTGCACTTTTTGATGGTATGCTTTTAGTGGTAGTTGTCGCTTGCTTGGTTCTTGCCTTAACAGCATGTTGCCAACAATATTCCGAACCTTCTTGCGCTTTGCGAGAACATTGTGTACCCTTGGTCGTTATAGCTTTGCATTGACTACTTGTTGCAATTACTGGTGTATCTTCATGTACAGCAGTTGTTGCACCATCTACACTAATAGAAACTTTTATCGCATGTCCGCACTCAGGACAAGTGATTGTGATTAGCTGTTGAGCACGAACAGCAACTGAAAATATCAAACCGATTACAAATAATATTTGTCTCATAATAATCATATTTAATATGATGCTTCACTTTACAATTTCTCTTGGTGTGATTCTATATTTCTTCCACAAGACGAAAGCATGAGGATCGTGATTGCAATTATTATATATTTCATAGCTATCTAATATTAAGATTTTACGTCCTTTGACTAAATAACTATCTTATCTACGTAAAAATTTGCTTATCTAGGCTATTCGGTTTTTCACTAAATAGCAGATTGATTATTCTTTCATATATACCTGATTCCATAGTATTTTTGTTGATTATAATTTTAGAGGTTCATTGTTTAGTTTGTACTCGAAATAATGTTTATTCCAAGAGAGAATATATTTTAGTCGTTTGAGTGCAAAGGTACGAAAAAAGAATGAAACAAACAAAAGACACAACGGTAAAATTTATAGTTTACTATAAAAATGCCCTCTCACAAGGAAAGACACACTAAATTATACATACTGAGAAAGAATAGCCACTCCCTTTTTCTTCCCTTCATCCTCCTATGTAACTCCTATGATCCTATAGTTCCGTAAGAGAGATGAAGTGGTTTTGAAGCAAAATTACAACGGAGGATAAAGGGAGGCATAACTGCTTTTCAGCGTCAATTCGACTAATTCAAGATAAACACACCTTGTGGTGCTTGAACTGACAACAACTTCTCGCTATGTCTCTTTGTGGTTTGATGTAGAAAAAAATAATGCAAATTGTAATGTCGAGATTGCAATCTTGTGTTCAGAAAAAAAGTTTTCAAAAAACTCGTCACTCGTCACCCATAACGCTGTAAGTTGTTGGGATATTGAGGCTTACAGCGCTAATTCACTCTGCGCCACTCGTCACCCGACTCGTCACCTAAATTGTTGTATCTTATTGAGAATGTGAATATTATATGCATGATTTACCCTCCACTCACTCGTCACGCTCGGCTATGGCATTGTCTTTTCCTGATTTTGGTTTACAGTTTTTGGTTATTATTAAACTGGATTTGTTGACATCATTCTGAAATTGTTGTCATATTCCTGAAAAGGTTCACACATTTCTGATTTCGTTGACATCGTACTGGATATGTTTACTCCGCATGGATACTATGAAAAACACTCGGGGGATGCCCGACGGCAGGGGGCAGACAGCCCCCGGGA
>CAMJKP010000114.1 GCA_946406435.1 uncultured Prevotellaceae bacterium | reverse complement strand
GCTCTTCTGAGGCAATGGCAGGTGGTCTCGTGACTAATTCCAATCAGAGTGCTTCATTCTTGCGTAACCCAGCTCGTGATGCTGTAATCGACATCGATGGTGTCTATACCAATCCTGCTGGTGTCTGCTTCATGCCAAATGGTTTTCACCTTGGATTGACTGGGCAGCATCCTGAGCAACAGAGAATAGCAACAACTACATTCCAACCTCTTGCTCTTAACCAGAATTATCTAGGTGAGGCTACACGTACTTACAAGGGACAGGCTTCTGCACCTATAGTTCCAAGTTTTCAAGCTGCTTATGTTATGGATAAGTGGACTGTCTCTGCTTCATTCGCAGTAGGTGGTGGCGGTGGAAAATGTACTTTCGATAAGGGTATAGGAAGTTTGGAGTGTCTTGTGGCAACAATGCCTTCACAATTGGCAAAACAGAATAATATGCCAATAGGAACTTATACTTATACTCTTAATTCTTATATGAAAGGCCGTCAGTATTATTTTGGTTTTCAGGTAGGTGCAGGTTATAAGATTAATGAAAATCTCTCTGTGTTTGGTGGCTTGAGAACTGTTTTTGGCAATGCTTCTTATACAGGTTATGTAAAGAATATCAAATATACATCTGTAGATCAGACAGCCACAGCTCCTTACACAGCAGCTATAATTAATGGTATTAATGCACAGGTTGCTGACATGGAGATGACTACAGATCAATCTTGTGTAGGTTATACTCCTGTAATCAGCGTAGACTATCGTCTTAACGATCAGTGGAACTTCGCAGCAAAGTATGAGTTCCGTACAAAGATGAATCTTGAGAACTCATCAGAGATGAACGAGGCTGCTCGTGAACAGAAAGCATTGGATAAGTTCAATGATAAGGTGAATAAGTACGTTCGTGATGATATTCCTGGAACTCTTACTCTCGGTGTTCAGTACTCTCCAATCGAGACAGTTCGCTTGAATGCAGGTTATCACTTCTATGATGACTGCAATGCTGTTAAGTATAATAACGAACAGGATCTTATTGATGGTGGTACTCGCGAGGTTCTCTTCGGTGCAGAGTGGGATGCGACCAAGCTCCTTACTGTAAGTGCTGGTTGGCAGAACACACATTATGATCTTTCTGATGCCTATATGTCAGACTTGGTTCATAATCTTAGCAGTAATATGATAGTATTAGGTGTCCGTCTCCACGTAACAGAGAAGATAAGCGTTGACTTGGGCTATATGCACAATTTCTATGATAAGCGTACCGTAAATACTGTTGCAGGTCAAGTTGAAAAAACATCTCCAACAGGTGAGATTGTAAAGGTTGATCTCGTAAAGACAGACGTCTATGAGCGCAAGAACGATGCTTTTGCAGTAGGCGTTAATTTTGATTTCTAAGTGATGTTGAAATATTAAATTGGTGCGATTTAAACTCAGATTTTTTGAGATGTTTTGGATTCACGAAGAAGGAGTGATGCGGGCATCATGACTGATGAGGGGATTCAAAACAGCCAAAAAGATGAGACGTTTCCAGAATTAAAGAACATCACAAATCGTACCAAGTTATTATTTTAACATCTCTAAAATGACAAATAAACATACATCACTCAATAATTGCGGAAAATGCGATATCAACAAGGCAGATTGCCAGACTTGTAAGCTTGCAGCTCTTAATCTTGATAAGAATGCCAAGCGTAAGGTAAGGATAGATGATGAAGATGATGACCCTTCAATCAGCGAACGTCTGACTGAGAACAAAGGCGATCATTCTATTCTCCTCCTCTTTGTTGTTGCCGTTGCAACATTTGCCGCAGTTATCGGGTTTACGATGTTGTTTAAGTAGTATCTTCCAGTCCCAAGGGGGAACTCTTTATAATAGTAAATGTCGCTTATGGTGGTTCGTTTAGAATCTTTCCATAAGCGACATCTTTAGTGATAAATACTATCTGAAAATCTCTTCCATCAGGGGAGACAGAGAGGCTTTTTCCCTTACTTCCTCTCTCCAATCAGTATGGATAGGAGCATTGTAAGTGTGAATGCCGAGAGTCTCAGCTGCCTTACAGTTGGCACTTGAATCATCGATGAATAGGCATTCGTCTGCTGGTGTGTCTATCTGTCTAAGCACCTCCGCATAAATCTCGGTGTCTGGCTTTGCCATTCCCATTTCCTGAGAGAGGAAAAGCTTGTCGAAATAGTTTTCTGCAGGTTCAGGGAATGATGTTTCAAGGATATATTTCCAATGTGCGTCGTTTGTGTTGGAGAGAAGATAAGTGGCATATCCCTCATTGCGAAGCTGCTTTACAAAATCGAGCTTGTACTTAGGCAATGTTAGAAGACACGAATTCCAAGCGTCAAGCACTTGCTGTCGAGTAGTGCCGGGAGTGCTTATTTGCTGAATCATTGTGATGAATTTATCTGTTGGTATCTTACCAATTTGATATTCATGTAATGCTCCAGAGATTGTAATGCCCTCACAGACAGTTGAGACTGGTGCATTACTTTCTGAAGATGTCTTGGTTAGACTGTCGACATCTACTCCTAATGCCTTGATGTTATGAAAGCAACGATTCATGTCAACATCAATAAGAACGCCTCCAAGGTCGAATATAATTGCTTTTATCATTAATGAAAAACAAATTTAATACAAAACGCTGCAAAATTACTATAAAAGTTTTGTTTTTGATTGGTGGGCCTTGTTAAAAAAAGTATAATTGCATAGGTTTTGATTATGTTTTAGTAATTTTGCATAACATTTACGTAAATAACTATACTAAATATTATTATGTTCAATTTTAATTTCAATAAGTCTGCAAAGGCTTTATTGCTGATGGCAATGTGTTCAGGTGCTAATATTGCGAATGCACAGAATCCATATTTGCCTCTTTGGGAATTTATTCCAGATGGTGAGCCATACGTTTTCGATGATCCGGATGTTCCGGGAAAGAAGCGTGTCTATGTATATGGTTCGCATGATAATCTCATAAATTATTATTGCGGTAGAGATCAGGTTGTATGGTCGGCTCCTGTTGATGACCTTACAAACTGGCGTTATGATGGCGTTATCTTTGAGTTGAAGACTGATGCCAACGGCAAGAAACTTAATCCAGATGGTATAGGAGATGTGTTGTATGCTCCTGATGTTACGGTAGTTACGGATGCTAATGGTAAGAAAACATACTATCTTTATCCAAATGTGCAGCATGACAAGCGTAATAGTCTTGTTGCAAAATCAGACAGGCCTGATGGACCTTTTGTGCCAGTAAACTGGAGTAAGGAATTTCCTGATTCAACTGTAGGTCCATTTGCTTTTGACCCTGCTTGTTTCGTAGATGATGACGGTAGGGTGTATGGCTACTGGGGCTTTGAGCGTTCAAATGCTGCAGAGCTTGACCCTACGACAATGGCAACTGTTAAGCCTGGAACAAAGATTGTTGAGGATATGATTCCTGGTTACAAGCAGGATCATCTTTATCGTTTCTTCGAAGCATCTTCTATTCGTAAGATAAAGGATAAGTATGTGTTTATCTATAGCCGTTTCACAAATGATGGCGAGTTCGGTTTGCCAACAACAAACTATACACTAGCATATTGCTATAGTAATAATCCTCTTGGTCCTTGGACTTATGGTGGTACGATTATTGACGGTCGTGGTAGGGAGAGACTGTCTGATGGTACGGTAGTTGCAACTGCTTGTCCTGGTGGTAATACTCATGGTAGTATCTGTGAGATAAACGGCCAATGGTGGGTGTTCTATCATCGTCAGGCTGGTACTTCAGAATATTCTCGTCAGGCAATGGTGGCTCCTATTACTGTAGAAGTACAGGAGGGTAAGGATGGATATGTGAGAATCTCAGAGGCAGAGTTTACTTCTGAGGGATTCTGTACAGAGGGACTTGATCCTTACAAGAAATATCCTGCAGGTATAGCTTGCTATTATATGGGTCCAAAGCTTTCTGTGCAGGAATATCCAAATGTCACCTACTATGGTTCACATACCAATATCAATCGTATCAAGTATGATGGTAAGAAGAATCCTTATGATGAGTCAATAAATAAGTGCGAGATGGTGAATAATACATCAGGTTCTGTTATTGGCTATAAGTATTTCAATTTCAGAAAGACTTTTGGCAAGGATAATCTTCAACTTCTCCTTGACATTACCAAAGAGGGTGTTGGCGGTACTATTGATGTGTATATTGACCGTCCAAATGAAACTGACGGCGGTGTGAAGATAGGCACATTCTCTGTAGAGGCTCAGACTGATAAGAAACCTGTAAATGTTTCAATTGCAGTTCCTAATCTGAAAAACTATAATGGCAAGCATGCATTGTTCCTTGTGTTCTGCTCTCCAACTAAGGAGAAATCAATCTGCACGGTGAATAGCTTACAGTTTAAATAGAGAATAACGCCCCCTTTTCCGCCCGAAGGGCAGGAAGGGGGCGATTTTTATCTGAACCTTATCGTTCCTTTCTCATAATCCATTTCATCTACTATGGCAATAGACTCAACGTGGTAGCCTTGTTCTCGTAGTCTCCTGCCACCATCTTGAACGCCTTTCTCAATGGCTACACCACAGCCTACAACAGTTCCACCTGCCTGGTGAACAATATCAATGAGGGCACTCATAGCCTGACCATCGGCAAGGAAATCGTCAACGATAAGCACTTTGTCATCTGCAAGCATGTAAGGCTTTGAAACAAAGATGGAGTTCATCTTCTTGTGAGTGAAAGAGTAAGCCTGGGAAATGTATTTGTCGTCTGTACTATTGGCTGTCTCACCTTTTTTTGCAAATACCACAGGCACATCATAGAGGTCTGCGAGAAGTAC
>CAMJKP010000113.1 GCA_946406435.1 uncultured Prevotellaceae bacterium | reverse complement strand
TCGTGTTCAAAAAAGATATTAATGTCAGAATTAACGTTTTAATTTATGTCATAATAAATGTTTCGCCGTAAGGCTTTTTTCTTGCAACATTAATTGGACATTAATTGAGACATTAATTTGTTCAACCACAGATTTTCGGGATAATAGGGATATTAATCACGAGCGCAAGCGAGATAATCCCTTTGATCTGTGCAATCTGTGTTCAGAAATAATTGCGTTTAATTTATTTTTCGCAAGACTCATCAAACAAAGCAATTCATCGGACTCACGTTAAATATATGCACTTTTCCACGAAAATATTTGGATGTGTGAAAACATTTTTGTATTTTTGCCACGGAATATAATCAACCATAAACAATAACAACTTAAACATAAACTATATGATGAAAAAATTTACTCTTGCAGCTGTGCTTCTATCTATGAGCCTCTTCGCTTCGGCTCAGTCAAAGTATGTAACAATAAGCTCTATCAATGGCACTAACGTAGAGCAGTATGACGGTCAGGTTGCAGATGTCAAGATGAACCGCTATATGTTTACCGGCTGGAATACCGTGAGCTTCCCATTCGACCTCTCAACAGATAAGATTAACGAGTTCTTCGGCAATGACTGCCGTCTGGAGATTTTTACTGGCATTTCAGGTGACAGTAATGCTATGAACCTCTATTTCGAGGACGTGAAGTCTGAGGGCATCAAGGCTAACACTCCATATATTCTCTATTTCACAGGAGAGCCACAGAACGTGAGGATTATTGCGGAGTCAACAATCAAGGCTGGTCAGTCTAAGCTGACATTCTCTTCAAACGGATATACCGTAACACTTAACGGTGCTGACAAGATCATGAGCGGCGATAACATCTACGGAATCTTTGCAAAAGACAATGCTGACTCTAAGTTCGCGAAGATCGGTGAAGCTACAGGATGCTATGCCACACGCTGCTACATTACCGTTGATGGTGACAAGGACGTGAATTTCATCCCTGTTCATAATGCCAAGAACACTACTGCTATCGATAAGATTTCAGCAGAAGACAAGGCTAATGACAAGGTATATGATATCAACGGCATACAGAAGAAGTCTGTTAGCAAGGGTATCAATATCGTGAAGGGAAAGAAAATTGCAGTAAAATAATAGCAAACTCGACATTTTTTTAGCAGCAAGCTGCTGTTTTCGGAACAAAAATTTTTAGGAAATTACCAGAAAATTAAAATTTTCTGAATATGATTATCAGCGGCGGGCTGAAAGCCCAATAAACTCATAGCCTAGGGCATCGCCCTAGGTGGATGTAGGTTGGCAATTTTCGCCCTGTAGGGGCAAAAGCATTATTATATTAGAGCTTTTGCCCTTGCAGGGCGTTAGTTATCCCCTCCATTTTACCACAGGGCGATGCCCCGGGCTAGTAGCTGTTGCCCCTTCAGGGCGTTATCACGTAATTGCAGATAATCATTTTCTGAGTTAAATTTTCTGGTCATCGTGAAAAACTTGCTTTAGCTTGATGAGCCTTAGCGAATAATTTTCTGTAAAGCCAAGCACCGGAGGTGCCTTAATCTTAATTTCATCGAGTTCGCATTAAGATAAAAGCGATTCGACTTAGACAAAAGATGATTACATAGATGATAAGGAGTTGCCAGATGTTTATATTGACACCGGCAATGACAGAATACGGAAGTGCGATGACATGCTCAAGGAATACGTTCTGAAAGTGTGCCATCGCATTTAGCATATATGCAAGTGCCTCACTTACAACCACAAACGGCAAGAACAGGGAGGTGAGAAAAGCGAACGAGAGACCGACAATGAGCATTGCCGTAACTGATACCACAAGACTGCTAACCAAGCCATAGCAAGGCAATGTGTGGAAATAGAACAACACCAATGGCAGAACCATTATCTGCGCAGAGAAAGAGAGTGCCAGACTGCCATACACCCACATAAGGAAGCGCCCAAGTATGGACGTAGGAGCATCTTCCGACCAGTTGACATCATTCTTATAAACAAGTTGCATCAATCGTGGCATATACATGCCTATTCCGAACACCGCGAGATATGACATCTGAAAGCCCACATCGAAGAGCGACAAGGGACTTATCATAAGTGTAAGGAAAGCGGTAAGGGCAAGTACGGTTATCACGTCATGTTTTCTAAAGAGCATTCGTGATATTCCGTATATTGAAAGCATCATGGCAGAACGGACAACCGAGGGAGACATCCCTACGAGTATGACATAGAGCCATATTAACAGCAATATTGCAAAGGATATGATATTGCGATACAGTTGTTCTGAAGGCTGTAAGCGAAGAAACGTCTTTATGACTCTCCGCAAGCGCAGATTGTTTTCCACAGGCAGTTTCTCCCACAATAATTCAGGAACAACGTATAGCCACAACATTGTCCGCATCACTACCCACGAAAGAATAAAATAGATAATTGTGAGGTGCATTCCCGAGAGTGCAAGGACATACGAGGCTCCTGTTTGGGAATACACATGTTTCAACTCAGGATTTATACCGCTCTTATCTCCGAGCGACATAGCCGTGACCACCGCATTCTCATCTCCCGAAATGCCAAAATGTGCGATTCCATCGCTCAATTGTCTTCTCAACGGCTCAAAAAACTCCACAAGACCGTCGATATGTAAAGGAACGTCAGCAATGGTCATACGAAGTATGCCTGCCACGAAAAACGCAAAGAAAAACGCTATTGTGCGAAGATTCTCCCTACTGAAGAATATGCCTGCAAATAATAGGACTACGAGAAGTATGTATAGCGATAAAACCGATAATTCCCCAGCAATAGCACTACCCGCGAACAGGCCTATTATGAATGCGAGGGAGAGACTTTTCATATTTTTTTTTAATAAAAAATTATAAAATAAAAATACAGGACCCTCTAAATCTCCCTTAAAGGGAGACTTCTTTCGCGTTCCGGCTCTCCCCCTTTAAGGGGGAGCGGGGAGAGGGTCTTGTATTTTTCACTTTTCATTTTTATATATAGCAGCCAGCATATCCGCACAGCGTTCTCCATCCACGCCAGCAGAGACGATACCTCCTGCATATCCGGCACCTTCACCACATGGGAAGAGACCACGGATTGTGACGTGCTGAAGAGTCTCTGCATCACGTGTGATTCTCACAGGGGCTGATGTGCGTGTCTCTGTTGCTATCAGACAAGCCTCGTTTGTGAGAAAGCCGTGACGCTGCTTGCCAAAGTACTGGAAGCCTTGTTGCAACCTGCCAGCCACTTCCTTCGGCATCCAGAAATGAAGAGGTGAACTTACTAATCCTGGTGCATAACTTGACTTTGGAAGGTCGTAACTGAGCTTGCCTTTGCAGAAATCAGCCATACGCTGGGCAGGAGCGGTCTGTTTCATATTTCCCTGTTGCCAACAAAGTTTCTCAAGCTTCTCCTGATAGTGCATTACTACAAGCGGATCGTTAGTATCGCCTAACTCTTCACTTTTGATATCCTCTGGGCGGATTTCTACAACCATACCAGAGTTACTCCACTTGCCTCCACGGTTGCTTGGACTCATACCGTTTACCACAATCTGCTCCTGCCCCGTTGCAGCAGGAATTACGAAGCCACCAGGGCACATACAGAAAGAATATACTCCCCTACCCTCAACCTGCGTAACGAAGGAATATTCAGCAGCAGGAAGATACTTGCCACGACCTTGCTTGTTATGATATTGAATCTGGTCAATGAGCTGTGATGGATGCTCAAGACGCACGCCCACAGCAATTCCCTTTGCCTCAATATGGATGCCGGCATGAGCGAGATAGTGATACACGTCACGCGCAGAATGACCTGTGGCAAGGATAACAGGACCGAGATAGGTCTCGTCAGCATCAGTTACGAGATTTCGGCAGAGAACGCCTTCCACTTTCTCTCCCTTAAGAAGCAGTTCCGTCATCTTTGTCAGGAAATGCACCTCACCACCCGATTTCTTAATCTGCTCTCGCATATTCTCGATGACGAGAGGCAGTTTGTCGGTACCTATATGCGGATGTGCATCGGCAAGGATATTGGTAGAGGCGCCAAACTGGCAGAAGACATTCAGAATCTTCTCTATATTACCACGTTTCTTGCTTCGAGTATAGAGTTTTCCATCACTATATGCACCTGCTCCACCTTCGCCGAAACAATAGTTAGACTCATCATTCACCTTCTGCTCGGATTTGATACGTGCAAGGTCTTTCTTACGCTCACGCACATCCTTTCCACGTTCTATGACAATAGGACGAAGACCATGCTCTATAAGACGTAGGGCAGCAAAGAGTCCCGCAGGGCCCTCTCCCACCACAATAACCTGCTTGCCATTGCTCACATCAGGATATTCTGTCACGGTATATGCTAGGTCGGTTGGCTCCTCATTAACGTAAGTACGCACGGTGAGGTTGACATAGACCTGACGCTGACGTGCGTCGATGCTACGACGGACAATACGGATAGACTTGATGGTACGTGCATCAATGCCTTTCTCCTCAGCAATATAATTGATGATAAGCGATGAGTCAGATGCTATCTGAGGCAATACGCGAAGTTGAATGTCTTGTATCATATCATGTACAATTTACCATTTACAATGTACAATTTAGTATTTACTTTGCAATGTACAATTTAGTAAAAACGAAAAAAGGTTCTCACATTTCTGTAAGAACCTTTGCGGTGCGTACGAGGCTCGAACTCGTGACCTCCAGCGTGACAGGCTGGCATTCTAACCAACTGAACTAACGCACCAGTTTTGCTTGTAAGATTCACGATTTTTAGGCGGTGCGTACGAGGCTCGAACTCGTGACCTCCAGCGTGACAGGCTGGCATTCT
>CAMJKP010000112.1 GCA_946406435.1 uncultured Prevotellaceae bacterium | reverse complement strand
AGAATTATTGTACCTTTGCACCCAGTTAAACGAATAATTATATGGCACAGTTTTTTCTAAGATCAAAACGAGAAGAGGGCGAAGCACCCCTTTACACTAAGATAAGACGCAACGGTATGCAGATGTATGTCTGCACGGGCATCAAAGTTGACATCAGGGAATGGAACAAGGCACAACGTAGTTTTTCAGCCATGCAGCGTTATGAGCAGACGGAGGAAGGTGCTAAGGTTCATGACCTTCAGATGCGAGTGATGAAAGCAGTTGATACGCTTTATGCCGAAGGGAAGATAAACACCAAAGAAGATAAGGCTATTATCGAAGAAGCCATGAACAATATCGTTACTGGTGGCACTGAGGAAATCCAGCAGGTTAAAAAGATTGCAGAAGCAAAGTCGAGGAAGTATGTCGTACAGTTCTATGAATACTTCTTTGCAGGCATATCCGATGGTTCCATCAGTCATGGTAGCAATTCTGAGTATTCTGCCGGATCCGTCCAAGTATGGAAAACATTTGGAAGGTATCTTCATGAATACTGTGGCGGGAATGTAACCTTTGATGATATTGACAAGCCATTTGCCGACGGGTTTACGCAGTTCCTTCAGAAGAAGGATTTTATGCCGAACACAATCAACAAGAATGTTACTTGCTTCCGAAAGCTCTGTAACCTTGCTGCTATGGAGGGCTACAACAAGAATGCTGTTTCCCTTAAGGTGTGGAAGGATAGAACGGTGAAGGAAGATGAGAAACGAGCCGAGATATATCTGACCGAAGAGGAAATAGATGCTCTTTATAATCTGGAACTGACAGGTGAAAATGAGATAGTCCGCGATATTTTTGTTCTTGGTTACTTTAGTTGCCAGCGTTATAGCGACTACTGTAGGCTTCGTGAAGAAAATTTCGTAACCTACGACAAAGGACTTGGACAAATTACATTGATTCAGAAAAAGACAGGAAGAACTGTCAATGTACCCATAGTCGATGATCGGGTATATGAACTATGCGACAAGTACAACTACGACTTCCCAGAAATATCGGAGCAGAAAATGAATCTGAAGATTAAGGCAGTGGCTGCCATCTTAGCAGAAAGTACTCCGTCGTTCCAAGAGAAATATGTCACAGTGTTGACTGCTGTTGAGAAACGATCGGAAAAGACATACACAAAGTTGTTGAAGAAAAAGAAATCGGGCTCCAAGTTTACTGAGAATGAACGCAAATGGTTTGGCAAATTAAGCAAGCTCGCAGAGAAGCGCAACGGCGCACCATTATTTGAACGGAATAAGCATGGCGAGATTATTCGTCCTAAGTATGAACTTATTACTTCTCACACAGCACGAAGAAGTGGAGCCACCAACTTATATAAATTAGATGTGCTCTCTGATCAGGAAATCCGTAGTATAACAGGACATCAATCTCAAAAGGTTTTTGAGAACTATATCCGTATTGGAATCTCAGAACAGGCCCAGAGAGTTGGTGACAAAATTCTCGCCGCCAAGGGAGCCAAGAAGAAAAAAGGTAATGCCAAGTGTTAAATTCTTCATTTCTTTCTGCAAAAAATTGTCCGTATAAAATAAAAGCTGTACTTTTGCAGCAAAAAGTGGGAAATATTGCAAAAATTTCAAAGGTATGACAGAAGACAAACCACTCAGACAAATCATAGAAGAAATTCCTCCTGGAAATGTTCTTTTCAGGACAGACTTTCCGCAATATAATGTGGAGTTTGTGGGAAATGTGCTGACTAAACTCGTAGAAGACAATGTAATTGTCAAGTTGGCTCAGGGCATCTACTATAGGCCTAAGCTGAGCAGGTTTGGAGCGGTTAAGCCATCTATAATTCAGATAGCAGAGAGTATTGCGAAACGCGACAATGCCGTGATTCTTCCCGTTGGAGAGACTGCACTTAATGAATTGGGACTATCTACACAAGTCCCAATGACCTATACATTCCTTACTAACGGTAGTGGTAGAACTATCAATCTGGGTAATCAAACCATTGTATTCAAGCGTGGTGTTCCACGTAATTTTGCATATAAAACCACACTAATGGCTTATCTTGTTCAAGCTCTCAGAGCACTGGGTAAGGATAACGTTGGCGAAACAGAACTATCTCAAATAAGAAAACTCATTCGAATGGAACCAGAACAAGACAAGCTTCGTCAGGATCTAATGATGGTTCCTATATGGATGCGAAAAATGATATCACCTATTATAATTAAGAAAGGTAATGAAACAAACACTTTGGATAAATAATAACGATACCGACCGTTCATACATGTTGGAAAAGACCGAAGAGAGTCATCCTGGTATTGGACGGGCGGCAATTGAAAAGGACTGGTGGGTTAGTGTCACATTAAAGGCACTATTCCAGGCGGATTGTGCAGAAAGCTTGATATTCAAAGGCGGTACCAGTCTTAGCAAAGGCTGGGGATTGATTGAAAGATTTTCTGAAGATATTGACCTGGCTATCAGTCATTCATTCTTTGGCGTCAATAAGTCCAACAAGAGTCAACGCGATAAGCTGCGCAAGTTGTCGAGAGCCTATATCCAAAGCACTTTGTCAGGTCAACTTGATGAACGTTTAAAGGCCATGGGTATCACAGGCTACCAGATAGAGAACATCACTCATGTAGAAAACAGGGAAGGTGAACTTGTTCCTATTGATAGCGACAAAGATCCAACCGTCATCGTGCTTCACTACGACAGTCTTCTCACTCGGAAGATTGACTACATCCCGCCCAGGGTGAAGATTGAGATAAGCTGTCTCTCTATGGACGAGCCAGTTGAGGAGCGTGAAATACGTTCACTTATATGCGGGACATTCCCTGATGATGATACAGATGCTGTATGCCGAATCAAAACTGTAGTGCCTACTCGTACTTTCTTGGAGAAGATATTCTTGTTGGCAGAGGAATTTCAGAAGGACAAGCCTCGAAGTGTCAGGATGTCCCGCCATCTCTATGACCTTGAGCGTCTTATGGATTCTGAGTTTGGTAAGTCTGCATTAGCGGACAAGACTTTATATGATGCCATCATTGAACATCGAAAAGCCTACTATGCGCTAAGATATGTGGACTACTCATTGCATCACCCAGACACCATTAACATTCTGCCACCAGAGAACGTGCAGGATGACTGGCGACAGGATTATTCCAATATGCAGCGATACTTCATTTATGGAAGGTCATTGGATTTTGATCATCTAATGCATCGGATTCAGGAATTACAACAGAGATTACGAAACATGTAGACGTGTCGAGACAAGATAATACAAATCCACAAAATGTGGGAAATATTGCAAAAATTTCGTAGATATTATTAATTACAGGATAACACATTATGACAATAGGAACACCCTTATGGGATGACTTTGTAAAAAAACTGAAGGAGGTAAAGACTACTGTTGAGGATATGGGCTTTATGCCGAAGTATGTCCCCAATGAATCTGATTATGAATCCATGTCTGCAGTAGAGAGGGAAATGACTGAAAGGATGTTTCGTGATTACTATTGCTGCTACGCTAAGATGTCAACAGAAATCGTGCATAACAATATGATTGTTGTGGTTGACAAGGTAAATGAAGAGGTTCGCAATCTCTACTATAACAATTTTGTGAATCTTGACCTGATTCTTAATAAGATTGGTGACGACTTCCTGAAATATACCATCAACATGTCTGAGTTATGCAATATCAAGAAGATAAAGGCCACCTATTTGGACTTGCTTGTGAAATATGGTATCACCCATCCAAGTAATGCCGAGAGATACGAAGAATTTCTCTGTCGTATAGGACTTGAATACATTTATTGCGTCAATCTTCTAACAGACTCGTTTGACAGCCGTGTATTCAATGAAGCTCAGAAGAAAGAAATCAAACGTAGAATCCTCTACAGCGCAGATCTCTTAATGGATGAATTTGGCAAGATGCCGACAGTTATTGACCTTGAAAACGATTTCAAGGAGAAAGTGGAATCACTGCGAAATGAGATAGGCAGTTATCATCTTCCAAAAGATTTTGCAGAGCATTTTACAGCGCCGTTTAGAGGTATTGGTACTGGTAACATCGATTACTACAAGCAACTTGAAGATAGTTTGACTGATAGGGCCAAGAAAAGAAGCGTTTTGGAATATGCCAAGATAGCCCACCTTATATATAATAGTGATAAGATGTCGAGACTGAAGCCCAATTCTTTTACAAACTGGTATAAATATTTCTGCCAGATTGTGGGCTGTGAGCATAATCCTGATTACAAACCAGCAAAGTTAAAAGACACAAAAGGGCTTGAAAAAGAGTTCTATTACTTGACAAAGTGATGTTTTGACGGGAATCTATCCCCTCATCTTCCCCAGACCATTTCCCCTGCCACGTTCGCAATATGTTGATAACCAATATATTGCGAACGTGGCTCGTTTCCCCTTTTTATTTCTCTGAATTTATTGGGATAATTTTGCAGCACAAAAATTAATTTCAATAAATTATGGAAAATATAGTAGTATTAAATGAAGAGCAGTTCGAGGACATTATCTACAGAACTGTTAGCCGATGCCTCAATGAGAAGAACATCGGTAACTTCGGGGAGAAACCCGAAGATGAGGGGTTTTATACACGTGATGAACTATGTGATCTTCTGCACATTGCTTATCCTACTCTTTGGAGAATTGAGCAGTCTGGCATTTTGAAATGTCAGAAGGTAGGACGCAAGAACCTATACTCAAAGCAGGAAGTCAACATACTTATCAAGTCTGGGAAGTTGGCAAAGTATGGTCATCGATAGTAAATGTGTAAGGCTATGGGTATCTATGACTACATGAACCATTTCTGGTTCGAGAATGAGAATGATCCATGCTC
>CAMJKP010000111.1 GCA_946406435.1 uncultured Prevotellaceae bacterium | reverse complement strand
TTGACACGCGCAAGACCCATGACTGGTTAATTAATTTTTTCAACCAAACAAAATTAAAAGTTTTAAGTAAAAAATGGCAAATCACAAGTCATCTGTAAAGAGAATTCGTCAGACTAAGACAAAGACTCTTCACAACAAGTACTACGCTAAGACAATGCGTAATGCAGTTCGCAAGTTCCGTTCAACAACAGACAAGGAAGAGTGTGTAAAGCAGCTTCCAGTTATCCAGAAGATGCTCGACAAGCTCGCAAAGCGTAACATCATCCACAAGAACAAGGCAGCTAACATCAAGTCAAGTCTTGCTCTTCATGTTAACAAGCTTGGTTAAGCAACTTCCAGATAGCCCTGTTCAAGGGCTTTCTTTGTGTTTGGATATACACATGATTGTTTCCATAATAAATTTAAGTTAGAGGCTGCAGCCCGCCGAGGGTAGCAGCCTCTTATATTTTTTAAGTATTTTTATCGGAAAAATTCATTCCTATACGTGTACGCGCGCGAAATTTCTCCGAATTTTTTGGAATTATCCATTTTTTTTTGTACCTTTGCAAAGAAAAATATTGAAAATCAACAAATGGAAGAAATACAAAATCAGGAAAGTAACTACACCGGCAGTAGTATTCAAGTCCTCGAAGGACTTGAGGCTGTGCGTAAGCGTCCGGCAATGTACATCGGTGATATTTCAGAAAAGGGTCTTCACCATCTCGTAAACGAGACAGTAGATAACTCTATCGACGAGGCGATGGCAGGCTTCTGTACCGACATCGAGGTTACAATCAACGAGGACAACTCTATTACTGTTCAAGACAACGGACGTGGTATTCCGGTTGACGAGCACCCAAAGATGCACAAGTCGGCTCTCGAGGTCGTAATGACTGTGCTTCATGCAGGTGGTAAGTTTGACAAAGGCTCTTACAAAGTGTCAGGCGGTCTTCACGGTGTAGGTGTAAGTTGTGTGAACGCACTTTCCACTCACATGCTCTCACAGGTTTTCCGTGACGGCAAGATATATCAGCAGGAATACGAGAAGGGTAAGCCTCTCTATGATGTAAAGATTGTCGGTGAGACGGACAAGCGCGGTACACGTCAGCAGTTCTGGCCTGATGGAAGTATCTTTACGACCACGACATACAAGTACGACATTATCGCACGTCGTATGCGTGAGCTCGCATTCTTGAATGCCGGTATCAAGATTATACTTACCGACATGCGTCCAGAGGCAGATGAGGATGGCAATATCCCAGAGGACTGGAAGCCTAAGACAGAGGTGTTCCACGCTCAGGATGGTTTGAAGGAGTTTGTGCGCTACGTTGACCGTCACCGCACTCACCTTTTTGATGATGTCATCTATTTGAAGACAGAGAAGGCTGGTGTTCCTATCGAGGTTGCTATTATGTACAACACCGATTACTCAGAGAACATCCACTCTTACGTAAACAATATCAACACTATCGAGGGTGGTACTCACCTGCAGGGCTTCCGTACGGCTCTTACACGTACTCTGAAGACATACGCAGATAATGATCCTACTCTCTCAAAGCAGATTGAGAAGGCTAAGATAGAGATTTCTGGTGAGGACTTCCGTGAGGGTATCACAGCTGTTATCTCTGTAAAGGTTGCAGAACCTCAGTTCGAGGGTCAGACAAAGACAAAGCTCGGTAACTCAGAGGTTGCAGGTGCTGTTCAGCAGGCAGTTGGTGAGGCTCTCACAAACTACCTTGAGGAGCATCCTAACGAGGCAAAGAAGATATGCGAAAAGGTGATTCTTGCAGCTACCGCACGTATTGCAGCACGCAAGGCTCGTGAGAATGTTCAGCGTAAGAACCCAATGACAGGTGGTGGTCTTCCTGGTAAGCTTGCAGACTGCTCTTGCCGTGATCCAAAGCAGACAGAGATATTCCTCGTCGAGGGTGATTCTGCAGGTGGTTCTGCAAAGCAGGGACGCGACCGTAACACACAGGCTATCCTTCCTCTCCGTGGTAAGATCCTTAACGTGGAGAAGGTTCAATGGCACAAGGTGTTTGAGTCAGAGTCTGTAAACATCATCCTTCAGGCTATCGGAGTACGTTTCGGTATTGATGGTACTGACACCAAGGAGGCAAACATCGAGAAGTTGCGCTACGACAAGATCATCATCATGACCGATGCCGACGTCGATGGTTCTCACATCGACACTCTGATTATGACGCTCTTCTTCCGCTTCATGCCACAGGTAATACAAGAGGGACACCTTTACATCGCAACCCCACCTCTCTACCAGTGCTCTTACAAGAATATTAAGGAGTATTGCTACACAGAGGAAGACAGACTTCGCTTCATCGACACATACTGTCAGGGAAATGCAGACGACACAAAGCTGCACACCCAGCGATATAAAGGTCTTGGTGAGATGAACCCAGAGCAGCTCTGGGATACTACAATGAATCCTGAATCACGTCTGCTGAAGCAGGTAACTATACAGAATGCAGCAGAGGCCGACGAGATATTCTCAATGCTGATGGGCGATGACGTAGAGCCACGTCGCCAGTTCATCGAAGAGAACGCTACATACGCTAATATTGACGCATAATTAAAGAATGCAGAGCAAAAGGTATATATGGTTCCTGACTTTAGTTCTTGCAGTACTATCAACTGTAAGGGCTTGGGCAGGAACATATCTTTTCCATCCTTCAGCATTCCCAAATGAGCAGGTCTGGTTCCAGTGCCCATTCCAAAGCAAAGAAACACCAGACAGGATATATCTAAGGATATCCACCACAGGCTACGTACTTCCATACATCAACGGCAGAATAGCCATAAAGGCATCTATATGGCCTTCAAGGCCGATGAACAGGGAAGGAGTTGCGGAGAATGTGATTGACATCACCAGCCTCGTGAAAAGTGGCGATAACGTGGTTGCTCTATGGTATGCACCAATAGTAGGGCTGAAGCAAGCACCTCGCGGTATGGTTTCTGCGGAAATCTATGTTCAGCACAGAAGAAAGAGCGAGGTGTTGTGTGATAGTCGTTCAAAATGGATGTGTCATCTCGCACCAGCATTCTCCAGATTCAACGGAGAGGACTTTGATGCCACATATCCATATAATAACACTTGGAAAACAAAACAAGATTTCGGGATAGACTGGATTCCTGCAACAGTCGTAGAGCCTGCGACTAATTATCCGATTATACCAAACAAAGCATTAAGGCCCTACAAGACTGTCATACCAAAGACACAGGTAATAACAGACTCTATTGCAACTTTTTATCTTCCAGAAACTGTAAGTGGACAGTTGAGAGTGACGCTTCGCGGTGTAAAGAAAGGTGATCTACTTCACATCAACGGCATGAACTACAAGTGCCGAGGGGGAACCGACGAGCAATTCTTCACAAGATTCTCAACTATAACTGCTAATCGAATAGAAATAAGCAAGGAAAAAGGCAAGACTATGCCAACTTCCATGAATATCGAACTAATACAACTAATCGAAAAATAAGACATTTATGAAAAAGATCGAAACCGTAAGCCTCGACAGACTCAGAGAGGACCATGAAATTCCAAGTATAGGAGATGATCTCCTTTTATTTGAAGACATCCAGATGCTTCCACAACTGGATGAGCCAAGACGCATGAACGGCATTATCATCGGTGTATGTACCGATGGAGAAGGGGGCTACATTCTCAACGAGAACAAGTATTCAATCAAGCCAGGCGATGCGCTGATCCTTACCGAAGGTCAGATTGTGAACGAGATCTGGATGAGTGACAATGCGAAGGGGTATGCCATGCTCATTTCAAGAAGTTTCATTGATGAAATCTTCAAGGAGTTACGCGACATGAGCAGTCTCTTCCTGCTTGCACGTGAGCATCCTATCTTCCCTCTCAACACAAGCGAGATCACCAAGCTGAAAGAGTATGTAGTACTCGTCAAGGAGCGCCTCGAAGATGAAGAGTATCGTTTCAGGAAGGAAGTTGTAAGACTTCTCATCATTGCAATGATCTACGACATCGGTACAGCCATTATGCGAGTAATGAGCAGGGAGGGTAGCGACGTAACTACCAACACCAAGGCGAAGAGATGCTTTGTGCAGTTCATTCAGCTCGTTGAGCAGAACTTCAGAACTGAGAGAAGGGTTAGCTGGTATGCAGGTCAGATGGGACTCACACCAAAGTACCTTTCTGAGATTATCAGCTCAACAAGTAAGCGCACTCCAAACGACTGGATTGACAAGTACGTCACTACTGAAATCCGCAATCAGCTTAGCAACACTAACAAGAAGATCAGCGAGATTGCAGAGGACCTCAACTTCCCAAGCCAGTCATTCCTTGGAAAGTATTTCCGCGAAAACGTGGGAATGAGCCCTTCTGAGTACAGGAAGAAGAATTAGAACTGACTCTTCTACCTCTCAAGCAATTCCCTCGCAAATCCCTTGTAAATCCCATTTTTCGCATATTCTCCCTCCGTTCCAGAACGGAGGGAGAAGGGATTTATAACGGATATGGAACGGTTTTATAACGGTATTACAACGGACCTATAGTTTAGTCTCATACTGGACTTGTCTTATACTTTAATTGATTTGCAAAAATGTAAACCAATTTGGTTCTTCTTCAATTTAGTTGAAAATAAACATTCATCATACGCTTTTAGTAGTGAAATTGCTATCAAATGTCGTGTATAGTACTAGGCCCCCAAAAAATCATTTTAATTTTTCAACTAAATTGAAGAAGAACCACCAATTTCAGTATAAGACATGTTTGGGTACTTACATTCCCAGACTGTAGTGTGTTAAGATTGTAAGTGGAAATATAGAAGATAAATAAATGTGTTGATGAAAAAAATGTAGGGGAAGCGTGTTTTTTATGGTGGATGTCTTGTGTATCTCTTAATTTATTTGTAATTTTGCGTCGGTGTTTGAAATTGTGCGGTTTCGTAGCGCTAATATTAATAAGGTTTCGGGGTGTAGCGCAGTTGGTAGCGCACAAAAAGGTGAGATTTCGAGATCTCGCCTTTTTTATTATAGGCTCATTATCAATATTTTAGCAAAAATGAAAAATCACAGAATTTCAGTGATTTTCAAAAATGTTCCACCAATGTTCCACACGA
>CAMJKP010000110.1 GCA_946406435.1 uncultured Prevotellaceae bacterium | reverse complement strand
TAATTCAGAAGGGGGGCGTAGTAGGACAACAGGATGATTCTCTCGTGGCACTCCAGAATGGTTGCATTTGTTGCACTCTGAAGATGGACCTCGTTCAGCAGATTTCAGATATAACTGCTATGCAGAAGTTCGACTACCTCGTAATCGAGGCAAGTGGTATCTGTGAGCCTCAGCCAATCGCACAGACTATCTGTTCCATCCCTCAGATGGAAGAGAAATACTGGAAGAACGGCTTAGCACGCCTCGACTGCATCGTGAGTGTTGTTGACGCACTCAGAATGCGAGATGAATTTGGCGGTGGTCTTGACCTACTCCGTCAGAATATAGATGAAGACGATATTGAAAACCTCGTTATCCAGCAGATTGAGTTCTGTAACATCGTGTTGCTCAACAAGGCAGCTGAGGTGTCACCTGAGGAACTTGGACGTCTGCGTGAGATAATAAAGGCCCTACAACCTAAGGCGGAGATCATTGAGTGCAACTACGGCGACGTGGAACTCTCTAAGATTCTCAACACCAATATGTTTGACTTCGACAAGACGGTAACTTCTGCTACCTGGGTAAGTGAGGTAGAGAAGCATCTGGATGAAATGAAGGAGGAAGAAAACGACGACGATATTGACGATCATGAACATGATCATGATCACAGCGGTCATAAACATTGTGAACATCATCACCATCATCACGAGCATGAGCACGAGCATGATGAGCATGAGCACGAGCACGATGAGCATGAGCACGAGCACGATGAGCACTGCGAGCACCATCATGGTGGCGAGTGTACCTGTGGCCATCACCATCACCACAATGAGGAAACTGGTGAGGCTGAGGAATACGGCATCGGAACATACGTCTATGTGGCTCGACGTCCAATGGACATCACACGCTTTGACGAGTTCGTAGCTCGACGCTGGCCTAAGTGCATTATCCGAGCAAAGGGAATGTGCTACTTCGCTGACGAGCAGAACATATGCTACGTTTTCGAGCAGGCTGGTAAGCAAGTGAATCTGCGCAATGCAGGGCAGTGGTACGCAACAATGCCGGCTGATGAGTTCCAACAATTCGTTGAACAGAATCCAGACGTACTTCGCGACTGGGACGACGTTTACGGAGACCGTATGCAAAAGCTTGTCTTTATCGGACAGCATCTTGACAAGAAACTTATTAAGACTGAGTTGGATGCATGTCTGGTTTAGACAGCCCGAAGCCAAAGGGTTGTAGCAGGATATGCACAATATTATTAACAGTTAAATAAGTAAAGTCACTATGCTCAAACTAAAGGAAATCAAACTCGTTCTGTCGCGCGAAGAATTAGCGCAGATACCTGATGGCAAAAAGCTGATTAATACTATCAACGCCTTCAGTTACAACAATGCCCAGAAGGATAGTTTCTTTGCAGAGGCTCTCCGTGAGGGGGATTACCTCATTCCCGATGGAGCAGGTATTGTAAAGGCTTGCCAACTCAAGAATGCGAAGTATCAGCCTGTTGAGCGCATCGCCGGCTGGGACCTCTTCACCTTCGAGATGAAGCGCCTAAACGAGAAAAGTGCAAAGAACGTGGAGAACAATGAGCCAAGACTCAAAGTCATGTTCATGGGTTCTTCCGAGAAAGTGCTTACTCTCATCCGATTGCGTGCAGCTATCGAGTATCCTAACCTTGAAGTAGTGACATACTCTCCACCATACAAGCCCGAGTTCTCCGACGATGACAACACAGCCATCATCAACGCCATCAACGAGGCTAATCCTGATCTTCTCTGGATTGGTATGACGGCACCAAAGCAGGAGAAGTGGACTTACAAGCACTGGAAGAAACTCAACATCCACTGCCACGTAGGCACTATCGGCGCAGTATTCGATTTCTTCGCAGGAACAGCAAAGCGAGCACCACTCTGGTGGCAGGAACACTCTCTCGAATGGCTCTATCGCCTCATCATCGAACCACGCAGAATGTGGCGTAGATACATCATCGGCAACATCGAGTTCCCTCTACTCCTTGCACAGGAATAAAAAGCATTAAGACTCTACAAATAACGCAGAGACATGAAGTCAGCAGTACTTTGTGTCTCTGCTTCTTTGATACGAGTTCAAATGGTAAAGATTAGCAACAAGTTGCTTTTAACTGACGATAATTACCAATCTGCGCAATCTTTTTCCAATAAAAAACATATCAAGAATTAGAGAGATTTGTCGAAGACCCTCTGACCATTGGGAAGAAATTTGAGAAAATGAATTAATGCGAATGAGAGAAGGTTTAGCTCGACGGCCGAAGGGAAAGTCAATTTTTGCTACTTACGTAGCATTTGATATGGGGCGTGATTATCAGGAGCGTAAGCGACATTTCTCAAATTCTCGTCAATTCAAAAAAGAAAAAATTCTCTAATTCTCTAATTCTTGATAAAAATAAAGATTGAAAAGATTGGTAAGATTGGGAACTTTACTTGTTGAGCCTTAGCGAAAAATTATTGTCAGTTCAAGCACCGCAAGGTGCGTATTATATTGAATTTGTCACGCTGAACACTATCGTCTTGTACTCCTTAAGCTTCGCAGAAGCGTCACTCCTTGTACTCCTTGTACTCCTCAAATATTATAATCAAAAACCCAATGAACATAAAAGAACTTATCGATATCGTCCGCGAAGCATCCAACCTGATGCTCAACGACTTCGAGATCTCACAGAAAGACGGCTTCTCAAACATCGTCACCTCATCCGACATCGCCGTGCAGGAATTCCTCTGCGAACGCCTCGCCACTCTCCTACCCTCCTCCGGATTCATCTGCGAGGAAGAGGACATCAACGATGCCTCCCACGAATACACCTGGATCATCGACCCAATCGACGGCACAGCGAACTATTCCCGCGGCATCGGACAATGCGCCATCTGCGTAGGACTCCGACACAACGACCACATGGAGGCAAGCGTCGTCTATCTGCCTCGCACCAACGAACTGTTCCACGCAGAATACGGTAAGGGCGCATACCTCAACGGCAAACCGATCCACGTATCCGACCGCCCATTCCAGAACGGCATCATGTGCACCGCCCTCGCCGTCTATCACAAGGAATATGCAAAGGTTTGCTCCGACATCATCTGCGACACCTTTATGCAATGCAACGACATCCGTCGCTTTGGTGCCGCCGCCCCCGAGCTATGCTACCTCGCAATGGGACGTTGCGAACTCTATTTCGAATACCTCCTCTCCCCCTGGGACTTCGCAGCAGCATCCCTCATCCTCACCGAAGCAGGCGGCTGTCTCTGCAACCTTCAAGGACACCCCCTCACCTGCATCACCCCATCAGGCGTACTCGCAGCCAACACAAAGGAGAACCTTCACCGCCTCGTAGGTATTGTAGAAAAACATATCTAACGTGAGTTCACGAAAACAACCCGCTTGCTACAAGAAGAAATTAATGCGACATTAATGTGTCATTTGTGATAATTAATGTAGGTTCGCAGAGCGAAAACATATAATTACCCATTAATATCACATTAATTTCGCATTAATTTTCTGTAAAGTACAAGCATCGGAGATGCATACATGGAATTCGTCGAACTGACGTTATTCAACGTGAGTTCACGAAATAAGGGAAACGGATTTATCCGATTAATCTGAAATTAATTGCACAAACAATACTGCGCCAGCTTCAGATAAATCAGATAAATCCGCTTTTTTTTAGTCGAAATCAATTCATTTATTTTTCATCAGAAGGAGTCGTAATTGTTACAAAACTCTTTTTCTCCTTTCCGCGTTCAGTAGCGGCAACTTTAGCCTCGCGCTTTGCTTTCTTTGCTTCCCGTCTCTGCATTCTTTTCATTTTGCGCTTAGAATAGACGACTTCACCTATTATGAGATCATCATCAGGAGCTAAATTCGCAAGGAAAAACTGGTTATAATTTTCTTCTGTTACCTGAAAAATTAATGTTTCATAACCAGGATAAGCAATCTCCACATTAACAGGCAATGTGTCAACTCCAAGAGCGAAATTCCCATCAAAACCAGTATGTGCACTATATTTCATTTTCGAAGACTCACGTACACACACAGAGCATCCTATTACAACATCATTATTATTTTCAATAACCCGTCCCCTAATTATATACTTACCTGCAACCTCTTTATTTGGAGCTGCAACCGTTGCAGCCACTTTCGTCTCAACGGCAGAAACCTCTTGAGCCATAGCAGGAATCACACCCAGCGACAACCCAGCCACCACCACAGCCTTACCGAGCATCTGGCGTTTGTGCAACTGGCTTTCAAGATACCTCACCTCAGCCTCGCACTTAGGACACGTACCCTTGCAATCACCCTTGTACTGGCATTCCTCCACCACATACTCTATGTCATTCGCCTCAGCAATCTGCCTACGAATCTCCTTCAATATTCTGCAAGTTGTCTTTCCTTTTGCCATAAGTTCAAGAATAAGTCTTTATTTTCCGACACAAAGATAAGAATTATTATTCATAGCACAAAATGTTTGAGCGTTTTTCTTTATAATCACCTCTTTCCCAATATCCATTTCCCATTTTTGCCTACAAAATCACACCACCGATTGAGTCATGAATCCCTATGCAATCCGTGTATAGAAACAATAAGAGCCCCGCAGGTCTCTGCGGAGCTCTCTTTTAGCATCCTTGCGGTTGTACTTCGAGCGATCCCTATACTTTCGGTTCATTGCCACGAACTTCCCGTCGAATCGCTCCAGTTGCTCATTACGAGCAATCATCCTCAGCACCTTGTGCTGCGAATTACTCTTGGTCGGTTTACTCAGTTTCATACCTATTTGTTTTTTATAATGACGGCATTTCTACATCAATGCCTCTTCTGCAACCATACCGGAACATGTGACTCTTTCATCATAAATCAAATCAATTCCTAACGCATCCTCCAGTTTTGAAAGAGTTTCGAGAGACATGTTCTCCTTTCCCTTCAATATCTTTGAGACATACTGCTGCGTGCAGTTCATACGTTCAGCCAAAGCCTTCTGAGTCAGTCCCATTTGTTTCATCTGCAATAGGACTTTCACGGCAATCTTCTGAGAGTGACGCAACCAAGACCAGTTGTCACGCCTCCATTCAGCTTCCTCACGCCATTTTGACGGAGTTTCACTCTGATGCGCCTCAAGAAAATCAAGTGTCTTCTGTTTCATAAAAAGAACCTCCTCATTTATTATAACTCTGATAAATAATCCATGAATCCGTCAGCATCAATAGCACCACCATCAAGAAGATAATTGCGAACAGCC
>CAMJKP010000109.1 GCA_946406435.1 uncultured Prevotellaceae bacterium | reverse complement strand
CTGAACTTTGAATAATTTTAATTGAAAAATAGAACCTAAATATAAAACTTTTTTTAATATGAAAGAACAATTATATAAGTGGGGACGTACTTGGATTACAATAGCTTTGTCAGGGTTTTCCTGCTTGGCTTTGTCTGCTCAATCGACCGATGGCCCGAAAGGATTGTACAAGCTCAATGAAATCGTGCATCAGGATGGCAAGCACGTCGAGGCGGATTTCAAGCAGTATAAGTACTGTCTTGACAACAATTCCATTACCTTGAGTTACTATGAGCCCTTCCATAAAACCGTCCATTCTTTTGAGTTTAAAGTATCAACCTCCAACGGTACTCCCTTGACCTATACGGGCGACTTGTCGAAAACGGAGGACAAGGGAATTCAGGCATTTGCCACCTCCGACAGTACCTTTACCTTACGTTGGTTCAATGATCGGAGTGGCTTAGATCAGCATCTGTTCCCTTTTCAGACGAACATAGAAGAACTCTATGAGAAGGTAGATTCCTCCGATGTCATGCAAAAGGCTATGAACCTGTTTCATATGAAGTTTGGTGTCAAGACGCACCAACTGCAAGGTGTTTGGAAAATGCGTGGCGTGCAAACGAAGGGGACTGCCACTTCGCAATATTGGGTTATGGCTGGCAGAGGTGAGCAATATGCAATATTCGGTAGCAACAATGCTGTATTACTTATGGCTCACCCCAACTTCCCACAGGCGCAGCTGCTATGCCAATATACTCCATGTGACTATCTGAGCGACACGATGATTGATTGTGACGGAAACCCTATGATTATCCATTGGTTCGATGGCGCGACAATCTCCGTTACGCGCCTCGGGGAAGACGGTCGTCCGTTCGTCACCGTTTGGGACCGTTGCGGATTGCCACAGAACATTCAGCAGGTGTTCGGTACTGATGTACCTCGGATGACGAAAGATGTTTCGCGTTTCATAGTTCAGGGTTTTATGGAGAAATATGGTCAGCAGGCGGACTCTATACAAAAGGCTTTCGAGACATTCGACTTTGCAGTTGATGCGAACGAGCGGAACAATGCCGTATTCCCTGTCTTGATGCGCAATGGATTTGCCGATGAATACAAGGCAATGAAGGACTCGCTCCTTGCCCGTCTGATGCGTGCGGAAATATCTGCGGAAGAGGCCGTTGCCCGTTATGTCTGTTGGTTCAATAAGGACTTCGATCGACATACCTATTGCATGTATTCGCCAATCTTCAGTAAGTTGCAGGCGGAATACAAAATCGATTATAACAAACACATAGCTAAATATGCGCCCGAACCTGTGGGATGCAAGGTCAATGCCGATACGTATCTGCTTCGTCTGCCATCCTGCATGGGTGTGGTACCTACATGGGAATGGGTGAACAAGAAGGCTGATGAATTTAAGCAATCGGGGTGCAAGTACCTGATTCTTGACTTGCGTGGCAATGGCGGCGGTAGTGACGGCTATAGTGAGTTGTTTACCAGATTTTTTGGCTCGACAGGTATGAAAGAGAATGAACGTAGTTTCTTCCGAAACGGCTATGAGAATATGCAGGAATTGAAGAAGCTGTGTGAGTCTGGTTGGTCAGAAAAAGCTCATGTCTATGCCGAAGGCCTTCGTATTGAAGAAGGGAACTACATCACATGGGCTCAGTCGGATGCTGGAACAGATAGGTATGAACCATTGGTGCGTAATGGCGCCATCATCATCGATAGCAATAGTGGTAGTGCAGGCGAGGCTCCTGTCCATTTTGTGCGTACTCATAATGGTTGCCGTGTCAAGGTATATGGCAAGGAGCGGACGGCGGGATGCGTGCTGTCGCTCAACTGTAACTATATCCGCTTGCCCCACAGCAATATAGAATTGGCTTGTCCTAAGTGCATCTATGACTCTTTCGAGGCGACTTGCAAGGATCGCAAGCCAGGTTATAAGCCCGATGTCATTATCCCATTGCCTTACCCAGAGCAACTCACGGACAATATCGACTCTTGGGTGTTGTGGGTAGCGAAGAAGATGAGGTAAAAGACCTCCAACCTCGTATCGTTCCACGGAATTTCGATAATACCAACTATAGTTTTCAAGTTATATATTATATCGTCACTCAATGGGGAGAAAGCGATTTCTCCCCATTTTTTTGTACAAAATATAAAGAGACTTTTTTTGTTGCCTTTCTTAAAAAAATATAAATATTTATCAATATTTTGTGATTTTTTTATATTTTTTATAATTTTGTACTCTGTGAATTGAGAAGTAAAATTTTTTAATGTATAAAGAAGATGAAGAGAGTTATCATGATTTTTTTCGCTTGTGTTTTGGCAATCCAAAGCTCTTGGGCACAACAAGCTGCATCAAGTGGACAAGCACAACTTTTTAGTCCGATGAAAGACTTCACGCTTTTTGATCGAAAAGGTAATGAGCATAAGCCTTCTGAGTTTAAAGGAAAATATACAGTATTGCTGTTTACAGGACAAGATTGTGAGTCTTGTGGTGAGGCGATGACTATCCTTGACGGATTTTACAATCGTAATAAAGACAAGGCGGAAGTTGTTACTATTTCTTTAGATGATAAGGACGGCTGGTCTGGAGAAGCTTCTAAAGGGAGTTTTAATGAATGGAATGGTAATAGTTCTGCAAATGACATAGCAAGTTATTTTGGATCGACTTCTTTGTCATTGCCATTCTTTGTGATTATTCATCCTAATGGAAATATTCTTCATATTTCCAAGAATCGTTTAGGCTCTTTCTTCAAGGAGTTAAACGAGCAGGTTCCAGATGCAGAAATAGATAATATACTTAAAAGTCATAAGAAGTAGTAGGTCCGATGTAGGTCCGTTGCAAATCCGTTGTAAGTCCCATTCTTACAATCGGAGTTTTCTCAATCTCGCTCTTTCTAATTGCAAGGGCGAGATTGAATGTGTAATGTCGGCTCTTGAAAAGCTTATATTTGAATAAAATGAATTATAGCATACGAGAACTTTTGATATCAGAAAAGGCTGTTCTTGATACTTTCCTGTACCATGCCATATACATTCCTGAAGGTGTAGATCTTCCTCCATTTGATATTATCTATCAGCCTGACCTTCAGGTATATGTCAGGGATTTTGGAGAGAAAAAAGGAGATATATGCTTTGTTGCGGAATGTGAGGGTAAGATTATCGGGGCTGTCTGGGTTCGTATAATGAACGATTACGGTCATGTATATGACGATATGCCTTCCTTGGCAATATCATTGCTTCCAGAATATAGGAACAACGGCATAGGTACAGCCTTGATGAAGAAAATGCTAAGTTCTCTTCGTGAATTAGGATATAAAGGCGTTTCCTTATCCGTTCAAAAGCAGAACTACGCCTGTTCTATGTACAAAAAACTTGGATTTAAGACTATTCAAGAGAAAGACGAAGAGTATATTATGGTATATTCGATGTAGAGAGGTCGCAGATTTTTCAAGTATTTGTAGAATAAGCAACAAGTTGCTTTTAACTGACAATAATTACCAATCTACGCAATCTTTTTCCATTAATTTTTATTGGTTGAAGATTGGTAAGATTGGTAATTATTGTCAGTTCTAGCACCAAAGGTGCGAATTCATTGAACTCACGTTATAATTAGGTATTGCACCTACAGCGCTCTATGAATATCTATAATCATAGACGGCTCTTACGAATCGCCCTTTTAGGTGGTGGGCTTTCTGTCCTCGCTAATTGATGGAATGGAGCCTTACTTCCTCTTAAACTGCATGGTTCCAGGGAGTTTTACCCATTTGCGGTTACGGGCAATCTTGATATTAGAACCGACATTCTGCTTGAGGGTGTATGTGCTATCCTTGGGATTGTAGGATAGGGTAGCGGTGAGATCCTCAGAACCATAGTCGTTGATAATCTCAAGATTGGCGGTGTGCTTCTTCTCGTTTATCTCTGCGGATGTGATAATCCAGCAACGGGAATCGTCGTCACTACGGAGAAAACCGCCGATTTCACCGAAAATCTCCTGCCCCGGAATCTTTATGTCGTTATCATAGAGATTTATGCGCATATAGACCTTATATTCATTATTGTAGATATACGCCTTGAAAGGGCCGTTGCTCTGGGAATATGCTGTGAAACATATAAAAGAGAGTAATATGGAGAGAAATGTACTTTTCATTGCTTTTTCATTATTATTTATATGATATGCCTGCAAAGATACACAATATAAATCAATTTTTCAGAGTTTTTTCGCTAAAAATTTAACGAGAATGATTTTTTTTCAGTTTTTTTGCATTATCTTTGCAAATAGTTTAAACTTAGTTATAGATATAAGATATCTAACTATTAGAGAGTTATTGTATTGAGTATACTCGATTGGTATTAATTTAAATGGATACAATGATTACACCAGATTATATATTCGAAAGCAGTTGGGAGGTCTGCAACAAGGTAGGAGGAATCTACGCAGTACTTTCCACAAGGGCAAAGACTCTGCAGGATGCGATGCCTGACAGGCTCATCTTTATCGGCCCTGATTGCTGGGATGAGAAG
This sequence comes from uncultured Prevotellaceae bacterium, assembly GCA_946406435.1. Classification (GTDB taxonomy): domain Bacteria; phylum Bacteroidota; class Bacteroidia; order Bacteroidales; family Bacteroidaceae; genus Prevotella. The sequence goes on along the minus strand of CAMJKP010000109.1, from coordinate 773 downwards.
GGTAGTCCATATTTTGTAGAGGATAACAAATTATTTGTTGATTGGCGTAAGTATGCAGCAGAGAGAGGTATTAAAGTAAAGACGGGTCGCTGGAATATTCCAGGAAAACCAATATCTATACTTGTTGATTTCAAGCCTTTTTATGCTGAAAAGGACCGTATCTATGGTCTATGTTGGGAGGATTTCCAAGTAGATTCACTTCACGGATATGGTGACTACGACGAGGCTAGTATGTTCTCATACGCTGCTGCTAAGGTGGTGGAGAGCTTTTATCAATTCTATAAGCTTGAGACAAAGAATGTAATCTATCACGGAAATGAATGGATGACGGGTATGGGACTTCTCTATATCAGGAAGCATTGTCCGAAGATAGGTACTGTATTCACTACTCATGCCACTTCAATAGGCCGTTCCATCGCAGGTAATAACAAGCCTCTGTATGATTATCTCTGGGCTTATAATGGAGACCAGATGGCAGAGGAGCTTAACATGCAGTCAAAGCATTCCATCGAGAAGCAGACTGCCTTGAATGTTGATTGTTTCACTACTGTCAGCGAGATTACCGCACAGGAGTGTAAGGAACTTATCGGCAAGCCTGTAGATGTGGTTCTGCCTAATGGTTTTGAAAATGACTTCGTGCCAAAGGGCGCTACCTTTACAAAGAAGCGCAAGGATGCTCGAAAGATTTTGCTTCATCTTGCTAACTGCTTGACTGGATGTCAGTTTGATGATGATACTTTAATCATTGGTACAAGTGGCAGATACGAGTTCCG
>CAMJKP010000108.1 GCA_946406435.1 uncultured Prevotellaceae bacterium | reverse complement strand
CATACAGCATCTCTGACGGCATACTGCTGAGCCTCATCACCTATGTTGCGATAAGGCTTCTTGCCGGCCGTTGGAAGGAACTGAATATCGGAATGTGCATACTTGCCGTTCTCTTCGTGCTGAAGTATGCGTTCTTGTAAGTGAATAGTGAAAAGTGAAGAATACCTAATACTGGCTAACGCCCACCGGGATATTGCTCTTCCTCTCGTTCTGGTGGCTACCAGTATTAAGTATTATTATCTATTCGTTATTCACTATTCACTCAATTATAGGCACAAAATATAAGCGGTACTCCATTTCGCAATGGGATACCGCTTCCTTTTTCCTTGATTTTTTTCAAGAGTGTTATTTCATAGAAATTAGTAAGGTTATTAACCAATACTACTACTAACAAATTCTGTATTACTAACTAAATCTTACTTACTTTTTATCTAAACGTGATATAAATGGAAACCTTTTATTGGTTTTCCTGTTGCAAAGGTACGAAAAAAAAACACAACGCACAAAATTTTTCATGGGAAAAAATCACTTTTTTGCTTAGAAAAAAATTGAAGTGTACAATTCACACACCGATTTTGCTATTTCAATATTGCAAATTACGGCATTTTTTAGTAATTTTGCACCCGATATGGAAAAACAAATTACTGACCTCCTAAACACTATCAACGAACCCTTGGGCGGATTGATGGTTGCAATCCTCACAATAACCGGAATATGGTTCACATTCCGTACACGTGGCGTGCAGTTTCGCATGTTTGGCGAGATGTTCCGTCTTCTCTTCAATAGTGGTGATGATCCAGAAGTAAATGGAAAAAAGACAAAGCGAGTAAGCAGTTTTGAGGCTTTCACCGTTTCTCTGGCATCGCGAGTAGGTACAGGAAACCTTGCTGGCGTTGCAACAGCTATAGTAATAGGTGGTCCTGGTGCTATATTCTGGATGTGGGTAATGGCACTCATAGGTAGTGTGAATACATTCGTGGAATGTACCCTTGCACAGCTATTCAAGACTCATGGAGAGGACTCGTTCATAGGAGGTCCTGCCTATTATATAACCAAAGGAATGCACATGCGTTGGTTTGCGTGTATCTTTGCTATTGCAAGTATAGGACAGTTTGGTCTTACTAATAATATGGTACAGGCTAATACCATATCCTCTGCTTTTACACAGGCATTCGGCTTCTCGCCAAACGTTATGGCTATCGCCCTCACCACACTCACAATAGCCATAGTATTCGGTGGAATTCAACGCATAGCAAAGGTATGCTCGGTTATTGTGCCTGTCATGGCGTTAGGCTATCTCGCCATTGCCGTATGGATAGTATTCACAAACGCAACAATGATCCCATCGATATTCAGCCTTATCATAAAGAGTGCTTTCGGACTTGAGCAGGCTGTAGGCGGAACAATAGGTACAGCCATCACTATGGGCTTCAAGCGCGGAATATTCAGTAATGAGGCAGGCGAAGGAAGTGCCCCTAATGCTGCTGCCACAGCTAATGTAAGTCACCCTGTAAAACAGGGACTTATCCAAACCCTGGGAGTATTTACCGATACCTTGATTGTATGCTCATGTACGGCTTTCATCATTCTCTGTTCAGGTCTTTACAACTGTGGGCAAAACGGAATTGAGCTTACTCAGGTTGCTCTGTCTTCGCATATCGGCGAAATAGGAAAGACCATTATCGCTATTGCCATATTATTCTTCGCATTCTCAAGTGTGATAGGCAACTACTATTATGGAGAGTGTAATGTGGCCTTTCTATGCAATGGCAAGAGCTATACCAAGGCAGCCATTCAAGGCTACAGAGTCGTTTTAGGCATAATAGTATTCTTCGGTTCTCTGATGACTATCGACATTGTGTGGGCATTGGTCGATTTCTTCATGGTGATCATGACCTCATGCAACCTTATCGCCATCACATTCCTTGGCAAGTATGCCATCATTCTTCTCGACGACTACAAACAACAGCGACGTGCCGGCAAGAATCCGAAATATAAAGCAGAAACCTGTCCTGAAATTGCCAATGAGACAGAGTGCTGGTAAGGATGTGCTTGCTAATATAACGTGAGTCTTATGTAGCTCTTATGCTGCTCTTATTTAGCTCTTATCCCGAAAAAGAGCATAAAGGGTATCATAAACGGCTTTCTAAACCTTCTTGCCATTATTTTCATAGAACTCACGTTAGATTAGCATTTTTCTGGTGATGGTGAAGCAAATCCTTTGCAGCGTTCTACCACCTTACAGAAAATATCAAACACTTGACGATAGTCATCATAATCACAATATTCCCATATACAAGTACATTCCTTATCTGAGCTACGCAACATGTCATTAAGAGTCATTAGTGGTGTGTTATTTACCTCTGAACCATCTTCAAACTGCACTTGACAATAAAGTTTTGAATTTGTAGAGTTTATTCTAACGATAAAAGGTTTTTCTTTTAAATAAAAACGAACAGAAACCTTATCATTCCAATTCCAAGGCGTTTCATAAACAAATTCAGGATAAAGCTCTTGAACTTTTTGTTTCCACTCGTTAAAAAGGCGATTACACAAATTACAATAGAGAGAGTTCATAGTTTTGATAACCTCATCGAAATCTTTTCTTTTTTCGTTAAGCGCCTCAACTTTATCAATTGTGTCATTGAACTTATCAAGTTCAAAATGGCTTATTATTAATGTTTCTAACTTCATATTCATTTGTTTATTAATTGTTCGTAATCTAAAATGACCTTCTAAATAATCTATATATTGCATAATAGCTGTATAAAGATATACATCCTTATAACGTATATTAGGTAGAACAAACTTTTTTAGCCATGGGATGATGTCATCGCGAAAAGAAAGGTTGATATACCTATCCTTGAATTCTTCTTTGTATTTACCCCATGACTGGTCATCAGGCTCTTTTCCCATAGAAGAAAGATAAAGCACGAATATGTTTTTAATATCAAACTTTTGTTCTATTGTCTTGTCGATATAGCGTGATATTTGAGAATCTCGGTCTTGGGCATTATACACCTTATTTTCAAAGATTATAGAATAGCCCGTTTTCTTGTCTCTTACCCACAAATCTATTCTTGCCTCTTCTTGTGTAATTGTAGGTTTCTTGATTTGAATATTCGAGAATTGACTGATACGATTTTTATCTTTTACATATCTTAAAATGGAATCCAGAAATTCAAATTCTCCGTTTTCATTCTTGCATTGTAGAAGTTTCAAAAGAATTCGGCTATGAGCATTTTCATTGATGTGTAACTCATCAATGACATTCATGTGATATGGAAGCTGTCGTTCTTCCCTATGCATTAGCTTAACAAATTCTTCCGCAAATCCAAATAACCTGCGATATTCTTCTATGACGGAGTTATATATTTCGTCACAAAGCTTCAATGTATTAATTATGCGTTCTTCATCCATATTTTTTTAGTTATAGGTGTCTGCTCTTATGTGTGCAAATGTAGTGAATTTATTGCGAACTTGCAAACTTTTGGGGCAAAAAAAAATATTTTTTTTTCATCTTATTGATAATAACACTTGCAGAACAAATCCCATTGCAGCAAAGAAAGAATATGTGGCTATTGTTTTTTGTAATTGTAATTATTGTAATGCCTCACGTTTTGCAATGTCGGGATTACACTTTGTGAAAAATCAAAAGTTTTTGCGATAAGGGGTTTCACCTTTGGCATTTTTGCACCTTTACGAATTGATTATCAATAAATTATACAGGGTGCCCCCCCTCAAAAGGGTTTTACCTTTACTATTGCCAAGATTTACTTGCTTATCTATTGATTTTTCAATAAGTTATACTTGCCAAAACATGGGTGAAACCCCTATATAATAAAGGTGAAACCATCTCAGAGGGGGTTTCACCATCATTATCTATTGACAGTCAAGATATTAGGATGCAAATTGGGGGCGGTGAAACCCTCCCCACAAAAAACTTTCGTAAAAATAACGGTTGTAATCTCGACATTGCAAAACTACATATAAACAAGCATAAAGACCATAACATAAAATTCAGATAAATCATATACATCTGTTTCAAAAAAATATAAGGGAAACGGATTTGAAGCGAAGGATAAACGGAGGCAAGAAGGTGAAAAGTTGAACTTCTTTAATTTTTAAAGGCTCTCGCTGTAATAGCAAGAGCCTTTTGGTGTCATAGTAACATATCATATAAACTTTGATATACTGATGTAAGGTTAGGGATTGGGGAATTACCCTACCGCCTGCTTTATGTCTTCCAGCAGATCTTCACCGGCTTCAAGACCGATGCTGAGACGCACGGTGGTGTCAGGAACTGACATCTCCGCACATTGCTCGGGAGTGAAGAGACCGAAGATGGTGGAGGCTGGATGAATGGCAAGTGACTTGCGGTCGAAGAGATTTGTTGCCCTGCGGATTATCTGCAACTTGTCGATGAACGCGAAGGCAGCTTCCTTGTCGGCAAGGTCGATGGTGAAGACGGCACCGGGCAATGGTCCGAACTGCGCCTTCGATAACTCATAGAAAGGGTTGTCCTCCAAACCTGTATAGTTCACGCGCTTTATCTCGGGCAGTTGCCTACATTGCTCTGCAAGCCATAGCGCGGTTCCTGCCTGACGATGGAAACGGATATCGAGGGTATCGAGACCGAGAGTTTCCATATATGCCGCCTGCGGAGTCATCACCCCACCGAGATTGGTTATCAGCTCTGTCTTCACACGCGCCGTGAATGCCAGTTTCTTACCCACACGCTTGCATCGTGCCTGTAAAGCAGGGGAAGGAGCCTGAGTCCAATCGAATTTACCGTAGTCGATGAGGAGTCCGCCAAGTCCGGTGCCTCCGCCGGAGATATACTTTGTACTTGATACCACCTCTATATCCACACCGAAGTCAACGGCTCGGAAAACAGAGAATGGAACAATAGTAGTATCGGCAATAAGAGGCACGCCAGCCTTGTGGGCAATGTCAGCCAACTTGCGGATATCAGCCACGAACAACTGCGGATTGGTTATTATCTCGAAGAAGAGGGCGCATGTCTTGTCGTCAATCAGAGCCTCAACCTCCTCGGGCTTTGTGAAATCCACAAAACGAGCCTCAACGCCGAAAGTGCCCAGCGTATCGCGAATAAGAGAAACACTGTTACCAAACAGATGCTTCGATGCCACTATGTTCAGACCTGCTGCGCTTACGGCAGTCAGGGCATAGTGAATAGCAGTCATTCCGGTATTGAGCGCCGTCACACTCACAGCCCCAGTCAGTTTCCTTACACGCTCCTCAAGATAGGTAGTGGTGGGATTGGCAATGCGGGCATACGATGGGGCCATGGAACGACCGCAAAACGCGTCGCCCATGGCCTTTGCAGACTCAAACTCAAACGCTGCCGTGTAATATACAGGCATCGAAAGTGCACCGTATGTATCAGGCTTCTGATACTTTGTTGTCAAAATTTTCGTTTCGTACTGCATCGTGTTTTAGTTTT
>CAMJKP010000107.1 GCA_946406435.1 uncultured Prevotellaceae bacterium | reverse complement strand
GAGTTTCCCCTTCATTCAATTTTGACGACAGTCATTCCATTTACAAAGCAGCCTTATATCCATACATCAGTTTTGGATTTACGATATAAGGATGTTCTTCCGTATATTTTCCGAACCAAACTCGATGAAGCTCCGCTCCATGTCCGTTATAGAATAAGAGGTTCATCGAGTTTGGTTCGGAGTCACATAGGAAGAGCAAGGAAAAATCTATTGATTTTCACAATATTTTTGTCATTTTCTTTTGTGAAATGGGAAAAACACATTATCTTTGCAGTCATAAACAATAAACTTTTACCACTATGAAAAATAGAACCAAAGGTCTCATTGGAGAAACGGCTGTAACGCTTGAATTATTAAAACTTGGCTATGATGTTTTCAACCTAAATGGAATATATCATAACTACAAAAATGCCGATATAATATGTATAAATCCTGAAAACCTGAAAAGTACAATGATTCAGGTAAAGACAGGAACCACTCATAATATCATGACTGGTATTCTATCTGAAACGGATGGAACTATACCGGAATTAGAAAAGAAGGTTATTGGTCCATGGGTGTTTGTATTGATGGACAAAAAATTCAATACGGAATTTTATGTTCTCACAAAAGACGAAACAATAGAGTTACTAAAGACTAGTAGTGATTGGTACGCCAATAGTTGGAACAGAAAACTTAATAAGAAACCCGTGGTATGCGTAGAACTCTCATGGTTGCAAGGAGGTGTATCTAAAGCATCAAAGCCTCTGGCAAAGAAACAACATCCAGAATATCAAAGCTCATTAAAAGTTTCATCACAAAACAGATGGGATAAAATCAAAGACTTATTGAGTTAATATTCATAGAGTTTCAACATCCATTTATTCATTAGACACAAATGCCATCCTCTTCATGGGCAAAGTGAGGAAGCTCTAACTTCGTTCATTCTTCGTTCTTCCTTCGCTCTTCCTCCGTACCAAAGTCGGTGCAAAGTCGGTGAGAGAGCGGAGTTACATCGAGTTTGGTACGGAGGATCATAGGAGAATCAAGGGAAGAACTGTTTATTTTCTGCTAACGTATAAAAACCTTATATTCGCCAAAGTTTTCATAGTATAACCATTTGATTTTATGCAAATTGTGAGCCAGAATGGGCAAAACAAGGAAAATAAACGGTAGAAAGTTTGGTTTGCACTCGAAAATTTAGTAACTTTGCACTCACAAATCAGAGACGGGCACCGCTCTGCGAGCGACAAGCCCTATTTGTTTCGTGCGAAGAAGCACTCACAAAAGAATAAATTTAAACGCAAAGACACAGAGTCGCAAAGAAAAGAACTCTGTTTCTTTGTGTCTTTGCGTTCAATAAAAAAACGCATACAAGACAAAAAGAATTATCGATAATTAACAAACAGAATATTCTAATGAACATACTTGAACTTAGTGAGCAGGAGATAGGCAGACGCGAGAGTCTGCAACAGCTTCGTGACATGGGCATTGAGCCATATCCTGCAGCAGAATACGTGGTTGACGCTTGGAGCGATGACATTCGTGAGAACTTCGTTGACCTCCCTACAGAAAAGGATGCAGAGGGCAATGAGGTGCCTGGCACACCAACTCCAGAGAACAGCCGTATGGTAAGCATCGCTGGCCGTATGATGGGCCGCCGTATCATGGGTAAGGCTGGTTTCGCAGAGCTTCAGGACTCAAAAGGCCGTATTCAGGTCTATGTTAAGCGTGATGAAATCTGTCCAGGTGAGGACAAGGAACTGTATAACACCGTATTCAAGAAGCTCCTCGACATTGGTGACTTCATCGGCGTTAAGGGTTATGTGTTCCGCACAAAGACAGGCGAGATTTCTGTTCATGCTCAGGAACTTACACTTCTCTCTAAGTCACTCAAGCCTCTGCCAATCGTAAAGACTGACGCAGACGGCAATGTATATGACAAATTCGACGACCCAGAGCTTCGCTATCGTCAGCGCTATGTTGACCTCGTAGTGAACGATGGCGTTAAGGAAACTTTCCTCAAGCGTGCAACCATCATCCGCACTATGCGTAACATCCTTGATGGTGCCGGCTATACCGAGGTAGATACTCCTATTCTCCAGAACATAGCAGGTGGTGCTTCTGCTCGTCCATTCATCACCCATTTCAACGCTCTGAATCAGGATATGTACATGCGTATCGCTACAGAGCTTTATCTGAAGCGCCTTATCGTAGGTGGTTTCGAGGGTGTTTATGAGATGGGCAAGAACTTCCGTAACGAGGGTATGGACAAGACCCACAACCCAGAGTTCACATGTATGGAGCTTTACGTATCATACAAGGATCTCAACTGGGGTATGGGCTTCACAGAGAAGATGCTCGAGACTATCTGTACCGCAGTTAATGGCAAGCCAGAGGTTGAGATTGACGGTAAGGTTATCTCATTCAAGGCTCCATTCCGCCGCCTCCCTATCCTCGACGCTATCAAGGAGAAGACTGGCTACGACCTCTATCCTATGAACGAGGATGAGATTCGTGAGGTTGCCAAGAAGCTCGACATCGAGGTTGACGAGACAATGGGTAAGGGTAAACTCATCGACGAGATCTTCGGTGAGACCTGTGAAGGCACATTCATCCAGCCTACATTCATTACAGACTACCCAGTAGAAATGTCACCATTGACAAAGATGCATCGCTCAAAGCCTGGATTGACAGAGCGTTTCGAGCTTATGGTTAATGGTAAGGAGCTTGCAAATGCATATTCTGAGCTTAACGACCCAATAGATCAGGAGCAGCGTTTCATCGACCAGATGAAACTTGCTGACAAGGGTGACGACGAGGCAATGATCATTGACCACGACTTCCTCCGCGCTCTTCAGTACGGTATGCCTCCTACATTCGGTATCGGTATCGGTATTGACCGCTTGGTAATGTTGATGACAGGTAAGTTCGCTATTGGTGAGGTAATGCTCTTCCCTCAGATGAAGCCAGAGAAGAAGGCTCCACGCTCAAGCATCGCAGAGTGGGCTGAGATTGGCGTTTCAGAGGAGTGGGCATACGTAATGCGTAAGGCTGGCTTCAATATGATCTCTGACATCAAGGACGAGAAGGCTCAGGGTCTTCAGCAGAAGATTGGCGAGATCAACAAGAAGTACAAGCTGGGCTACGAGAAGCCATCTCTTGACGAGGTTCAGAGCTGGATTGACAAGGTACAGGAGTAACTTTATACTTAAGGAGTAATAAGGAGTACAAGTAGTTCAAGGAGTACAAGACAATAGTAAATTTGTCAATATATACCAACACGATAAAACAATCGTACTGTACTACCTAAGCAATAAAGGAACATAAATACCTGTACACCTTATTATACTCCAGGTATATAGAAATAACCCAATAAAAGTAAATCAATCATGGAGTCAAGTAAGAATTTCTTTGATCTATATGTCTGGAAAAAGGCTCATGAGTTTGTGCTTTGCGTTTATAAATCCAGTCATGATTTCCCTGATTTTGAACGATTTGGGTTACGTTCTCAATTTACACGGGCAGCAGTATCAATTGCTGCAAATATAGCAGAAGGTTATAAAAAACTGTCAAAGACAGACAAACTGCGTTTCTTTAATATATCTCAAGGAAGTTTGGAGGAATGTAAATATTATATATTGCTTTCACACGACTTAGGATATATTTCCGATGAAGAATACTCAGAACTATGCAGTCTGGCAAAAGAAACGAGTAAACTTCTTCTACTATACATACAAGGCATACAAAGTAACAACTACCAAGAAACTTAAAGACTATCGTCTTGTACTCCTTGAACTCCTTGTACTCCTTGAACTCCTAAAAAAGTAAGAAAATGTTCAACTGTGGAAAAATAGCAATTATCGGTGGTGGTAGCTGGGCAACAGCTATTGCCAAGATTATTGTTGAAAATACCCACCACATAGGCTGGTACATCCGCCTTGATGACCGCATAGAGGATTTTAAGCGCATGGGACATAACCCTGCGTATCTCACAAGCGTCCATTTCAATATGGATGAGATCTATTTCTCAAGCGACATCAACAAGATTGTACAGGCTTATGACACATTGGTGTTTGTGACACCTTCCCCTTATCTGAAGAATCACCTCAAGAAACTGAAGGTGAGGATAAGGGATAAGTTCATCGTCACAGCCATCAAGGGTATCGTACCAGACGAGAACCTTGTGTGCTCTGAGTATTTCCACCACGTTTTGGACGTGCCATACGATAACATCGCCTGTATCGGTGGTCCTTCACATGCCGAGGAGGTGGCTCTTGAACGTCTGTCATACCTCACAATAGCATGTGAGGATCAGGAGAAGGCAAATTCCTTCGCAGAGACTATCAGCGGCAGGTTCATAAAGACAAAGATTTCAAACGATGTCATCGGCATTGAGTATGCCTCTGTTCTGAAGAATGTATATGCCATTGCCGCAGGTATCTGCTCAGGCCTAAAATATGGTGATAACTTCCAGGCTGTGCTCGTGAGCAATGCCTTGCAGGAGATGCACCGTTTCCTTGAGAGTATGCATCCGGCAGAGCGCAACGTAGCAGACTCTGCCTATATGGGTGACCTGCTCGTGACGTGCTATTCCAAGTTCTCACGAAACCGCACTTTCGGTTCAATGATAGGTAAGGGCTACTCTGTAAAGTCTGCACAGATAGAGATGGAAATGATAGCCGAGGGCTATTTCGGAACTAAGTGTATGAAGGAAATCAACCGCCACATGCACGTCAACATGCCTATCCTCGATGCTGTGTATAACATTCTGTACGAGCGCATTAGTCCACAGATTGAGATTAAGTTGCTGACGGATTCGTTTAGATAAAGCCCCCTCCATCTCCCCGAGGGGAGAGTCTTTTATATAGTATTGCCGCTCATAGGTTCCATTCTGAATTTCCTATGAGCGGCAATTATTTTATCCTTATGATTAGAAATACTATCTAAAAAGCTCCCCTCGGGGGGATGGAGGGGGCTTATTTATAATACGGCGTATTATACGTCAGGAATATAAGACCGTCTTTTTTACTTACTGTAACCGTTGTGCCGTCATTGGAAACAACGTAGGTGTAGCGGTTGTCAGCCTTATCCTTTAGATGATAGACAACGTTGAAAGTCTTAACGATGACATCGAGAGAATTAGGCTCGTTCATCGGGATTTCAACGATGAGCTGACCGAGCTTACCCTGTTTAGATACATTCTCATAGTTGAAATGAAGGACAATATCTGTGCCTTGACAATTGCCCACAAGACCGTTCTTCACATCGTCATAGGCATAGCCCTTGGCACTTACCTGCTTTGTGATATCTGCAATATTTCCGTTTAGGTCAATACCGTCAAATTCAAAAGCGTTAGCGTTAATACTCATTACCAGTGCGAAAACCGCAAAAAAGCTCTTTTTCATAGTCGTTGTATTTTTATTTTAGTTATTTTCAATAGCAAAATTAGCATTTTCCATGTTATATCGATATAATTCATCATTTCAATTAACAATAATTAACCCACGATGAAACCTATGTAACAATTGCATGGAAAAATAGTCAAGTTTTTACAAATTAATTTGGGTATATAGAATATTTTTGGTATTTTTGCAAGCAATAATTACAATATTAAC
>CAMJKP010000106.1 GCA_946406435.1 uncultured Prevotellaceae bacterium | reverse complement strand
TTGTTGCGCCTATTGTCATGGGAAAACTGCGAATTCCCCATATCATCGGAATGGTGATTGCCGGTGTCATTGTTGGCAAGTACGGCCTCAATATTCTGGAGCGCGATTCGAGTTTTGAACTGTTCGGTAGGGTAGGACTTCTGTATATCATGTTCCTTGCCGGACTTGAGATGGATATGGAAGGCCTGAAGAGTGATTACCGAAAGGTGTTGGGATATGGCTTCCTGTCTTTCTGCATCCCTTTCATCTTGACTTATTTCTCATGCACTTGGTATCTCGGATATAGTCAGATGGCATCTGTCCTGATAGGCTGTATTATGTCGAGTAACACGCTTATCGCCTATCCGATAGTTGCGAGATACGGTATGCAGAAACATACGGCCACCACGCTTTCCGTAGGTGCCTCTATGCTTTCGCTATTCATAGCCCTTGTTTCGATGGCAGCCCTTGTGGGTAGTGCCACGGGAGGTACGGGATATGCTTTCTGGGCTTTATTCGCCGCTAAGTTCTCGGCTTATTGTGCTGTGACTGTGTATGTCATACCTCGTGTTACGAGATATTTCCTACGTAGGTATTCTGATGCTGTTATGCAGTTCATCTTCGTGCTCTCGCTTCTATTCCTTAGTGCGGCTGCAAGCGAACTGATAGGTCTTGAGGGAATCTTCGGCGCTTTCTATTCAGGTTTGATACTCAATAGGTTCATCCCTACGGTATCGCCTTTGATGAACAGACTTGAGTTTATCGGTAATGCCCTTTTCATTCCATATTTCCTTATCGGTGTTGGTATGCTCATCAACGTGCGCTTGCTCTTTGGCGGTGGCGATATCATCATGATAATGGCTTGTATGGTGGTGTTTGGAACGATAGGAAAGGCATTTGCTGCATATCTCAGCGCCTTTGTTTATCGTATGCACAGGCTGGAGGGGCATTTCATGTTCGGTCTTACCTCTGCCCATGCTGCTGGTGCTATTGCCATCGTGATGGTAGGTCTCCGACTTGAGGTTGAGCCTGGCAAGTATCTTCTTGATGATAGCGTGCTCAATGGCGTGGTTATAATGATCCTCTTCACATGTATCATCTCAACCATAGTCACGGATAATGCAGCTCGTGCCATTGTACTGAAGGAAAAGCATGACAAGGGTGCTAACTTCGAAGAACAGAAGGGTGATGATGAGAAGATTCTTATTCCTGTGAAATATCCAGAGACATGCGATACGTTGCTTGATCTCGCTATAATGATGCGTAACAGACGTTTGAACCGAGGCGTGATAGCTCTAAATGTGGTTTATGACGACGAGGATGCAGCATACAATCAGCGACAGGGCCAGCAACTCCTGAAGCATGTGCAACAGAAGGCTGCCGCAGCAGATGTCCCGGTTCTTCCACAGGTGCGTCTGGCAACTAACATAGCCAATGGCATTAACCATGCTTTCAAGGAGTATGACTGCTCGGAGATTATTCTCGGACAGCATATCCATGACAATTCAACCCGTAAGTTCTGGGGACAGTTCGCACAAAGCATTTTCCATTCCCTTAACCGTCAGATTATCATAGCCCGTTGCGTGATACCTCTGAACACTTTGCGAGCCCTTCAGGTAGCCGTACCGTCTCGTGCGGAGCTTGAGCCTGGTTTCTATCGATGGCTTGAGAGACTGTCACGACTTACCGAGCGCCTTGGATGCCGTATCGTGTTCCATGGCAGAAGCAATACTCTGGAGTTTATAACAAAATTCGTACAGGCAAGACATAAGTCTATGCGTGCCGAGTATGTTGAAATGGAGCATTGGAATGGTTTTATCTCACTTGCTGAGAGTATTGAGAATCATCACATGCTCGTGGTAATCACGGCTCGTCAAGGCACGGTTTCCTATAAGTCGGCTATGGAGCGCCTGCCAGATGAATTGACTCGTTACTATCACAAGAAGAATGTAATGATTATCTTCCCAGACCAGTATGGTAGTCAGCCAGATGCTATGACCTTCGCTGCTGCACAACATACCGAGCAGGAGAGCCTCTGGGAATATATGAAGAGGAAATTAAAGATAGAAAAAACGTAAATTTTTCATTTTAGAGAAATTGTACATTATTCGCTGAAGCTCATCAAGCTGAAGCAAGTGTAAATAGTATATTGTATTGCTTGATGGGCTTGCGAATAAATTGTACATTGTAAATGGTAAATTGTACTTGAAAAGATGATAGAAATTAAGAATATAACCAAGTCCTTTGGCTCGCTTCAGGTGCTCAAAGGCATTGATCTCCATATTGACAAGGGTGAGGTCGTGAGTATTGTCGGACCAAGTGGTGCCGGAAAGACCACGCTTCTCCAGATTATGGGTACTCTCGACAAGGCTGATACTGGTACTGTTGTTGTGGATGGTGTCTCTGTTAATGAGTTATCAGGCAAGAAACTGTCCGATTTCCGCAATCAGCATATCGGTTTCGTGTTTCAGTTTCATCAGCTGTTGCCTGAGTTCACAGCCCTTGAGAATGTCATGATTCCTGCTTTTATCGCAGGAAAGAGCCGTAAAGAGGCTAAGGCTCGTGCTGAGGAACTTCTTGAGTTCATGGGACTTGCCGATCGTGCCTCTCATAAGCCTGCTGAGCTTTCAGGAGGAGAGAAACAACGTGTGGCTGTGGCACGTGCCTTGGTTAATAATCCTGCGGTTATCTTTGCCGATGAGCCTTCTGGTTCACTCGATACAAAGAACAAGGCTGAGCTTCATCAGTTGTTCTTTGACCTGAGAGATAAGTTCGGCCAGACCTTCGTCATCGTAACTCATGACGAGGGACTTTCACAGATAACCGACAGATGCATTCACCTTAAAGATGGAGTAATATACAATAATGAAGAAAATACTGTTAGGACAGAAGAACCTGCTGAAAGCGGCTTGGAAGGTTGATTTCGGCATGTATCTTGAGGGCGACGAGGAGGGCAAGATATTGCTCCCTACACGCTATGTGCCCGAAGACCTTGAGGTAGGTGACGAGATTGAGGTGTTTGTCTATCTCGATAATGAGGAGCGTCGTGTGGCTACCACTCTTGAGCCAAAGGCTATGGTGGGCGATTTCGCCTATCTCGAAGTGGCTTGGGTGAATGAGTTCGGTGCTTTCCTCGATTGGGGACTGATGAAAGACCTCTTCTGCCCGTTCCGTGAGCAGAAAAAGCGCATGGAGACAGGACGTTCATATATCGTTCACGTTCATCTTGACGAGGAGAGCTATCGCATCATGGCGTCTGCCAAGGTTGAGAAATGGCTTGAAAATGATACTTCCCCCCTTTCTGTAGGCGACAAAGTTTCCGCTCTTATCTGGCAAAAGACGGATCTTGGTTTCAAGGCAATAATTGAAAACAAGTATGGCGCTTTGCTGTATGACTCTCAGGTGTTCAAGGACATCCATACAGGCGATAGGGTAGATGCTTATATCACAAAGATTCGTCCTGACGGAAAGATTGACATAGCCCTTCAGCCGAGTGGCAGACAGCATACCGAGGACTTTGCAGAGCAATTACTTCACTATCTGCAATATCGTGGAGGTCGTTGTCGCTTAGGTGATAAGAGTAGTGCTGAGGAAATCAAGGAACAGTTTGGAGTCAGCAAGAAAACCTATAAGCGTGCTATTGGTGATCTCTATAAGAGAAGACTTATAACTATCACCGAGGATGGAATAGAGTTAGTCTGAAGTTCCACTTCAGAGGTTATAAGGTTAGGAGGTTTTAAGGTCTTAAAACAATTGAAAAATATTCGCTGAAGCTCATCAAGCTAAAGCACGTGAAAATTGAAAATTATTTTTAATATCTTAATTTCAAAGACCTCTAACCTCTACTCTCTAACCTCTAACCTGATAACCTTACAACCATAAAAACCTTCTAACCTTTAAATCTTTAACCCCCTAAAAAATAAATCTTATGAAAAAAATCTTAGTAATGGTTGCAGTCGCCATGATGACTGTACTGAATGTGAATGCACAGGAAGGCTATGATGACACGAAACATGAAGTTGCGGTCAGTTATGGCTTATGGTCAAACTCAGATATTCTCGATTTCTTCGAGCATGTGGGTGAAGCCCTGGCTGGTGCAAGTTTCGAAAACGAGAAGTTCTTCGGTCCTATAAGTGCCGAGTATTACTATCATGTGAAAAACTGGATTGGCGTTGGTGCCGTATGTGCCTATGGTGAGAGTACGGAGGATGTCTATAATCGTTATTCCAGTAAAACTACGAGGGACGCTGTTTACAAGAATACCTATCTTACATTTATGCCTTCCGTAAAGTGTGACTGGTTGCGTAAGGCGCATTTCGGTCTCTATTCCAAGGTTGCCCTTGGTGTTACCTTCCGTAATGAGAAGCACGATTATGACGACCCTGCGGATAAAGATACTAACGAAAGCGATACTCATATGAACTGGCAGTTCTCATTTATAGGCATAGAGGCTGGTGGTTCAACCTTGCGCGGTTTTAGTGAGTTCGGTATTGGAGAACAGGGAGTCATCCATGTTGGCTTACGATATAAATTCTAAGTTCAATTTCGGGAGTTTTGGATTGCCTGAAAGGCAACACGATTAGTAACCCCGTACATACGAGTGAAACGAGAATGTGCGGGGATTAAGCCTCATATTCCTAATGCTGTCTGGAGGGCAGTACATAGCGAAAATAATGTGTAAAAGTCAATCAGGTACAGCCTTTCAGACTGGCTATCCTATTCTGAAACCTCCCGACCTGAAAACCTCTAACCTTCTAACCTCTAACCTCTAACCTGAAAACCTTCTAACCCTCAAAACTATGAAACAGAAATTGCATATTGTGTTATATGTGCTGGCTGTGGTAATGTTGTGCAGCTGTAAGCAGGCAACAGAAAAGAAGAGTGCAGCTACAACTACAACCGATGATAACAGCCAGTTCGTTACTCTTACCGATGTTGTTCCCGATGCAATAATGGAGATACGCTATTATGGTACGTACAACTTCGTGGGCACCCGTATTGATGGCTATGAGGAACCAACGGCTTTGCTTACCAAACAGGCGGCTGATAGCCTTCGTGCTGTAAGCGATGATGTAATAAAACTTGGGTATAGGCTGAAGATATACGATGCCTACCGTCCGCAAAAGGGCGTTGACCACTTTGTGCGTTGGGCTGCTAATATCCCAGATACTCTGATGAAGCGTTATTTCTACCCAGACCTTGACAAGAGTGTGCTCTTTGAACAGGAATACATATACGAGAAGAGCGGTCATACTCGTGGAAGTACCGTTGACCTCACGCTTTTTGATATGAAAACGGAAAAGGAAGTTGATATGGGCGGTACTTTCGACTGGTTCGGTCCTGAGAGTCATCCTGACTTCTGCGGTAATCCAGAGACTGGCAAATATACAGGCGATAATAGCAAGTCACCCGTTGGACGCTCTATTACTCCCGAGCAGTTTGCAAACCGTATGATTCTTCGTGCGGCTATGCTTCGTCATGGTTTTAAGCCTCTGGATAGTGAATGGTGGCATTTCACCCTCAAGGACGAGCCTTTCCCCGACACATATTTCACGTTCCCTGTAAAGCAACTGAAAAAAGTGGAAAGATTAAAACATCAAAAGATTTAATTTATAACGCGCCTTTGGCGCTTTAACTGACAATAATTACCAATCT
>CAMJKP010000105.1 GCA_946406435.1 uncultured Prevotellaceae bacterium | reverse complement strand
ACCTTGCATTGAAGTATGGTATCACTCTCAAGCACTCATACCTCAATTCCGAGGGAACTATTATCTGGAACTACGTCACCCAGAAAGCATACTCCAACCATATCGGTGGCATCATAGTCGATACAGCATCCGACTTCACACGCCTTGAAGGGTGCAGTACCGAAAGCGATGGCTTCCTTCACGTTGCATGCCCACAGCTGGCAAGCGGTCAGTCGCTCGTCTGGGGCGATAACAATAAAGTCCTACGCTTGGTTCGCAACAATTCGCGTGGTAAATGGATGCAGAGGACGTGGACTATTCAGTCAACAAATATGAACGGCAACAAAGTAAACTTAAGTGCCGACAGCAGAGACCTGCAGCAGTTCTGTCCGTTGGCCGATGGAGAAAGCTACTATCTTGCCGTTGACCCGACAGGAACGGCAGAGTTCCCTCTCCGAAGCGTGAAATACTATAAGGCTGAGATGACGCCAGACGACAGCATCCGCATTGCTGACGTAAAAGTAGATGCTCATGCTGCATGGACATTCCGTGCTGAGAAGGATATGTTCACCACGATAAATGTCGAAGGCTCTGGGACAGAAGGCGGTGTGCTTGATATCCTCATCACAGGAGGAACAGCTCCTTACGCCAATCTCTTGAAGAAGGATAGCACTATGGTATATAACAAGGTGGCTAACGATACCCTTGTTACAGTCTCATCATTGGCAGAAGGCCGTTATCAGCTCACCACCACTGACAAGACAGGCATACAGGACGTCAAGGAATTCGACATCACCCCAACAGGAATCAAGGAGATTGCATATAACAATGCAGGTGCATCCGATGGTATCATAGGTAATATCACAGCAGCGCCAAACCCAACAAGCGATGGATATGTAAACGTGGAGATAGAGCTTGCGGAGACAGCACCTCTTACCCTCACCCTGTTCACATCGGGTGGAGCAACCGTAAGTAGCAAGACATTCCCGAAGGATAATTACCTATATACGAAGGTATATCTACCAAATGTAGGAGTATATCTTTTGAAGGCAGAATGTGATCAGACCGCTAAGACAATCAAGCTAATCAGAAAGTAAATTCAGGAAAACTTATGATAAGACGTAATATAACAAAGACTTTTACCCTTTGCCTATTGTCGATAGCCATTATAGGCTGCAATCAGCGAAAGGGTAACGATACATACACCGTAAAAGGGGATAGGATAGAGGCTTCTGCAAGCGCAGGCAGAGCAGACTCTACCCAAAGGGTACAAAATACAAAGAATACTGGCGCCAACAATTCTTTGGTAGCCCAGGAAAGCAATAAGAAAAAAGCAGTCAACAAACAGCTTGCTGACCTTAAGCGCAGAACGATAAGCAAGTACTTCGCCAACTGCGACAGTGATACGCTTACCGTTGGTCGCGCTCGTCTTGCTGTGCCTTCGGGAGCTATGACACGTCCTCGCGTGCTGAGTATCACCCCACTTAAGAAGGGGGAGATAGCACAGCTTCCAACAGGAATGGTGAATGTAACAGGTAACTGCGGTTCGATGATGGCTAAGAGCGATACCGTTGCAGGCTATCGTTTCCTGCCTCATGGCAATCACTTCTCTAATCATCTGGCAAGCATTACCGTGCCTTATGACAGTACATTGATACCAAAGGGCTATACCGTAGATGACATTCATACATATTTCTATGATGAAATGAAGCACCAATGGACTATGCTCAAATCAACTGGTGTGGATAAGGAAAATGAGGTGGCTATGGCAGAGACATCTCACTTTACAGATGTCATAAATGGTATTATCAAGGTTCCAGAGTCACCAGAGACACAGAACTATGTTCCAACTGGCATTAAGGACTTGAAGGCTGCCGATCCAAGTGCTGGTATTCAGCAGATTGAGGCTCCTACTGCCAATCAGAATGGTACTGCAAGTATCTCATATCCATTTGAGACACCTGCGGGAAGAAACAACATTGCTGCAAGTGCCGGATTACAGTACAGTAGTGATGGTGGTAGCAGCTATGTAGGCTACGGCTGGAGTCTGCCTGTTACAAGTATTGACATAGAAACTCGTTGGGGCGTACCACGCTTTGATGAGAAATACGAGAGTGAGAGTTACCTCCTCATGGGGCAACAGCTCAACGATCGTCTCTACCGTCGTACAGACTCTCTTGAGCGTAAGAGCGACAAGTCGTTCTATCCAACCATCGAAGGGGCGTTCAATAAGATCGTTCGCAAGGGCGATTCTCCTACTAACTACTATTGGGAGGTTACGGCAAAGGACGGTACAGTCTATCTTTATGGTAGAAGTGAGGAGACATCGCTCATGGATGCCAAGAATAATCGTATCAAGTGGGCTTTGGAGCGTATCACAGACGTACACGGCAACTTTGCTGCGTTCCATTACCAGAAGTTTGGTAACAACCTCTATCCAAGCAAATATACATGGACTGGATATAAAGATAAGGATAAAGAAGAAGAAGGTCTTTTCTCTATTGAGTTTGAGATTGATTCTGTTAGCGCACAGCGTATTGACGTTACAAAGAACGGTCGTCTCGGTCTGCTCCAGACCGATGCTGCCCTGTTGAAGAAGGTCGTTGTCAAGAACGATGGCAAACAGCTTCGTGCCTATAAACCAAACTTCGAGACTGGTCCGTTTGGAAAGACACTTCTCAAAAGCATAGATCAGTTTGACAGCGAGGACAATCTCGTGGCAAGCCAGGACTTCGACTACTATAATGATGTGGAGAAGGGATTGTTTGGCGAACCACAGACGTTTACTTCCGCTATGGATGATAATGAACAGTCCTGGTCATTCTTCAAGCATCATATTGACGATTGCGATGATGAGTTGAGTATGCTTGGCGGTGGCTATTCTTCTGGTAAGACTGTTGGCGGAGGTATGATGGTCGGCTTTGGTATTGGTCCTGGAACGATGAACGTAGGTGCATCCTATTCTCATTCCAAGAACGAAGGCAACGGTAAGATTGCGCTTACAGATATTGATGGCGATGGACTCCCGGACAAGGTTTTCAAGACATCTTCCGGATTGCGCTATTGCAAGAACTTGGCAGCAGAAGGAAAAATGGAGTTCGGAGAAAGTCGCCCTATTACAGGCATTAAAGATTTCTCTTTTTCTGTAAGCACAAGTGATGTTACAAGTGCCAATGCTGCTGTTGAGGCATATATTGCAAGTGCAGGTATCAGCTATACAAGTACTAAGGATCAGGATAAGACAAAAATATATTTCTCTGATTTTAATGGTGACGGCTTGGTTGATATTGCGAAGAACGGTATCGTATATTTCAATCACAGTGATGGCACAAATGTTTCATTCTCACCATCAAGTAAGGGTACTCCTAATGCCATTGCTTCCGGTATGAAAATACAATTGGATGATGAATTTGTGACTGACACGACTGAACTGCGTAAATCATTAGAATACCAATTCCCTCTACATGATGTCGTTCGTGTGTGGAGAGCTCCATATTCTGGAAATATACAAATCAAGAGTACTATTCAGAAATTGAATGGTATTGGAGATGGTGTGGAGTATTCAATTCAGAGAGAAAATGATTCCCCTCTCAGGAAAGTTAGAATTGATGGGACTGATACAAGCGAGAAAAAAGAATCATTCGATATTCCTCAACTAAAAGCTGGAGAGAGAATATTCTTCCGTCTTCATTCCATCTATTCTGGTAAGGGAGACGAAGTTCTCTGGCATCCTGTCATCAAATACACAGATGGAGCCATACTTACAGATACAATCACTAACTATCTGAATAGTGATAACTTTGAATATGATATAGAGAAAGACTTCGTCCCCGGAGTGTCATATACCACAAGATTTGACAAGACAGGAACATTGAGGATTTCTGCTCCATACAAAAAGGATGTAACCAACGATGAAATAAAACTTGTAGTTACAAAGAAGACAGTAAAGGGGGAGTCCATTCTTGCTTCTATTCTTCTCAAGGCAAATGAAGTTGTTAATGATTTATGGGAATACACATGTGATGTAGATAAAAACGATTCTACTACATTCTTGTTTACCATTGAGACCGGTGCGCCAATTGATTGGCATAATATTGATTGGAAGCCTAATTGCATCTTTAGTTATATGTCAAATGGCAATGAGGTTGTTGATGAATCTGTCCTTACACCTCTGCCAATGATGTACAACAAGCCAATACGTGTGTCAAAAGACTATGTAAAGAGCGAAAAAATTCTCAAGGAAACAGCAACATATAAGCCTTATGTTTGGATTTACCCTAACCTCAATGTTGGTAGGGAAAGTGGAGAGGATAAGGATACTGCCATTGTTCATCTTGTCATCAATGATGAAAATGGAAAATTTCTTTATAGGAAGGATCTTGTTCTTGGAACGGATAATAAACTGAAGAAAGACTCAATCTTTATAGAGAAAGAGGTAGCCAAGCTCCTTCTTGAGGGTAAGGCTCGTGCTACGTACTCAATTCTGAATGAGTTGGATAAAGTAGCGTATGCTAATCTGGTTTTCAAGAAGGATACTATCGAAACCATAATACTTGATGGTAACAGTATCACGAAGACACATAAGGTGGCTGTTGATACTCTTAATGCGTTTGTATTCTCTGGTTTCAATTCTTCTGATTTTGGAATGTTGTATCGTGGCTGGGGACAGTTTGCATATAAAGGCGATGCCGGTGAAAACGGCACGAACAAGATTGATGTTGGCGTTCTGAAAAGCGATGATGATAACTACAGGAAGATAGCCGAGGAATACAGAAAGTCACAGGATCATAGTAAGTTAGAGGATGCCTTGACAAATGTAAACCAGAAAAGGTTCTTTTCTATGGGATTCAATATGACTCGAAACGAGTACGTAAGTGCAACTGATAGCGCTTTTGTCGGTATAACAAAGATGTGTTCGTCACGTCTTGGTGTTACTGAAATTGAAGTTGACACTGTTGATACTGTTGGAGATGATGGACTCTCTGCACCTGTTCTTTTGACAGAAGCATCTGGTAGTGGTTACGGTGTTGACGGGTCTGTGGCTTTTGCTGGTGTTAGTGGAAGTAAGAACTCAACCGAAACATATACCACTGTTGGTGCTATGGATTTGAATGGTGACAGTTATCCTGACTGGTTTGAAGAGAAGGACGACAACTTGCTTATTCAATATACCAAAAGCAATGGTGTGTTGGGGGAACTAAAGTTGGATACAGACATTCCATGCCCTATGTCTGAATCTGAATCTTCAACTTTAGGTGCGAGTCTGTCATTATCAAAGGATTTCGGAAATGCTAATGGCGCTCTTGCCGTCAACATCTGTCCTAAGACAAAAGATGGTCAGACTGATAGCAATGAGTCAGGAAACAACAATACCAACAACGCTGCGAATGCATCAAGCGGAAACATAATTTCATCGGTCTCTGTAAGCGCAAGTGGAAACTATTCTGATGGCAGTTCAAGGGCAAGCCGTGAGTGGCAGGATGTCAACGGTGACGGTCTGCCTGACATGATTATCGAAGATAAAGTAAGATACAACCTTGGATATAAATTTACTCCAGAGATGGATAGAAGTACCGATCTGACAACTTCTTCATCTACTGTTAACTGGGGTGCTGGTCTTGGAACAAAGATTGGCGTTCTTGGTACTGCATTTACTTCATTCGGCTTCAATGGAACGGTTAGTACAAATAATAACAGGGTTACGTATCTGGATATTAATGGTGATGGTCTGCCTGATATCTTGACGTATGATGAGAAGGACAATGCCTGTGTATTGATCAATACTGGTAATGGCTATAAGGATATGGCAACACTCGATGATGCAAATCTCGGCACTAACAAGTCATCGTCTATATCTGTCTATGGTGACGTCGCTGTCAAGATTTCATTCCATATTCTCTTTGCCAAGTTCTGTCTTACTCCAAGCGTCAAGTATTCTACTTCTGACGGTGTTAACCGTACCACAGCTGCAATTATGGATGTTGATGGTGATGGTTTACCTGATCTTGTGGAGAGTAACAACGTTGATGAACTTATTGTCTGCTCCAACCTCTCTGGCCGCACCAACAAGCTGAAGTCTGTTATCCTTCCTTTCGGCGGCCGCTTCAACATCGCCTACGAGCAGACTAAGCCAAGCTTCGACCATCCGGGGCGTCAGTGGGTGATGTCTTCCGTTGAGAGCAT
>CAMJKP010000104.1 GCA_946406435.1 uncultured Prevotellaceae bacterium | reverse complement strand
GAAGAACAATAAATATAGCGTCAGTGCCCAAAAGGCGCTGGCGCTAATTCTTTTTTAGCCGGGAAGTCCGGATTATCCGGATTGTCCGGAATAACTGGAAAGACCGGCCAAAACCTCATTCTGTATGAAAATCTTCGCCGTGGGCATGAACTACCCACAACACAATAAAGAGATTAAAAACACGTTATTACAACAGAGTGTTTCCGACTCTGCTGACAGGTCTCCTGTTATCTTCACCAAGGCAGACTCTGCACTTCTAAAGGACGGTAAACCATTCTTCATACCAGACTTTATGGGAAGAATCGACTACGAGACCGAAATCGTAGTTCGCATCTGCAAGCTCGGCAAATCAATACCAGAACGCTTTGCACATCGCTACTATGATGCCGTAACCGTTGGTATTGACTTCACCGCCCGTGACCTTCAGAAGAAACTCCGCGAAGAAGGACAGCCTTGGGAAATCTGCAAGGGCTTCGACGGATCAGCAGTAATAGGAGAATGGATTTCAAAGGATAACTTCCTTAACATCCAGAACCTGCGCTTCGCACTTGACATCAACGGCAATCGTGTTCAGGAAGGCAATACCTCTGACATGATATTCTCCGTTGACAGGCTTATAAGCTATATAAGTCAGTTCTTCACCCTAAAGACAGGCGACATCCTCTATACTGGAACTCCGGTAGGCGTTGGTCCGGTCAATATCGATGACCATCTGGAAGGGTATCTCGAAGGCAGGAAAGTACTCGAATTCAACTGCAAATAACAGTTACGAAATTTAATGAGAAAGCTATACACCATAATATTACTACTCACCTGCATCATCACGGTTCAGGCGCAGAAGCGATTCTATAACCTTACCGCAGAAGATTTGCACATAGACTCGTCTCTACCCAACGTGGCGTATAGCATTCCCCTCCCCCACAACTATCAGGATTCTACCTATACCCTTAGTATCAGATACCCGGAATATATAGACATGCCGGCATCTGATGTAAGAAAATACAAGGCTATATGCAAAGAGCCAAACACAGAGAAGAATCCGAAAATACAACACGGCATTTCTATCGACAGGAAAAGGGCTACATTCGTGGCTCATATCTGCCCTATCGTCTATCGCAATGGGAAATACCAATACCTTGTTTCCTTCCTTGCAGACCTCAAATCATCCCCTGTCAGCAAAGCCAAGGCAAAGCGTCTCGCCAGTCCTAATGGTGAAAGATATGCAGAGCATTCTGTCCTTTCCCAAGGAAAATGGGCAAAGATACGTGTTTCAAGCTCTGGCATTCACCAACTGACGGCAAGCACTATCAAAAATGCAGGATTCTCGGATTTATCAAAAGTCAGAATCTACGGCTATGGAGGATACCTTGTTCCAGAGGTTCTTACCGACGAATATCTACGTGAATACGACGATCTGAAGGAGATTCCCACATGCACCGTAGGAGAGAAAAAGCTCTTCTATGCCAAAGGCTCTGTATATTGGGATTCCAAAGATTCAAGGATAAGAGTCCGCAATCCATATTCTGACTATGGCTATTATTTCATCACACAAGATGATAATGAGCCTCTAACATGCACAGAAGAAGAACTGCTGAATACCGCATGGCCTACACCTGATGCCTACCACACTCTCTATGAAGAAGACAAATCTACATGGATGTATGGTGGTAGGAACCTCTTTAACAGCGAAAAGATAGAAAGCGGAAAGACCAGCAAGAATTATATCATAAACATACCTGAAGGCAACACGAAAGCCGATCTTACGATTAGCGTTTCAGCTAATGCCAGAACCGAAATCAGGATTTACCTAAACAACAAGGAACTCGGTTCACGAAGAATCTCCCTTGAGACCAATGACGTGGCAAATGGCTTTACCGACACATGGAACGTGGACAACCTTCACGGAAATGACACTGTCGTTATCAAGAACGTATCGGGCGGTACAGCAAGACTCGACTACATCTCACTTCGCTACGACTCTCCGAAGCCTGCACCTGTATTGGCAACTGACAACTTCCCTACTGCAGAATACGTCCATAACATCACCAACCAAGACCTTCATGCAGAAAAGGACTATGACATGGTGATTATCATCCCTACTTCACAGAAACTTTTAAGGCAAGCACAAAGACTCGCAAAACACCACGCCGACTATGACAAACTTAACGTGAGGATTGTACCTGCCGACGAACTATACAACGAGTTCTCAAGCGGAACTCCTGACGTAAGCGCATACAAGCGCTATATGAAGATGCTCTACGACCGTTCAGACTCTCTTCATGCGCCCAAAAGCCTATTGCTCTTTGGCGATTGCACTTTCGACAACAGAATGCTGACATCAGAATTGAAATCAGCATCCCTTGACGACTATCTGCTTTGCTACGAGAGCGAGAACTCTTTCAGTTCTGTGGATTGCTATGTCAGCGATGATTTCCTTACCTATCTTGAAGATGGTGAGGATATCTCAACATTCGCAGGTAAGCCCGACATAGGTGTAGGACGATTCCCATGCACCACAGATTCCGTGGCAGCAAAATTGGTTGACAAGACTATCAACTACGCCCTAAATGCAAATGCAGGTTCTTGGCAGAACACCATTATGTTCTTAGGCGATGACGGCAACAACAACATCCACATGAATGACGTGAATAGTGTTGCCGAACAAACCATTAGCAATCACCCCGGATATTATGTCCGCAAGGTTTACTGGGATGCCTTCAGGCGCGTGGCTTCATCCACAGGTAACCGTTACCCAGATGCAGAGAGCATAATCAAGCAGCAACAGAACAACGGAGCCTTGATTATCGACTATGCCGGTCACGGTTCTCCTACAAGCATATCTCACGAAATAGTTCTTAGCATAAAGGATTTCGAGAAATTCAAAGGCAATAACCTACCTCTGTGGGTTACCGCCTCATGTGAGATAATGCCATTCGACAGCAACCAGGAAACCATAGGCGAGAAAGCCCTCCTGAACCCGCAAGGCGGAGCTGTTGCCTTCTTCGGAACGACACGTACCGTCTATGCTCCTCAGAACAAGAAAATCAATGAAGCCTTTATGAGATATGTTCTGACCTATGACGAAAACGGCAAGCCTATCACATTAGGCGAGGCTCAGAGACAGGCAAAGAAATATCTTGTAGATAGCGGCATTGAAACGTCAAAGAACAAGCTTCAGTACTCTCTGTTGGGCGACCCTGCGTTAAGCCTTGCCCTTCCTACATATACCGCAGTTATTGACGACATCAATGGCATTGCCGTAAAAGGTGACAGTCTGCCACAGCTTCGTGCTGGCGACAAGGTAAGTATCAAGGGACACATTGAGTTTGCAGGCAGCAAAGTCGATAACTTCTCAGGAACATTAGATGCAATGGTGCGCGATACAAAGGAGACTATCAAATGCAAACTCAACAACACCACAAGCGAGGGTGCAGATACCGCCTTTATCTTCACAGACAGAAAGAACACCCTTTATCACGGAACCAACAAGGTTGAGAAAGGTGAGTTCACCTTCACGTTTGCCGTTCCTAAGGATATCAACTATGCTGACGGTACAGGTCTCATCAATATCTATGCATACGATGCCACGCTCAAAGCCTCGGCTCACGGAGCTTGTGACAGGTTTACGGTCAATGGCTCTAACATAGCAGAGAACGACTCTATCGGTCCGTCTATATATTGCTATCTCAACTCCGAAGACTTCACATTTGGCGGAGAGGTTAACAGCACTCCTTTCTTCGTGGCACAAATAAGCGACAAGGACGGTATCAACGCCTCTGGTGCTGGTATCGGGCATGACATGACGCTTATCATTGACGGAGATTCCGAGAAGTCATACAACTTGAACGACAACTTCACATTCGACTACGAGTCATACACTTCCGGTCAGACATACTATGTCCTTCCTACCCTCCCAGAAGGCAAGCACACGCTTAAGTTCCGTGCTTGGGACATCCTCAACAACTCTTCAACAACCACTCTCGATTTCGTGGTAAAGAAGAACATTCAACCAAATATCGTTGATGTCTATGCTACCCCAAATCCTGCACGAGAAAGCACTACTTTTGTAGTGGCACATAATTTCTGCGGAGCAGAACTGAATCTCGAAATTGATATAATGGATGCATCGGGAAGACTTCTCTGGAGTACTTCTACAACGGAAATAGCCACTACAAACACACTGCCATATAAATGGGATTTGCGAACAGACAGCGGAGCCAAACTTAATACAGGAATATACCTCTATAGAGTAAGGTTAAATAGCAATGGAAGCTCATATGCAACCAAAACGCAAAAGCTGATTGTTATACAATAAAAGAAAATCGCAATCGTTATTATAACGTATGAAAACAATAATAGCCACAACACTTTTCCTTGCATGTAGCCTCACTACAATGGCACAGGACAAGAAGAACTTTTTCAACCCTGTGAACACATCAGTCACATCACAGACCATTGCACCAGACGCTCGCTCGGCTGGTATGGGTGACGTGGGTGGTGCTACCGATCCTGATGCTGTTTCACAATACTGGAACCCTGCTAAATACCCATTCTGTATCTCCAGAGCAGGTGTGGCACTCAACTATACCCCTTGGCTCCGTCAGTTGGTAAGCGATATGGACCTTGCCTATCTCGCTGGCTATTATCGCATAGGCGACTACTCTGCAATAAGCGGTTCATTAAGATATTTCTCTCTTGGTGAGGTGTTCACATCCTATGATGAGAATGCAATGACTATCAACCCATACGAGATGTCTTTGGACGTGGCTTACTCAATGATGCTTTCTGAGAAATTCTCAATTGCAGCAGGTGTGCGTTGGATATACTCAGACCTTACATACGACTACACAGAGGACACATCACCAGGAAGTGCATTTGCAGCCGACCTTTCATGCTACTATCAGGATTATGTCAATCTCGGTCAGCGTGAATGTCAGGTAGGTCTCGGTCTCAACATCTCCAACATTGGTTCTAAGATTACCTTTGGCGGAACTGACCGTAGCGAGTTCATACCAACGAATCTTCGTTTAGGAACCTCTCTGATGATTCCCGTAAACGAATACAACCGTTTCACTGTTGCTCTTGATGCTAACAAGCTTCTTGTCCCAACCTATCCAAAAAAAGGTGATGATGAGGATGCCGGCACATACGACGATAGAATACAAAAAGAGTATTACGATGTTTCAAGTATCTCTGGTATCTTCAAGAGTTTCGGCGATGCTCCTAACGGATTCAAGGAGGAATTAGAGGAGATTCAATGGAGTCTCGGTGCAGAATATGTGTATAATGACCAGTTCTCAGTTCGTGCAGGTTATCACCATGAGGCAGAGAACAAGGGTAACAGAAAATACTTCACCGTAGGTGCAGGATTCAAGATGAATGTATTCTCGCTCGATGCTGGCTATGTTATCGCAACAGCAAAGAGTAACCCTCTTGACCAGACACTCCGTTTCTCTCTCACATTCGACATGGACGGAATCAAGGACCTGTTCGGAAGAAGATAAAAGTCTAAGATATTAATCACATAATCTGCCGCTTAAAGGAACATCCCCTTAAGCGGCATTTCTGTATTTGCAACCTATTAACGTGAGTTCGACGAAAAGCGCCGAAGGTGCGACACCTAACAGGACAGTCCGTAAGGGCTGTTATCTATGATGATGTTTTTTAGTGAGCGCCGTAGGTGCGACACCTGTTATATATAATAAGTGTCGATCCTTCAGACCTCGAATTAGTATAATGTCCATAATATAACGGCTCTTACGAACCGCCCTTTTAGGTATCGAGCTTACAGCCCTCACTAATTCACAGAATTATTCGCAATCACCCGATAGCGCCCCGAAGGGGCAATGAGCTACTAGCCCATGGCATCACCATGGGGAAATAGAGAGATAGTTAACGCCCTGTAAGGGCAAAAGCATTGATACGTGTTAGTGCTTTTGCCCCTACAGGGCGAAATTGACAAACTTCAATGTACCTAGGGCGATGCCCTAGGCTATTTGCTTGTTAGCCTTGCAGGCTGTTTCAGCAATTTCGTCGAACTGACGTTTTTTTACGAGAGTTGAAAGAGGGGGGTGCACTTTTACCGGTTTTAGGCATATAACGCCCTGATAATCAAAAGATAACAAAGCGTGCACCTCCCCCTAAAACAGGATGATGGGGTGCACTTGTTTTAGGGGGGAGGTGCACTAATCGTAAATCACTGATAATCAATGTATATAAGTCGTTTTTTCATTAAAAGTGCACCCCCCTCTTTCAACTCT
>CAMJKP010000103.1 GCA_946406435.1 uncultured Prevotellaceae bacterium | reverse complement strand
CCTCACTACTCTTCACGCCCTTATAGCGCCAATGGGCAGCCAAGCCATGCTCGGCGATCTCGTCCATACGCTCCGTACGAATCTGAACCTCAACCCACTTCTTTTCAGGACCGAGAACCGTGATGTGCAGACTCTCATATCCGTTTGTCTTAGGCACGCTGAGCCAGTCGCGCAAACGCTTAGGGTTAGGCTGATACATATCCGTCACGATGCTATACACCTGCCAGCATTCCATCTTCTCACGCTCAGGGGCAGAGTCAAGAATGATACGGATAGCAAAGAGGTCATAGACACCCTCGAAAGCGCACTTCTGCTTCTTCATCTTTTGCCAGATGGAATGAATGCTCTTTGTGCGCCCCTTGATATGGAACTTCAATCCTGCCTCCTCTAGTTTCTTCTGAACAGGTCCTATGAAATCCACGATATACTTGTCGCGTGAAGCCTTTGTCTCGTTCAGTTTCTCCTTGATATGATAGTAGGCATCACGTTCAAGGTATTTCAACGAAAGGTCCTCAAGTTCGCTCTTGAGCTTATACAAGCCCAGCTTATGAGCCAAAGGAGCATAGAGATAGCTTGCCTCCTCAGCCACACGATGACGAGCTTCCTCATTTATGGTGTCGCGAAGCTCACGCATCATATTCACACGATCAGCAATCATGATGAGTATGACGCGCATATCCTCTGCAAAAGAAACGATAAGATTACGGAAATTCTCAGTCTCAATCACAGGTGTCTTCTCATAGAGATGATAGAGGCGCACCAAACCCTTGATGATTGTAGCGACACCATCACCGAAGTCATTACGCACCTCCTCCATGGTGGTATAACCATTTATTACGCCATTGTAGAGTATGATAGCGATAACGCCATCACGACGCAGACCTATCTCATCAACTGCGATAAGAGCCGTCTGCAACGCCATTACAATGGGATTAAAGCCGAAGACATCAAACTTAATCTGCTTATCATTTATAGCCTGAATAAGTATGTTCTGAATCTTGGCTTCATCACCAGGGAGGAGAGAGTCACCAATCTTACTCTTTAATTCCGAACGTAGTATGCTGATTCTCTCCATAGTATTAAAATCTAAATAAAAACAAAAGCCCCTAACCCCAACCCTTCCCCCGCTCGGGGGAAGTGAGTGATTACCATTTCTCGCTATGAGAAACCGTAAATTACCGGGATTTTTTAGGGCTTATTACTATATTGCTCCCTTCCCCCGAGCGGGGGAAGGGCTGGGGTAAGGGGCTACTTCTTCTCCTCTTCCAACATATTTCCCTCAATAGTCAGACGGACCATCTCAGTCTTTGCATTACTGCGGATAGTGATGGTCTTTCTGAAGTGACCAGGGAACTTGCCTGTGCCGTTGTATGTCACGTTGATTGTTCCGCTCTCACCTGGCTGAACAGGAGTCTTTGTGTATGTAGGAACTGTACAGCCACAGCTTGCAACAGCCTGATTGATTACAAGAGGCTTGTCACCAGTATTGGTGAAAGTAAATGTGCACTTCACGATAGGATCCTCTTCAGAGAACTTTCCGAAGTCGTGTGCGGTCTTATCAAACTTGATCTGTGCCTGAGCCATCATAGCCATGCTAATCATGAGCATGCATACGATCGAAAATATCTTCTTCATAATCGTTCTTTTTTAAAACTTTAGTTTCCTGATATGTTAATAGCGTTATTGTTTAATATCATCAATTTCAAACAACTCTGAGGCTGATTTTCTCTTCAGTATCTCCAACTGAAAATCCTTTCCTGCCACTATGCCGTATGAACGCAACACCTGTTCAACAGTCTTCTGCGCCAGCACAGGATGGTTGTTCTCCTCCGAAAGATGGCAGAGCCAAACCTTCTTCAGCCTCTCCGTTGCATTATTGGCAAGAGCCTCGCCACAATCCCTGTTCGACAGGTGACCGCGGTCGCTGGCTATTCTTTCCTTCAGATACTGAGGGTAATTGCCTACACGCAGCATTTCCTCATCATAGTTGGCCTCAAGCACGAGATAGTCCGACATTGAGATGTATTTCTTCATTTCATCTGTCACGTGTCCGACATCCGTCATCAGGCAGAAAACCAAGCCATCCGACTCTATGCAATAGCCCACATTATCCGAGCTGTCATGAGGAACGGTGAAGGGAGTTATATACAAATCCCCGACCTTAATCCTGACATTCTTCTCAATAACCTTGGTGTTTGCAGAAGGAATCTTCTTATGCACACAATAGTTACGCATTATGCCGTTGTGCACCTCCTTGGTTGCATAAACAGGCATATTATAGTCAGTACTCAGCACGCCAACAGCCTTGATATGGTCTGCGTGGTCGTGCGTCACAAGGATGTTCTTTATCTCATCCAGTTTTATATTGTAGTCATGCAGGTACTTCTTCAATGTTCTCATCCCGATACCTGCATCTATCAATAGTCCTTCAGATCCGGCCGAGAAATAGTAGCAGTTTCCGCTACTTCCGCTGCCGAATGATATAAATTTCAGCATTTTGATTAATATTTTATGCAAAAGTAACGAAAAAGTATTGATTATCCAAATTTTTTTTACTACCTTTGTCAATATTTTAAAATTTATTATATGAAAATACCTTTTTCTGCTTTCATATTGCTCATTATTTGCATCTTTTCCAGTTGTTCTCAAGAAAACAAGGAGAACAAGGACGAGATGGAAATACTTTCCGTTACCGATAGTTTTGCTACAAAATACTATACTTGGAGATTCAAGGATGCTGCCCGATTCTCGGATGAGGAATTTACTCAATTCCTCCGTTTTCTCAGCAGCAACGTCAATCAAAAAGACATCGACATTCTTACCAAGAGTAAAGAGACTCCTGGCTTTTCCGTCGATAGTGTAGAAATCAAAGAAGCCGACCTTGCCAACGTGATTCTCAACCTGAGCAATATCTATCAGATGGACTCTCTCGGCACAGAGCCGAAACTGACTCCAAAGGCCACCCATAGGCTCATTCTGAAGAAGAACAACGGCAAATGGCAGGTCAATAAAATCATAGACAAGAACATTTGACAATTCGCCTTTCCTCCGTTATGGAAAGGAACTAAACTCGATGATCCTTCGCTCTCCCACCGACTTTGCACCGACTTTGCACCGACTTTGGTACGGAGGAAGAGCGAAGGATCAACGGACTTACATGGGGCTTACTTGAGACCTACTTGGAAGCACAAACCTATTTGTGCGCAAGTACTCTTGCTAATACTTTGAAAAGCTCAGAAACATCAATAGGCTTTGCTATATGCCCGTTCATACCCATATTTGCGGCCTTACTCTTGTCTTCCTCAAAGGCATTGGCAGTCATGGCTATAATCGGGAGGTTGGCTTTTTCCTTATCGGCAAGCGCACGTATAGCCCTTGTAGCCTGATAGCCGTCCATATTAGGCATCTGAATATCCATAAGCACAAGGTCATAATAACCAGTTTCGGAAGACACAATCTTTTCATAGCAGATAGCACCATCCTCAGCCCTCTCTATCATGAAACCAGCCGACGTGAGGATTTCCTCTGCAATCTCGGCATTAAGGTCATTATCTTCAGCAAGGAGAATCCTCTTCCCTTCAAATACAGCCTCATCAGCCTCAACATTCTCTACCTCAACGCTTTCCATCTCATCCGCAATACGATGAGGCAAGGTGACGACAAAGGTAGTTCCCACGCCCTTCTTACTTGAAACGCGGATTGTTCCGTTCATCAATTCCACAAGTCGCTTCACGATAGGCATACCGAGTCCTGTGCCCTCAATCTTATTGGCTGTAGATGTATTCTCGCGTGAGAATTCCTCAAAGATATGTGAAAGATACTCCGCAGACATTCCTACGCCCGTATCAGATACAGAAGTCTCAAAGATTCCATATCCCTCACGGTTGGATGGCAACTCACGAAGACGCACATGCACCTTACCACCGGGTTTCGTATATTTATAGGCATTCGACAGCAGGTTCATGAATATCTCGCGCATTTTTGTCGGGTCGCAATACACATTATGATGAACAACAAAATCTTCATGGGTGAACTCGATGTTCTTCTCTGCCATCATCTCGGAGAATACGCTGAAAATTGATACGCCAAAGTTCTTCGTATTCATGGCAACCTCCTCTACGACTACCGTTCCCTTCTCTATTCGTGCCATCTCAAGGACATTATTTATAATTGACAGCAGCACCTTGCTTGCTTCCTTGATTTTACGGAGATAGTCGGCACGTCGCTCCGGTTCGTCGATATGTTTCTCAAGCAGGTCACGGAATCCCATGATGGCATTCATAGGCGTACGGATATCGTGCGACATATTGAAGAGGAACGATGTCTTGGCACTACTTGCAGCCTCAGCCTGTGTCTTAGCCCATTCCAGTTCGGTGTTGAGCAAGGCTATCTCCTCAAGGTGATCTTTCTGGTCTTCGTATGCTTCAGAAAGCTGTGCCTGGTGTGTCTTGAGCTCGCTGTTGAGCTGCTTAGTCTTCTTCATAGATGACAGACTCTTGACAAAGAGAACGCTTATAATAGCAATGATAACAGCAAAGAACAAGACGATATAACCTATATTTTCCCTGATGAAATCACTCATGGTCATCTGAGAATCCGTCTGGGTATGCTTTGTCAAAGAAGAATGAATCTCTGCCGATGACATCATATTTGTAAGACGTCCGAGGATGGAATAAAGGCAGAAATCATCAGGCAGAACAGCAAACATGTGGTTCATTGTTATACCTGTAGAAATAGTCACAAGACCATAATGCTCGAATTGCCTATGCATTACACCATAGCGGTAGTTGCTGACAAGCATACAGTCAGCCTTACCGTCTGCCACCGCCTGGATACATTCCTCGGGCGTATTGAAAGACACAAGTTCCCAATCAGGATATTGTTCCCTGACAAGAGATGCATGGCTCATATTCTTGCCATTAACTGCTATACGCTTAGGCTCTGAAATGTCAAAGTCCTCAACGTCCGACTTCTTCACCACAAGCAACTCCTCAATCTCCATTACAGGATCAGTAAGCAGAACCCCCATTTCCTCTGCTTCATAGAGGTCGAGGCTTATCGGGAATATGCAGTCTATCTCCTTGTTTTTCAAGGCATTTATCAGAGCATCGGTATTAGGATAAGGCGTTGTCTCAAAACGAATGTCGGCATTTCTCACCACATTGGAGCTTACAGAAGTGAAATCCTTGAGGAATCCGTCAACCTCACCTGTGTTCTTGTTTGTTCCACAGAAA
Source organism: uncultured Prevotellaceae bacterium (assembly GCA_946406435.1). Lineage (GTDB taxonomy): Bacteria > Bacteroidota > Bacteroidia > Bacteroidales > Bacteroidaceae > Prevotella. The sequence continues at coordinate 1,268 of CAMJKP010000103.1, read as the reverse complement.
GGAAGATACTTGTCACGATACCCCACACGTATAGCCCCATGATGTCTGATCCATTCAACCTCCCTTCCCGAGAGACTACGGAAACTGCCAGAATTAACCATATACTTCTCATAGAGCAGACGGTTATAATACATATTATTGTGGAGAATCTGTTTCATGGCATTGTCAAGGTCTGCTTTCAGATCCTGACGGTTCTTGTTAATCACGAAATAGAAATCCGATGCCCCGATAACGGTTACCGGAATGCAATGGTTGAGGTTATGGTCAATGGCCGATACGCTCACCACGGCATCAAGTTCGCCATTCAACATATACTCAGCAAAGTCCCTTTCCTGACCGTCAATCTCAACAACCTGGGCTTTAATGCCATTATCCTTTGCCCATTTCTCATAGATACCCTCTTGAATACTACCCGCATTAATACCGATTTTCTTGCCGTTGAGAGTTGTTATGTCCTCCGGATTTATCGCAGTATTAGCATTGTCAATAAGGATATAGTATTCCTCACAGCCCATAGGTTGGGTTGAGAAGAGCATGTTCTTCGCACGCTCTGGAGTATAAGAGACATCTGAGAGAAGATCAATCTCCCCATTCTGGAGCTTTTCCAGCAGGGTTACCCAGTTGCCCTCCACATATTCATATTTCCATCCTGTATAGGCGGCTATCTTTTGCTGGTATTCGTAGGCATAGCCCGAACGATGCCCAAAGCGGTCTGTGCTATTGTATGCGGATTCATACCACCCCACACGCACCACTTTCTTAGACTTTGCTGCAACATCAATAGCTAAGGACAGTAGAATAAGTGTATATATAATCCATTTCATAGTATGCTTCAATTATCAATAGTATGTTTCAGTTATCAATAAAGTGATGTTCAAGTCAACTTTTGTTGCAACTTCTATTGTTTGCAAAAGTAAGGATTTTTCCTGAGACCACAAAACTTTCTCTTATCTTTTCGCAAAAAAAGTTAAGTATCGCAGTTAAGAAAAATTTTTTTTGTAATTTTTTCATAAAAAAACCATAAAAGTTTTGTTATTTCAAAGGAATTATGTACTTTTGCAATCAATTGTGGGGTTGTTAGGGTTAAGAGGTTAGAAGGTTTTAAGGTCATAAAGCGAACGACCTGAAAACCTAAAAAAAGAAAACCTATAAACCCGAAAACCTATAAACCTGAAAACTTAAACATTTATTACTTATAACAAAAAATTCAACAAAAAAAACAGTATGATTAATCAACCAGTAGTAAAGCTTGGTATCGTAGGCGTTAG
>CAMJKP010000102.1 GCA_946406435.1 uncultured Prevotellaceae bacterium | reverse complement strand
GTAGCCGTAAGGCTGCAGCTACTGAGGCTCCAGCAGCAGAGGCACCAGTTGCAGAAGCTCCAGCAGCAGAGGCTGAGGCACCTGCAGCAGAGGATGCTAAGGCTGAATAATGTCCCTGATACTTTTAGACTTAATATAGATAGCGCTTTCCCTTGTGGAAAGCGCTATTTTTTTGTCTCTGTACTAAGTTCCTTGTAAGTCCGTACCAAAGTCGGTGTAAGTCCCATTTTCCTCCCATTCTATGGAACGGACTTGAAGCGGACTTGCAACGGATTTAAAGCGAAGGTAAAGGAGAGTCTAAGAAAAATGCGATTAACAATTAATAATTAACAATTAACATGCCTGTCGGGTAAACTTTATCGCGTGTCTATGTTAATCGTTAATCATTAATTGCAAATGATGTAATACCCTCAAATGATAAAAAAGAAAAAAGTTTTTGAGGACGAGTATTACACCTTTGCTGTTATGAGTATATGTTAAAGCTGATTATCAGTAGGTTAGGTGTGGTGTAATACTCGTTGAAGTATTACACCAAATTCATGAGATTGGTGTAATAGTGGTGTAATACTTTTAGGGGGTATTACACCAAGGATAATGTTTTGTTATTCAGTAGATTAATACGCTTAAAACGCCAATAGTGTAATACCCCCTGTTGAAAACTTTTTTCATTTTTATTTGCCAAGGGTATTACACCATTATTTCATCCTTTCTGGATGCAACTGATATAAAATCTTAGATTTAAGTCCGAATAATTGCGGGAATCAGAATAAATGCGTATTTTTGTAGTCGGAATCATATTTGTTGAACCTGTAAATCAAATTTGAGTTAATAGCAGGAAGATGAAAAAGAAAATAATAGCTTTTGGCGGAATTTCATTGTGTTGCATTCTGATGGTTGCAGCTATTTTTATGTTGTTTATAACAGAAGGTCAGGATGCATGGAGAATGAATGTTATCTATGTCGGTCTTTTCATGTTTTCGCTGCACAGTTGCTATCGGATCAATAAGTATAGAAAAGCAGGGGGTAAAACATCTAGTGTGATAGAAACGGAACTGAAATTACATCAGGTGAACTCGATATCTGGATTCTTGCGCGTATTCTTCGCTCCAGAAGATATGCGTTTCCGTACCTCATTGGGATTGTTCCTGTTAGTCGTGTTTGGGTGTGTAGGGCGTTATTATTGGTTCTGGGTGTTCCTCTTATTGCTTGTGGCTGCAAAAGCTTTGCTAGCTTTCCAATATTACCGTTATTGGAAAGCATGGCATGGGTTGAACAATAATGATGAAATAGAAGAAGAAAAAGATTTTGATGAAGAGGCTGTACGTGAGTTTACGGATGTACTGAAATCACATGAACATAAGGCGATAGGAATATGTTTTGATGATGCGGAAAATGCTCCAAAGGCTATTGGCTGTTCAAAATTTGGTGGTCAACCTGATGTTCCAGATGATTTCCAATGGCCTAAGGATGACGAAAATCGTCCGCTCTCTTTATTGCTTCAGATAGATTGTCGTGACCTCGCGTCTGTAGATACAGAACGTCTTCTTCCGACGAGTGGGCATTTGTATTTTTTCTATGAACTGGATGAACAGAATTGGGATGGTACGGAGAATAGTGTTCGTGTTATCTATGAAGAAACCGAGAACAAGGAATTGCATAGGGCTGATTTTCCAACAGATCTTGCCGACGGGTATAGATTAAATGAGAAGCCTTTGTCATTTGTTGTACAGAACAGTTACCCGTCATGGGATGATTTTATCTGCAAATGTCCTAAGTATGATGTTTCGTATGATGTGGCGGATACTGTCAAGGAAAAGCTTGATTCTGAACAGCCTTATGATACGATAGGCTCAATGCTTGGATGGGCAGATTTGATACAAGGTAATATCGTTGAGGATACTGATGATAATGTGTTGCTGCTTCAGTTGAAAACCATAGAATCTGATGATGCAGACGAACTTATGTTTGGAGATTGCGGAACTATATATTTCTATATTTCAAGGCAAGATCTGAAAAATAAGCGTTTCGACCGCATCAAGTTTGAACTACAATGTTATTGATATGAACAAGTGTATCAGTTGTGGAAATTTTTTAGATGTAATACCAGTCGCTTTGTTTCGTTTATGATGGTATCTCATAAAGTTGTTAATAAAGGTTAATAATTCCTCTTTGCTGGTTAAATCCGCTTTTTTTTTATTAACTTTGCATCAACTTTGTGATAAACAGGGTCAAGGATTGGTTCGGTAGCTCAGTTGGATTAGAGCAACAGCCTTCTAAGCTGTGGGTCCTGGGTTCGAGCCCCAGCCGAATCACAAAATCGGGTCTTCCCGAGCCAAATCATTGATTTCTAACTACCGATAACAATATATCCTTAACAGGAATATACCGTTGCAAAAATGCATAGAAGAATAATTATATACCAGAATAACTGCGATGACATAATTTTATGTCATTCATGGGAATCTGTGAGTAAATATTTAACTTAAGAATAGTGCCATGAGGGGCAAATGACAGTATAAATGTTAAAACGTTGGTATTATGAAGAAATGTATTATCGTAGATGATGTTGCTCTTAACATCGTATTAGCACAGAAGATGCTGACTTCGCTCAAATTGGATATGAGCAAGGCGGTCAATGGTCAGCAGGCTTGTGATATGATCAGAAACGGTTATGAGCCTGATGTCATGATTCTTGATCTCATGATGCCTATAATGGATGGTTTCCAGGTGCTCGAGGAGATTCGTAGCGGCAGGTGTGGTAATAAGGATTTACCGATTATAATCCTTTCTGCGCTTAATCGTGAGGAAGACGTGAATCGTGCAATGTCTTTAGGTGCAAATGATTTTGTTACCAAGCCGATTATTATGAATCGTCTTATCAATGCTGTAAAGACGGCATTGGGAGAACCGGAAAATTAGAATATGAGCAAATGAGAAGGCTTTTACTCCTACTGTGTCTAATGCCTGTATGTTGCCTTGCACAGTTGGAGAAAGATATAGACGGCCCTACAGAAGGTGTCCTTACAGAGGCTTATGTCTGTGAGGATGTAATGATGGATGACCTTTTGAAGATGCTTGCCCGCTTTTCTTCTTATGTGGTTGCTGACTATCAGGAATGTGAAGAGCCAAATAATAGGGGAGAGAGATGTGGTTGTTTTAAGGGAGAAAGTACCATGAAAAGCAATGAGGCTGGTGTGCGCACAAACGCTGACCTTTCAATGATATGCGCTTTTCTTGTTAAGTATGCCCAGCCAAAGGGTGTAGCCTTACCTTCTGGTATCACATATCAGATGCTAAAGGAATATGCGATGGAATCGCTAGTTTTCGCATATTCAACCCATAAGGCAAATAAACTAAAAATTTGTGCTGACGGTAGGTATTGGGGAAGTGTTTCGGTAAATGATAATGTATGGGAGTCAAGCCTATGGGCTATGTCCGTTGCATATAGCGCTTTTTTTCAATGGGATGACTTGACAGCCAAACAACGTGAATACATAAGGAATCTCTTGGTTGCAGAATGTCAGTATGAGCTTCAGCGCACAATCCCGACAGGTTATATTGGAGATACAAAGGCAGAAGAGAATGGTTGGGAGGCAGATGTACTTGCTGCTACCTTAGGTCTTTTCCCTGATGATAGCCTTGCTCAGATGTGGTTCGACAGAATGAGACTTTTTGCAATCAATTCGTATAGTCATAGAAATGATGCAAATGATGAAAGCGCGATAGATCCTGGATATGACATGAAGAGGGTTAAGGATCTTTATATAGCTCCTAACCTATATGATGACTATACGCTCCAAAATCATAATTATTTCCATACATCATATCAGAATGTTGTAATACAGGAGTTGGGAGAGGCTGCTCTTGCCCTTGAGCTGTTTCAGACAGGAGAAAAGAGAAAGAACGTATGGAGGACGAATGCCTTGATGCATAACTGTGAGGCGGTTTTTGATCGGGTTCTTGCTTGGCTTGCTTTGGCTGACGGAGAACTAGCTATGCCAAATGGAAATGATTGGAGTATGTTCCTTTACGATCAGATCACATCATATTCCACACTTGCTTGCTTCCTTAGAAATCCAGATGCCCTTCTTCTTGAAAATCTTGCCTATCAGCAGATAAAGGCACGTCAGACAACGACAGATGACGGTTCTTGGTTGCTTCGTCCTGATGTACAGGCACGAAGAATGGGAGTTCAGGCACATAGGATAATGATGACATACCTTATGCACCTTGTAAAGCCGACAACGGGGATTGTACCGACCAAGTGGGAAATGCTACGTCAACGATATTCTACAGCGATGTTGTTTCCATCGCAGAACTTGGCTCGTGCCTATACAAAGGAACGTTTTACGACTTTCTCATGGTCAGAAGGCTTGAAGAGCTATACTGGTTATTTCACGTCGGACAAGGTAGATAAGAATAAAATCGTGGTACCTTATCGTAAGCATAACACAGGAAACATCCTCGGTTGGTATGAAGTAAAGAACAAGAAAACAAATGCCCGTCCGGCAATGAAAGGTGAGTTTAACTTCGATGGAGACGGGTATATAATGAATGGGGAACTCATAACAAATGACTCTGCTCTCTGCAATCGTTTTTCGCTATACAGTACCCCGCGTAATGCATTTATATATCTTGACTATGTCAAGGCGAATGATTCGTGTCAGATAACCAAGGAAAAAGGCGGGTTGCTCGCAATCAGTACTGATGAGTTTACGAAAAAGAAACGCACATTATACTATCACGAGCGAAACGATGAGAATATAGGGGTAGTGCAAACGGACGGCAAGGATATGTTGACTCTAAATTCCGACTGGGTGAACATCGACAATGAGATAGGTGTCATAGGCCTGAATGGAAAACGGATTGCCTTTGGCGACAAAAGCACGGAGAACAGCATTATAACAACCAAGTTGTATCCTATGTTCAGCGATGATATCCGTACCCTTAGTAAAGGTGAGGTTGTTGACAAGAGAAACTTGGTATATTATGCCAACGTATCAGCAACTGATATGTGCAAGATGAGTCAGCGCCTTTGTTCTTTGAAACAGCTGTTGTCAGAAGGATGGAATGGTGTGATAGCTCCTGATAGTCTTGGGGCTTATCTCTTTATAAGTAATTTTGATGGCAAGATAACAGAGCATACCATTGGGAACGTGCAATATCCTCTCGTCAAGGATGGTGAGACTTTGGGAATGTGGGCTCCTGTGTTCAATGTAGAGACCTATATCTCGAACAGCCATTCCACGGCTAAGTTCACCCTTGAACATAACCGTTCTTTCGGACAACCGATTAATTTCTTCATCAAAGGTGATAATGTTATTGCTTCCTCTGCCTCTGAGTCTATGGCTTATGTTAAGGCACGAAAAAACACCACCATTATTATGGCGGTGTGCGTGGATAATATGGAGAAACTTGTAATAAAGGATTTCAAGTTGAAAGCTAGCCAGACAGTCACAATAAAGGTTGAGAATGGCGATTTTATGGTTATGTAAATTGGAACACTTTCTTTGCTGTTGCAGTTGTAACAGTCGCTAAATCCTCATTACTTACCCCATAGGCCAAAGCAAGTTTTTCTATTATGAAAGGAATAAACGATGACTCATTTCTCTCGCCTCTGTGTGGCGCAGGAGCCATGTAAGGGGCATCGGTCTCAAGGACTATTCTGTCCAATGGGACAACGGTAGCAAGGTCTTCTGCAAGATGACTCTTCTTAAAAGTAGAGACACCACCTATTCCGAGTACGAACTTGTCAAACTGCAATAATTCTGCAGCTTCATGCTGATTGCCTGTGAAACAATGGAAAACACCTCCTGGAAGTTCTTTCTCGTATCTGCGGATAATCTTCACCATCTCATTCTGAGCCTTGCGACAATGAATCATAAGCGGAAGTTGTGTCTCTACGCTCCATTGTACTTGCTGCTCAAAGGCATCAAGCTGCTCTTTCTCAAACTCGCGTGACCAATAGTAGTCAAGTCCCACCTCCCCAATAGCTATCCAGTTGTCGTCGGCTAGTTCTTGACGCATCTTCCCTAAGACCTCCTTGTAATCCTCTTTCACGTCTTCTGGATGAAGACCTATCATCGGACGAATAAAGTCTGGAAAACGCTCGCACACAGCCTTCATTGAGGCTATAGAATTGTAGTTGATACCAGGTACGAAGAGTTGTATGGCACCAGCCTCCTTTGCACGTGCCACTACTTCATCAAGGTCATCTTTGAATTCCTCTCCGTCAATATGGATGTGAGTGTCGATGAATTGCATACTACTTCTCTCTCTTCATCATCTTGGCTGCGTACTCCCTTAGAGCGGTCTTTTTCTCTTCTGGCACGCTAACCTTGTCAAGAGCCTCGATAGCCTCGTGATAGTATTCCTCCATCTTAGCCTTTGCCATAAGGTCAATGCCGAGCTTGTTATAGATGGCTGTTACGGCTGTTACCTTCTCCTGACGGTCAAAGTCCTTGGCTGCAATCCAACGTGAGAGTTCAGCCTTTGTCTCGCCCTCTGCCTTGTTGAAGGCATTGATAAGCATGTATGTCTTCTTGTTGCTTGTGATGTCGCCACCAATAGCCTTACCGAATACCTTTGGGTCGCCATACACATCAAGGAAGTCATCCTGAAGCTGGAAGGCAAGTCCCATACGCTCGCCAAAGCGATACA
>CAMJKP010000101.1 GCA_946406435.1 uncultured Prevotellaceae bacterium | reverse complement strand
GAGACTGGCTATGCTGGTGGTGAATGGAGTAAGCTGATGACTATAAGTCCGAATGCCGGAGCATGCACCAACTATAGCCATACGTTCCTTGCCGTGGGCGTAGAGCCTGTTTCTACACAGCATCTGGAGGAGTCAGAAGACATAAAGATCGTGCTTCTCGACAAAGAAGAGGTCCTCAGAATGCTGAAGAATGACGAGTTTCATCAGGCTATGATGGCAGCTCCACTGTGGAAGTTCTTTGCTACGCAAAATTGAAAATTGAAAATTGACAATTGAAAATTAATTGAACGCAGAGACGCAGAGGCGCGGAGAATGATTTTGAACACGGAAGGCACGAAAGAAGCGAAATTCGCACCTTGCGGTGCTTGAACTGACAATAATTACCAATCTTACCAATCTTAATCCAATAAAAACATAAAAGATTGAAAAGATTGGGTAGATTGGTAATTATTGTCAGTTAAAAAGCAACTTGTTGCTTGTCTTTATCAATTTCGTTTCGTGTTTTGAAATAAATTGTAAATTATTCGCTGAAGCTCATCAAGCTGAAGCAAGTGTAAATGGTACATTGTACATGAAGGTGGTTCTTGCATTTGATTCGTTCAAAGGGTGTATGACGGCGCAGGAGGCGTGTCATACAGCTGCGTTGGCAATTCACGAGACCTTGCCACAGGCGGAGGTCGTGGAATGCCCATTGAGCGATGGTGGCGAGGGATTGGTGGATTGCGTGGAGAAGATGCTATGCGTGAAGCGTGTATCTCTGAAAGCGCATGATCCGCTTATGAACATCATAGATGCAAGCTATGTAATCTCGGATGACGGTAAGACGGCGTATATGGAAATGGCTGCTACAAGCGGTTTGACACTCGTGCCTGATGACAAGCGTAATCCGATGCTGACAACTACGTATGGCGTGGGAGATATGATTATTGATGCTGCAAGGCGTGGATGCAAGGAGATTGTGATGGGAATAGGTGGAAGTGCTACGTGCGACGGAGGCAGAGGTATGATACAATGCCTCAAAGACAATGGCTATACCCTACCCTTTGCCAACACCCAACTACCGCATATAACGGTGGCTTCTGACGTTACCAATCCCCTTTACGGAGAACTCGGTGCTGCGTATGTATTCGCGCCACAAAAAGGAGCGACATCCGAACAAGTGAAGATATTAGATGAAAGACTTCGGGAGTTTGCAAATGAGACGGAGGCATTGGCACTTGCCACACCAGAACTTGCCGTTCATCCAGGCGCAGGAGCAGCTGGAGGACTGGGATATGGGCTTATGGCATACCTTAAAGCAGAACTGAAGTCTGGAATAGAGATAATACTGTCTATCAGCCAATTCGATGATGCAATCAAGAGTGCATCATTGATTATAACAGGTGAAGGGAAGTCGGATGCTCAGACTCTTATGGGCAAGGTTCCTCATGGTGTGCTTTATCATGGCAAGGAACACGATATTCCCGTATGGTTGCTATCCGGAGGCATTGAAAATGAAGACTTGCTTGCCCAACATTTTGACGTGGTAAGGAGTATTAACGAAGGGGACAAGCGCCCTCTCGCTACCCTACTCCAACCAGACGTTGCAAAGGAAAATTTGAGAGAGACGGTAAAGATAATTATTCGCACCTTACGGTGCTTGAACTGACAATAATTACCAATCTGCGCAATCTTTATCCAATAATTTTTTTTATCAAGAATTAGAGAATTAGAGATATTTGAATTAATAAGAAAGAGAGAAAAAGTGCTACTTGCGTAGCATTGGGAATGGAACGTGATTGGCAAGAGCGTAAGCGACATTTCTCAAATTCCCATAAATTCAAAAAGAAAAATTCTCTAATTCTCTAATTCTTGATAAAATTTTTAAGATTGAGAAGATTGGTAAGATTGGTAATTATTGTCAGTTTAAAAGCAACTTGTTGCTTGTTTTTATAGGCTCAACAAGTAACAGCAAGTTTACTTATACCTTATAGGCATTACATTAAGACCTGGATTCTTCTTCAGCAAGGCTGTTAGCGGACTCTTGATCTTCTTCAGTCCCTTGACAAGGCTATTGGCATTGAGACGTGCGCCCTTCAGACTTGTGTGGGTATGGTCATGATTGAAATAAGACATAGCACGAGGCTTCATACCGCAATATTTGTCTAACCAGTCGGCTGTGATATTATGGATATCTACAAAGCCTACATTCTGCTCCTTAGCAATCTCGCTACACCATTGAGGGATGTAGTCGTCGTTGCGACGCTCTATATAGCACTTGTTCTTTTTCTGCATTATAGGATAGAACGTTCCATGCACCTGACCGTCACCGTCATCCCATTCATTACGAGGAGTGAAAGACAGGATAATAGGTATTGCGCCCTTCTCCTTACAGTCGTCAATCATCTTACGGAGATACCAGCCAAATGAATAGATCACCCTATACTTACCAGAACTTTCCATGCGATAAACATGAGAGGTATCCTTGGCACACGCAATCTCACCACGCTCCTTAAGCTTGTCAATAGGACTTATGTCATTATGTCCGAACTGTATCAGCACATAGTCACCAGGACGAAGGTCAGAATATACCTCATACCACAAGCCTTCGAGGTTATAGGTACGAAGAGAACGGCCTGCACGGGCAGCATTGATGAAGGTACACTTCTTCTCGTCGAAGATAGTATAGCCCTGTGAGCCCCATCCCCACATACCGTCAGCTTCCTTGTCCTTGTTCTTTCCCGTAGAATCGCCACACAGGAACACGCGAGGCTTCTGCTTCTTCTCTTCCTCAGTCTTGGTCTTCGGGATTATATAGCCGTTACCATCGAAGTTTTCAGGCTCCAAAGACATGAGCTTAGCATGAATAGAATCAGTCCTGTCGAGCATGTTCTTAATAAGATACGTCTTGAGTTCCTGAAGTCGGGCACGCTCAAATACGTCGTAGGAATCATCGAGTTCAAGGTTCTTAATACCCTCAGCAGCAGACGTTGCATTAAGCAGGGCACCGTAGGCAGATGTGTGTATCTTGTCAAGATAGAAATGGTAATCAACCTTCCACTGGCTGTATTGCTCCAGTTTTGTGGCAGAAATGTCATTAAGGTCAATGACCGCAGTCTTCAGTTCCTCGCCCAACGCAAATATGGCTGGGGTGAAGGATGTGAGCTTTCTCTGTATTTTGTTAGAGTCTTTCTCACGGTCATTACGCGGTGTAAGGGTAAAGAGCACAGGAATACCGCCCTGTGCACGTGTTTCGTTTACAAATCTTCGGATATATCCGCCAAAGGTATATACGGTATCCTGACGATGAGTTACTTTGTTGAAGATGATAGTACTATCGTGAGACAGGCTCAGCTTGCCGTCAGGACGATAGCTTGAACGTGCTCTGATAGTGTCAATAGGTCCGTTGTCGTTGTGTCCGAGTTCAAGGAATACGAAATCACCCTTTCTCACGCCGCTGAGAGTGCGTTTCCACAGAGACGGATTCTTATAGAAAGTACGTGGACTTGTGCCGCCAAGAGCATGATTCTCAACAGTTACCTTGTCAGAATCATAGAATCTGTGTGCTACATATCCCCAGCCCAACTGTCCGTTATTGCCGTTTCCAAGAGTACCAGTACGCATGGTTGAGTTTCCGACAAGGAATATCACCGGATTGTTACCCTTGCGGGTAGAACCGGGAATTGGTCGGGCTTCGTTAGCGAGGTCAATTGAATCCTCTGTTACATCGTGTACGCCATTGATATCGCGCCAGATAGCATCATTGGGTTTCTGTCCGAATGATGTAAGAGGCATCAACATTAATAAAGTGCAATATACGATGTACGATTTATAATTTACCATTACGTAGCTGTTAGTTCTTTTTAGTCTAAATTTAAGGGGGGAAGGCTTGGTTAAACTTTTATTTCTCTTTTCTTACGTATTGTCCCTTTCCAGAAGTAAACCATCCCCACGAGATAGCATTTGAAGGACAATGATGCAGACAGGCATAGCATGTCATGCACTTGCCGTTATGCTGCCATACAGGTTTGCCATCCTGACATTCTATATCCTTTACAGGACATAGCTTCTCGCATTTTCCGCAGCCGATACACTTGTTCTTGTTTACTGAGAAATGCTTGTCGGTAACGAGGTGATTATGGAAGAAACCGCCAAGGAAACCACTATAGAGGCTTGGGAACGCGCCCTTGTCGAGATGCTCACCACCACGACTCTCACTTATCCATTCAGAGAATTTATCAAGTCTTATGGTTGCATTGCGTATTTTCTCACATTCACGGAGATCCTTGTCAAGATACATGAAAGGGAGTCCGATATAGCTCTCAGGCATTATAATAGTATAAGAGGCGTTGAGATGCAGATGCGCTTCCTTCAGATGCCCCTCAAGGAGTTGCATTGTCTCACCGGCACTATCGCCACAGGAGCAGAGAGCGTAGGTATAGGTGCTCTCGTGATAATTCTGCAACTTGACACGGGAAATGAACTCACGCACGATGCTTGGCACTCGCCAGCCATGCACAGGGAACACGAATCCTATCTTCTCACCTGCCTTGAGCGCAAACTCACAGGACGCACCGTCACGCAGTACGTCCACAATAGAGACAAGTCTGTCACAAGTCTTGTCGGCAAGCTTCTTTGCCGCCCATTTGCTGTTGCCAGTTGCTGAGAAATAGAATATCATAAGCCCTCCTCTTCGTTGCCTTTCGTTTTCAGAATAATAGAAGTAGCACCTATGGTGAAGAGGGTATCGTTTTCAATAACCCTTCGTTCACGGTCGCCAAGAATCTCATTGTCAACAAACGTACCTGTATAGCTCGGACCGTCGCGAAGCACGTATTTCAGTTTGCCACGCTTGTCACGGCTCACGTTGATGACGCAATGGTTCATATCAATAGAAGGATCGTTGGTCTCAATAGGTGTGTTGCATTTAGAACCCTTCATATACCTGCCGATGATATTGTCTCCCATCTTCAACGGAAGCACCTGCTTATAGTGGAACACATTCTCTATCACTATGATAGCGCCGCATCCCTCATCTGTTTCCTCGGCTGTAGGATTCTCTTCTTTCTGCTGTTTTCTGAGTTTCGACACGCCTATACGTATGCCAAACTCCTTGCCACAAGAGTCACACTGGAATACCAGTGACTGACCATCGGTGTATTTCGTTTCATCGAATGTGATATAGTTGTCACACTTGGGGCATCTTACTCGTTTCATGTGATTTCAGTTTTCTAATCCATTGTCTCCATCACCCAGGCATCCTTGAACTCTGATGACATCTCCCTGAGTTCCTGAACGCCATTCATAGCCTCGCTCTCAGAAGAATACTTGCCACAGATAACCTTGCTACCATTGCTTGCAGCAATGACTCTTGCATCCTTCACACCTTTTTTAATAAGTGATGAAACGTATCTCTCTGCATTATTCTTGGTCACACGGCTTGCAAGGACGATGACGAATGTAGGCTTGCTCTCATCAGCCTCGCTGACAGGCTCAGAAGCCTTATTGATTTCTGCATTAGCAGCAGCCTTGTTCTCTGCCTCTGTACGGTCCATACGAACAGCAGCACCGTTGATAACCTTTATTGCTCCAAGCTCCTCAGGAGTTGTGGTTTGAGCCTTTGGCATCACCTTTGTCAAAAGGCCTGTGTCAATAGAGCCCTTCTGAAGTCCTTCAAAGTAGTTATACCCGCTAAAAGGAAGGATAGCGAAGACAGCAATCACAAGCACTAAGGCTACCGCTGCTATTCTCTTCAGGGTTGAGACTTTGATTGTAACGACATCATCCTCGTAATCCTCATATTCGCTCTCAACCTCTTCCTGTTCCTGCTCCTGTTTCAATTCTACAACAACAGCCTTAGCAGGTTCTTCCTCAACAGGCTTCTGTGCCTCTGAAACTGCAACACCGACAGTTGGGATTGTCGTTTCTTCCTGCTTTTCCGGAAGCTTGCTGAGTGTCTTGCACTCAAATGACGAAAGGGCATAAAGCTCTGGAGTCAGGATACCAGCAGAACAAGGCTCAAATTCAAGATTTCCATCGTCATTAGTCTGAATGACACCAATGTCAGGAAGGTCAAAGTAGCCCTGATTGCTGATTAGCTGACGTAGCTCCGACACCTCTGACTCTATACGCTTTATTGCATCAGGATAGCTGATGTCGTATGCCTCTACGTAAGACTGGGCAAGGAGTGAATCGTTAATATGAAGTTTGGGATTAAAACCAAGGGTACGACTTGGTGGCAAGAACAGTCTCTCCTCCTCATCATATGCAGCATCAACATGATGAGCCATGAACCCACCAAAGCCAGGAACAATGACACAATCATTGTTTAGGAGGAGAATTTCGATATGTTTTGCCAGTTCTACCATTGGAGTTGCAAAGATAGAAATTTTTCCTGAAAAAAACAAATATTTGGGGAATAAAACCAAGAAATATTTTTTTCCCGAAAAAAACTCGCAAAACATTTTTCCTTTCAGAATCTTTTTATTATATTTGCAGCCACAATATGAAAAAAATACAAACTTTTATTATAGGAATTTCCGTCATAGCCACAATGGCAAGCTGTGGAAACACTCCAGAGAAAAACAACACACCAGCCGAAGACCTTGAGGCAAAGAAAACTATACAGGGCATTTGGGTTGATGAACTGGAAGGAGATTGTGTCTTTCGAGCAAAAGGAGACACCATCTTCTATACTGACTCTCTCAGCGAGCCTGTGAAATTTCATATTTGCGCTGACACACTTTACCTTGAAAGTTCACACCCTGCCAAGTATCATCTCAACAAGCTCTCCGACCA
>CAMJKP010000100.1 GCA_946406435.1 uncultured Prevotellaceae bacterium | reverse complement strand
CCTGTCTGTTTGGCTATCTGTGATATAAATTCCTTATTCGTCATAACTTACAAATTTATATTTCGACTTAGGTTTTAAAAATGACAAATTCAGATTCACAAATCAAACAACCTCTCCGTAGAGGTCAAATTCCTCTGCGCCAGTTATTTTCACGTCATAGAAGCATCCTTTGCGCAAGCGACGGTTGGCAACTGGTATGAGAACCTCAGGGTCGACTTCAGGTGAACAGAACTCGGTACGGCCTACGTAATAGTCGCCTTCCCTTCTGTCAACAATCACCTTCATCGTCTTGCCTATCTTCTCGGCCTCTATCTCGGCGGAAATACCCTGTTGCAGACGCATGAGCTTGCTAAGTCTTGCCTCCTTGACTTCCTTCGGAACATCATCCTCATAATGCTCAGCACTATAGGTTCCTTCCTCTTCAGAATAGGCAAAAGCGCCCATTCTCTCGAAGCGAGCCCAGCGTGTGAACTCCATGAGTTCCTTGAAATCCTCTTCCGTCTCACCAGGGAAACCCACCATGAGCGTTGTGCGAAGATGTATTCCAGGCATAGCCTCTCGCAGTTTCTCAATCAGCTGCATAGTCTCCTGCTTGGTCGTGTTACGACGCATACGGTCAAGCATACTGTCTGAGATATGCTGAAGTGCGATGTCAAGATATTTGCAAACATTATCATTACGACGCATCACGTCAAGCAATTCCATAGGGAACTGATTAGGATAGGCATAATGAAGTCTTATCCACTTCACTCCCTTAATTTGCGCCATTTCATCGATGAGTTCAGCTATTTTACGCTTGCCATACAGGTCAACGCCATAGTATGTCAACTCCTGAGCAATAATCTGAAACTCCTTCACACCTTCTGCCACAAGTGCACGAACCTCGTCAAGTATCTCCTCCTTCGGACGTGACACATGCTTGCCAGTAATGATAGGAATAGCACAATAAGCGCAATTACGGTCACAACCCTCGCTTATCTTTATATAAGAATAATGTGAAGGTGTGGTGTTCTGCTTTACAGAAGCCTTGTCGTCAGACTTCTGTGTCGGTGCAGGAAGGTCTTCAAGCAACTGCTTGTAGTTGAACTTGCCGTAATACTTATCAACCTGCGGAATCTCTGCCTCCAGTTCCTTCTGGTATCTCTGTGACAGACAGCCCATAACGTACAATCCCGCAATCTGTCCTTCCTCACGAGCCTGAGCAAACTCAAGTATCGTGTCTATGCTTTCCTGCTTGGCATCCTCGATGAAACCGCAGGTATTTATCACCACATACTCACCCTCTACACGCTCCGCATCATGTTTACAAACAAATCCCTTACGCTGAAACAACCGCATAAGAGATTCGCTATCCACAAGATTCTTAGAACACCCAAGGGTTATTATGTCTATTTGGTTTTTCTTCATTCGCCGAATAGTGAATCAACAAACTGCCTCTTGTTAAATAACTGAAGGTCGGTCATCTTCTCTCCAAGACCGATGTACTTAACAGGCACCTTCAACTGATCACTGATACCTATCACCACACCACCCTTTGCTGTACCGTCAAGCTTGGTGATTGCCATACTTGAGATCTGGGTAACAGCGGCAAACTGCTTAGCCTGCTCAAAGGCATTCTGACCGGTGGAACCGTCAAGAACGAGCATTACCTCGTCAGGTGCTTCCGGCATCACTTTCTTCATTACATCCTTGATCTTCTTCAGCTCGTTCATCAAACCGACCTTGTTGTGCAGACGACCGGCAGTATCGATAATCACCACATCAGCACCATTTGCCTTAGCAGAAGAAATGGTATCAAAGGCAACAGAAGCAGGGTCAGAACCCATCTGCTGCTTGATAACGGTAACGCCTACACGCTCACCCCAGATACAAATCTGCTCAACGGCAGCAGCACGGAATGTATCGGCAGCACCGAGGAACACCTTCTTGCCAGCCTGCTTGAACTGCCAAGCGAGCTTGCCGATAGTGGTGGTCTTGCCTACGCCATTCACACCGACAACGAGGATGACATACGGCTTATGGTCTGACGGAAGATCCCAGTCTTCAAGGTCATTGGAATGGTTTTCTGCAAGAAGAGACGCAATCTCATCACGGAGGATACCGTTAAGTTCCTTCGTTGAAACGTACTTGTCACGTGCCACACGCTTCTCAATACGCTCAATAATCTTGAGAGTGGTATCCACACCTACATCACTTGTAATGAGCACTTCCTCAAGGTCATCGAGTACGTCGTCATCAACCTTGCTCTTGCCAGCCACGACACGAGCAAGCTTGTCAAACATTCCCGTCTTGGTTTTCTCAAGACCCTTGTCAAGCGTCTCCTTCTTTTCCTTGCTAAAAAAGCCGAAAAATCCCATAATATCGTTTTTCTCTTATAAAAATAAACTTGCTTGCAAAATTAAGAAAAAAAAATGACATTTTACTGATATAGAGACAAAAAATGCATAAAATAAGGTATTTTATAACAAAAATGAACAATAAAATGTTTTATTTCCCCAATTTCATGGGGTAAAGTAAAAAAATTGCACATAAGATTTTGAAATGTGCAGAAAAGTCTGTACCTTTGCACACCGAAAGGAAATTTGAGCAATTTCTATTGCGAAACACATTGAATATGGAAAATAGTTTTAACGCTTGCATAGAGGATAGCATTAAGAAGTATTGGAACTTCGATGCACTTACTGACTACAAGGGAGTTACACTCCAATATCAGGATGTTGCCCGTAAAATAGAGAAACTACACATCCTGTTCGAGGAAAGCGGCATCCAAAAGGGTGACAAGATTGCCCTTTGCGGACGCAATATGAGCAACTGGGCCGTAGCTTTCCTTGCCACACTCACATATGGAGCAGTAGCTGTTCCTATCCTACATGAGTTCACAGCCGACCAGATTCATAACATCGTAAACCACTCTGAGGCAAAGCTTCTCTTCGTGGGCGATGTTGTCTCTACCCAGATTGACCCTGATAAGATGCCTGACCTTCACGGAATCGTCAACATACCCGACTATTCCCTTATGGTCTCTCGCACCGATAAACTCACATACGCAAGAGAGAACCTCAACTTGCTGTTCGGTCAGAAGTTCCCTAAGTTCTTCCGCAAGGAAATGGTGAGCTACTACAAGGAACAGGATCCCGATGAATTGGCACTTATCAACTACACATCAGGCACCACAGGATTCTCAAAAGGTGTGATGGTTCCTTACCGTGCCATGTGGAGCAACCTCCTTTTTGCCAACGAGGCACTCGACAAGTGTCTTCACCCTGGCGACAACACCATCAGCATTCTGCCAATGGCTCACATGTACGGAATGGCGTTTGAGTTCATAAAGGAGTTTGCCTCAGGTTGTCACATCTTCTTCCTCACACGCATTCCTTCTCCAGCCGTTGTTGCTCAGGCATTTGCAGAAATCAAGCCTGTCATCATCGTCGCTGTGCCTCTGGTCATCGAAAAAATCATCAGGAAGAAGGTGTTGCCAAAGCTCGACACTCCTGCCATGAAGATTCTCCTCAAGACTCCATTAGTATCACAAAAGGTGCGCGATAAGATTCGTGACGAGGTATATAAGGCATTCGGCGGTCGTTTCTACGAAATCATCATCGGTGGTGCTGCCTTCAATCAGGAAATTGAGCAATTCCTCCATTTCATCGGATTACCATTCACCGTTGGCTATGGCGCAACTGAGTGTGCTCCTATCATTTCATACAACGATTGGCAACACCACATACCGGGCTCTTGCGGAAAGGCTGTTGTGAACATGGAGGTAAAGATTGACTCCGCTAATCCTCACAAGATTCCGGGTGAGATCCTTACAAGGGGCACGAACGTAATGCTCGGCTATTTCAAGAACGAGGAGGCAACCAAGAAAGCTCTCGATGCTGAAGGATGGTATCACACAGGCGACCTCGGTGTCATCGATGAAAACGGCAATATCTTCATCAAGGGACGTTCAAAGAACATGCTTCTCGGTGCAAGCGGCCAGAACATCTTCCCAGAGGAGATAGAAGACGCTCTCAACTCATTACCTTTGGTTACTGAGTGTCTCGTCGTTCAGCGTGAAGACAAACTCGTAGGACTTGTATATCCCGACTTCGATGAAGCAAAGACTCAGAACCTCTCTATGGAGCATATTAAGAAGGTAATGGAGCAGAACCGTCAGACGCTCAACGAGACACAGCCTGCATACTGCAAGCTCGCTGCAATCGAAATCCAGGAAGAGGAATTCGAGAAGACTCCGAAGAAGAGTATCAAGCGCTATCTCTACAAGTAAGTCTTCAACTCTAATCTCTCGCGTTTCATAATCCCAATCAAAGTCCACTTCCGGAATAGGACTTGAATGGGATTTGAAACGGATTTTGAACGGATTTTGAACGGAGCTTAAGCTGAGTGGTGTTTAGAGAGGCCACCCTCTATTTACTTATACTCCAAAATCGAAAAAAAACAAGGGCAAAACTCAACTTTTTTTCAAAAAATTTTCAACTACCCAGAAAACGACAATTACAATTACAAAATTACAATAAAATATGGACACACATCAAGAAGTGTTCATAAAAAATAATATCTATATATATTTATATAAATATATATAGATATTAAATTTATTTACGCACCATAGGGGGCGCACCCAAAATTTATTGTAATTATTGTAATTGCGTAATCAACGCGAAGCTACAAAATTACAAACATCTGTATATCAACACATTACATCAGCGAGAAAGATGCATCTGTGATTTTCTTCAATTACAATAATTACAATTACAATAAAAGGAATACACGCATTAAGCGAGTTTTACCTTCCAAACTCTTGTGTTTCGAGCCTTGATTTTCATCGGAACAAGGGCATCGGGAGCAAGAATCATATCCTGTTTTTCATCAGAAAGAAGGTCTTTTGCTTTATATTTCTTCTCTGGAATCTGCATGAAATCCATTGCATGAGGGGCAATTCTTACCTGAATTTCCACATCTTTATCGTCGAAATTCACCACGACAAACAACAATTCATCCTCTTTTTGGCGAAGGAAAGCATACTGTTTATTGTTATCAAAGTGCTCCGACCAAGGATTTACATACATCAAATCATAGAAATCGCCGTCAACAGCCTTCTCTTTTCGGGCTATCTGCATGGTCTTTTCATGCATCTGATAGATGTATTTCTCATCGTCGGTAAGCTCATCAGAAGCGACTCGGCAAAGCGTATCGATGCTCCAGTAGTCGAAAATCGTAGTACGGCCATCCTTGCCAGAGAAGCCTTCTTTATCCATTCCCTTCTCACCATATTCCTCGGCAGCATAGAGCATGAAAGGAGAGGATTTCATAAGTACGGAAGCCACCATAGCGGGTATTCCCTTCTTGCCATCGCCTGCAAAGAAATCGGATGCCACACGCTGCTCGTCATGGTTCTCAAGGAAATAAACCATGTGTTCCTTGATGTCGTCAACCGCTTGCCATGCGCCTGTAATGGCTGTTGCAGAAGCAAATCCACAGGTAACGGCTCGCATAGTGTCATACATTCCCACCTTGTCATACATCCAGTCAAAGCCGGAATGGATATAGTTTCGGTATTCGGCAGGATTATACACCTCACCCATGAAGAGGATTTCAGGATGCTTTGCCTTGACCTCACGGGTAGCGTATGCCCAGAAAGCGGCAGGAACCATCTCAGCCATATCGCAACGGAAGCCGTCAACACCCTTGGAAGCCCAGAAAAGGAGTATCTCCGTCATCTTCTTCCAAGTGTCAGGGATAGGGTCGAAATGCCCGAAATGAGTCCAGTAGTCAATACCGTAGTTGAGCTTTACGGTCTCATACCAGTCATTCATGCCCGGACGGTTGTCGAAATGGTCGTTGCCTGTGGCCTTGGCTGGGTATTCTGAATATGAAGAGAAGGAGGTTTCGGCCTCTCCCCCCGCCCTCTCCCGTAGAGAGGGAGCCGATTCGAGGATGGAAGATAAATCAAGAGATTGAGCTGGGCAATAGTAGAAATTATTCTGCGGATTGAAGCCTTGACTCTGGTCATCGTCTGCACCGAGATCCACAACGCCCTTTGGCTTTGCGATGCTGAGATACTGACGTGCAACGTGGTTAGGCACAAAGTCGATGAACACTTTCAAGCCTGCCTTGTGAGTGCGGGAGATGAGAGCCTCAAACTCTTTCATCCTGTCATTAACGTTATCCGCAAGGTCAGGATCAACGTCATAATAATCGCAAATAGCGTATGGAGAACCAGCCTTACCCTTGACAACAGAAGGGTGCTGGGTAGGTATGCCGAACTTAGAGAAATCAGTCTGTGAGGCATGACGTATAACGCCTGTATACCAGATGTGCGAAACACCCATCTGCTTTATTGCCTTCAGCGTCTTAGAATCAAAATCAGAGAACTTGCCTGTACCGTTTTCCTCAACACTCCCCCACTCTTTTCGGGTAGTATTACGATTACCGTACAATCGCGTAAAAACTTGGTAGATTATTGGTTTGTGTGTCATAATATCGGGAAAACACCTTGCGGTGATAAATATATGTTGGAAAGTAAATTAGCAGTAAATTAAACCAATAAATTACATCCAATAAATTAATTTAAAAAATTTCCGTGGCGAATGCCACGACTATAATTTACTGATTATAATTTATTGCCAATTTACTTTCCTAAAATCATTTTAATTCCAAAGGAATTATTCCTTTCGTAATTATGCGATACCGCTAATTGTAACGCCTTCAACGTCCTTGGCAATCTTGGCAATCATGCCCTGAAGAGCCTTGCCAGGACCGCACTCAACGAAATCAGTAGCACCAGCAGCGAGCATTGCCTGAACCTCGTAAGTCCACTTAACTGGAGCTGTGAGCTGAGCGATAAGGTTCTGCTTGATCTCGTTAGCGTCAGTATGAG
>CAMJKP010000099.1 GCA_946406435.1 uncultured Prevotellaceae bacterium | reverse complement strand
TTTTAGGGGGAGGTGCACGCTTCGTTATCTTTTGATTATCAGAGCGTTATATGCCTAAAATCGGTAAAAGTGCACCCCTCTCTTTCAACTCTCTTGATTTTTTTTATTGCTGTCCGGTAAAAACAAAAACCAGAAAAAAACATAAAAAAGCCAATCACAACCTTACGCTGATGGTTATATGCTTTTTCCTGTTTTTCACCTTAATGTCTTGCCGTAGGCCTGATATGTGGATTTGTTTTTTCGGGAAGCCCAAGGGCTTACCAGAAAAAAGAAATACGCATAGCAGCAAGAGGCGAGGAACGAGACTCTAAGACATTAAGGGGTTTTTATTGTTTTTGTATTATTCATAGGCTTACCAAGATTCAATTTCTTGATGGAAGGTAAGTTGCAGAGGTTTATCGGACAGTAATATATTTAAACACACACACCGACTGCCTCTCATAATCATTATATAGCAAGAATCCGAGTGCCATAGCATAAGATGCTAAAAGCACTCGGATTCTTTGAATTTTGTGAAGGCTTGGCTTGCCTTTACTGTGCCTTCTCGTCAAGATAGCTGTCCTTGAAACCGAGGAAGTAGAGAACGCCGTCAAGACCTATGGTGTTGATTGACTGGTCAGCATTAGCCACTACCTTTGGCTTTGCGTGGAAGGCTATACCGAGACCTGCCTCTGAGAGCATAGGGAGGTCGTTAGCACCATCACCTACGGCGATAGTCTGCTGGAGGTCAACCTTTTCGACCTGGGCTATGAGTTTCAGAAGTTCTGCCTTACGACGACCATCTACGATCTCACCTACATAGTTGCCTGTGAGGTGACCAGTCTCATCAATCTCAAGTTCGTTGGCATAAACGTAATCTATGCCGTATTTCTTCTGAATATACTCTCCAAAGAATGTGAAACCACCAGAGAGAATCGCAATCTTATAACCGTATTTCTTCAACACGTACATCAAGCGGTCAACGCCTTCGGTGAATGGCAGATTCTCCGCAATCTCGCGCATCACGCTAACATCAAGTCCCTTGAGAAGCTTACAACGTCGGGTGAATGATTCCTTAAAATCAATCTCACCACGCATAGCAGAAGCCGTGATTGCAGCCACCTGATCATAAACGCCATGCTTACGTGCAAGCTCGTCGATAACCTCTGCCTGAATGAGAGTGGAATCCATATCGAAGCAGATAAGGCGACGCATACGGCGATACATGTTATCGCATTGGAAAGAACAGTCAATCTCCATTTCGGAAGACAGACGGAGCAACTGCGCATGAAGCTCATTCTTGTCTGATGGATTACCACGTACAGAGAACTGGATGCAGGCACGAGCATTCTCACGTGGGTGCTCTATGCTTGAACGACCAGACATTCGGATGATAGCATCAATATTGAGTCCCTGATCAGCAATAAGCTGTGCAACAGCACCTATCTGACGAGCCTCAAGCTTACGACCGAGTACCGTGAGCATGTATCTGTTCTTGCCCTGACGTGATACCCAGTCCTCATACTGAGCCATAGTGATAGGTATGAAGCCGATGTTCACGTTGAGTTCCGTTGCCTTGAAGAGCAGTTCCTTCATTACAAAACCAGAATACTTCTCCTGAACACGGATAAGAATACCCAGAGACAGGGTTGAGTGAATATCAGCCTGACCGATGTCCTGTACGCTGGCATCGTATTTCGCGAGTATAGCCATGATGCTGGCGGTAAGTCCCGGACGATCCTCACCCGTGATTCTCAGCAGCATCAGTTCTTCTTGTTGTTGTATTTTTTCCATTCCGTTTATCATAATTTTAAGTGAATAGTGAATAACGAATAGATAATAATACTTAATACAGGCTAACGCCCTTGCGTGAATCTCATTCTGGTGGCTACCAGTATTTAGTATTATTCACTATTAACTATTCACTTAATTTTTTCCGGCTGCAAAGTTACTAAATAAAATTGAAAAAGGAGAACTTTTACGAATTGAAAATATAAAATTGCCAACAGAAGAATGGAAAACTCCGTATGCAATACTAATTATTCATTATACATTATTCATTATTCATTTTTTTTTACTACCTTTGCACCCATGCAAGGTAACAAGATACTTCTGATTAATGATATGTGCGGATATGGCAAGGTGGCTACAGCAGCCATGTTGCCAATACTTTCGTATATGGGTAACCTCGTGTATAACCTCCCGACGGCTCTCGTGAGTAACACGCTCGACTATGGTAAGTTCAATATCCTTGAGACAACCGACTACATCACAGGCGTTTTCCCTGTTTGGCGTGAACTCGGGTTCTCTTTTGATGCTATCGCAACGGGTTTTATTGCCTCAGAGCGTCAGGCAGCCATAGTGGCAAAATATTGTCGTGAGGAAGCTGATAAGGGTAGTGTGATTCTTGTTGACCCTATCATGGGCGACGAGGGTAAGCTATACAATGGTGTGACACCTTCAACTATCAATTCCATGCGTCAGATGGTGAGTGTGGCTCATCTTATCTTCCCTAACTATACCGAGGCTTGCTATCTCACAGATACTCCTTATAAGGCAGATGGTGTCACAAAGGAAGAGATTCTTCAGCTTGTGGAGAAGCTTCGTGCCCTTGGTGCTAAGTCGGTACTTATCACTTCTGTACTGATGACCGACGGCTCACACGTAGTGGCAGGATATGAAGGTGAGTTCTTCCTTCTTCCTTATGACGAGATTCCTGTTCACTTCCCAGGCACAGGCGATATCTTCTCTGCCATTGTTGACGGTCATCTTCTCCGTGGCGACTCTCTCCGAGCTTCTGCCCGCATCGCAATGGACACTCTGAGCCATTGGATTGAGGCAAACAAGGAGAATAAGGATAAGAACAGAGGCATTCCGTTGGAGAGACACCTTGAGGAACTTTAAATAGTGCATAGTTCATAGTGCATAATTCATAGTTAGCATTCGCCAACCAACTATGCACTATGAATTATGAATTATGAACTATGAACAACCCCTTCTACTACACCCCGTCCGCTCGTTGCGAGCAAGCAGTTTCGGTGATACTGACACATATTCAGAATCACCCAGAGTGGCATGAGGAGGTACAGAAGGGCAAGACATTCGGGGTCCTTATAACTGAGAGTGAGACCTTATACGCATATTCCGGACAGATGCTCGGGCGTTATGACATCGAGGGATTTGTGCCGCCCGTCTTCGATTATCTTGACGAAAAAGGATATTTCAAAACACACGAAACAGAAATCGTAAATATCAATAAGGAGATTGACCGTCTCTCTGCTTCTGATGAACTTCGCCAAGCTCGCGAGGCTCTCTATGAGGCAGAGGCAGCTAAGCCTGTACTTCCACCTTCACGCAATATTGATCCTTCATCTGATGAATACGAGGCTTATTGCCGCCAGCGACAGTTTGAGAAGGGAGAGTACCGTCGCCAGAAAACGGTATGGAATGAGAAGGTTTTGAATTGCCGTAATGCCTTGCAAGCCCTTCAAGACCGTATCACATCACTAAAGCAAGAACGCAAGCGCCTGTCTGATTCTCTCCAGCATTGGCTCTTCGAGCATTTCGTTATGCTTAATGCCCGTGGCGAGAAAAAGAACCTTCTCGACATCTTTTCTGAATGGGCAGAAAAAACAGGTTCAAAATGCGTCATTCCCCCATCAGGCTCAGGCGAATGTTGTGCCCCTAAACTCCTTCAGTACGCCTATATAAAAGGACTGAAGCCGGTGGAGATAGCGGAGGTTACACTAGCCCCTAACCCCGTCCCTTCCCCCGCTCGGGGGAAGGGAGTAGATAGTATTTCAAATCATACTTCTATCAAACAATCCTATTGCGTGAAAAGCGTAATTACTCCCTTCCCCCGAGCGGGGGAAGGGGCGGGGTTAGGGGCGTTTTACCGCCCTGCCTGCCAAAGCCGTTGCAAGCCTATCCTCGACTGGATGCTGCAAGGTCTTGAGGTTGATGCTAATCCACTTGAAGAGGAAGAACAACACACCACCCTACCGATTCTTTTTGAGAACGAAAGCATTATCGTAGTTGACAAGCCTGAGGGGATGCTTAGCGTACCGGGGAAGTCCAAGCGTAAGAGTGCGCTCGACATTCTCCGTGAGATGCGTCCTGACTGTCCCGAGCTAATCATGGCTCATCGCCTTGACATGCAAACCTCAGGTGTACTTATTGCTGCCAAGACGATGGAGGTGTATAAGGAAGTGCAGAGAGGGTTTGCAACAAAGATTCTAGCCCCTAACCCCAACCCTTCCCCCGCTCGGGGGAAGGGAGTAGATAGTATTTCAAATAATACTTCTATCAACCAATCCTATTGCGCGAAAAATGTAATCACTCCCTTCCCCCGAGCGGGGGAAGGGTCGGGGTTAGGGGCTATTCGCAAGACCTACTTCGCCCTCCTCGAAGGCGTTCTCCCTATGCCCATTGGAACTAAGGGCGAAATATCACTTCCACTCTCCTCCGACTATCTTAACCGTCCTTGTCAAAAGGTGGATTATGAGAACGGGAAAGAAGCCCTCACGCTATATGAGGTGATGGGTGAGGTTGAGATGGAAGGACACCCTCGCACGCTCCTCAAGCTCCATCCTGTGACAGGTCGTACACATCAGTTACGAGTACATTGTGCACATCCTGATGGTCTTGGTATGCCAATCCTCGGCGATGACCTATACGGCAGACATGCCAAGAGACTGTATCTGCATGCACAGGAGGTGGTCATTACAAGCACAGCCCCTTTCCTGTCCTGCGGACATCCTTTGACTTTCCCTTCGGCCGTCGATCTCTTCGACATTCCCCAAATGGGGCAAGGAAATGTTAGTATAAGCGCCCATAAGCCAGAGTGGATAAAACTTTAATTCCATAAAATTTATTCAAACGCAAAGACGCTAAGACACAAAGTTTTTTTATTTTCTTAGCGTCTTTGCGCCTTGCGTTTGTAAATATAGACTATTCTGAGACAGAGTCATCATCCTCTTCGAAAGGTTCCGGCAAAATATCTCCTTGTAGGCCATGAAAACCTGAATCATCATCTATATCTTCCGGTTCTCTTGCCATTTGCTCCAGAGCCTTAATACTCTCAACATCAACCTTGATAGAGCACCCTGCCGCTTCCTTACTCTGCAGTTGTCGCATAAGGTCATCGGCTTCTTTCTCGCATGCCGGACAAGTGCCTGAGCACCACCCTCCGTGATGACATTCGGAGGGGGTGTAGTCAAGTCCGTTGAGCATGGCGATGTTCATGCGTATCTTACGCAGGAACTCGCATTTTTCTCTTCCGTCCATAGTCCTAAGAATTTTGCGGATTTCTCTTGATTCTGATAGTCAGACGCACCTGATTCTCATAATGCGCCTCCTCATCTTTCTTAGAGATACGACACTCGAAGATGTTTGTCCACCCCATTTCGAGAAGGTTTGCAATCTCCGTATTCTCACCATGTGGGATGTAGCCGAGAAGATATGCATCCTCCTCGCCCGTCTTTTTGTCAACACCCTTGACGAACACTACGGCCACAGCATCCTTGTCATAGCGGTTGTCTAAGTCGCGACGCAACTCCAACAACGTGCCGACATGCAGTTCCTCCCACACCTCATCAGCATCATGATACTGACGTCCTGCAAGGTGACACTCCTTGAAGAATAACTTTCTTGCTTTCATAATTACCTCCTTTTTAATTAGTTAATATTAAGATTTACCAATAAGGTCTTTCTGATAATGCAGTTTTGCAGATAGCTAATGAGCATCTCAATCAACTCTACGATGACAGAAATACTTATGCGTGCCCACATAAACAGCTTTCTGATTATGTTACGGATAATCTGAAGGAAAAGTCCTACTATTCCGCAGATTATTGTCCAGATGATTTGGATTGCCCACTTGGTGAGGCGTTCCAAAAGGTAAGGTATAGTTGTTTCCATATTCTTTTGTTTTTTATTGTTTCTGATGCAAAGATAAGAGAGAACTGTCCTGTTTTATAGGACAGTTTTACACATTAACTTATTTTAACTAAATATTTAACATTTAGGCTCTCTTTCCGTTGCTCCTCCCAAGTAAGTCCGTACCAAAGTCGGTGTAAGTCCCATTTTCCAAGGGACCAAACTCGATGAAGGTCCGTTCCTATAGCGAAGGAAAAGCGGAGGTTCATCGAGTTTGGTTCGGAATCAGAGGGAAATATGAAAGACATATTAGCAAAAAAAGAACAACTTTACTTGCAAATCTCAAAAATATTTGCTATTTTTGCACTCAGAAAACCAAAGACTATCCGTCAACCTATATTTTGCTTTCGTGCAAGGGGGCTTTTTGCACGCTGCACTTAGGGAATGCCATATTACTTCTAAAACCATCTATTAATGTCTGTAAAGTACCTTTATACATATATAATCGCTTGCCTTCTAACCATAGGACTCCCCGTATCAGCCGCAGGTTTAAAGGTTAAAGATTTCACTTTTTCTCATTTCGGCAGCCTTGAAGGATTGTCGAGCCAAAGGGTATATTCTCTTCACAAATCGAAGGATAATGCCGTTTGGTGGACCACAAAACATGGTATTGACCGCACGAATGGTGTTCTGGTAACCAACTACTCTCTTGGGGAGACAAGTCCTTATAGCAGTTTTGCCGGACGTGTTGTTAAGTTCGCCCATTCCATCTGTAATGATGATGAGATGTATGTATTTGACAATTCAGGACGCATCTATCATTATAACAAGATTCAGGACCGTTTCGACTTCGTGACTGATGTATCGAAAACGATAAATACCCCCGTGATGCTGTCTGACGTGCTGGTGGGTAAAGATTGTATGTGGCTCGCTATGAGGGAGGGCGTATATCAGCTTCTGCCGTCTAAGGACTATAAGTTGAAGGACATGGGAATCCGCCATTTCGCCGACTATATCCTGCCTTGGAGTAACGATGAACTCCTGTTCTGCACCCATGATGGCGTGTTTGACATGAACGCGAAGAAACTGTTTGATGACAACGTTATCTATGGCTATTACGACCAGAATCTGAAAAACCTGTGGCTCGGAACCTTTGGTAAGGGCGTGAAGGTGATAAAAAACATCACCTCAAAGACCGTTTCCAAGGAATGTGAGGAGGTAATGCTCGATATACCAAACAATCCTGTGAGGGTGATAACGCCGTATAACGACAGGTCTATGCTTATCGGTA
>CAMJKP010000098.1 GCA_946406435.1 uncultured Prevotellaceae bacterium | reverse complement strand
TAGAGTGATATTTAGGAGAAAATGGGGTGCCAAACATCTCGATAAATTGCGATTTGAACTCGTCAAATTCTGATTTATCGGCCTGTTCGGCAATTGCTACAAACTTGTTTTGTTCACTCATTGACGGTAAAGGCAATTCCATTGATCTAATTATTCCTTGAGAAATATTAGGTTGTGCTGCACCTCTACATTGAGAAATCATCCAATCAGTTTTTTGCGATACTGCATAATAAAGGAATATTGAGTTAAATTCGTTACTTGGTAATAGAGAACAGACGGCTTGATTGGTTGTCAAGGGTATTCTAATGTAACCAACCTTTCCTGCTGTAGCTCCATACATTGCTATAACTACGCAGTCCTTAGGTACCCACTTAGCAGATGAATTATCAAGACCTGCCTGTGTAATGAATTTCTCAGTAGAATCTATATATCCTTGATTAACCTCACCACTTGACAACCATGGTATATCGCCATCATCATAGTATTCATGTTTCTTGGTGTTTGGAGTACCACCTGACTGTGTGCTGATATAGTCTTCCAATTTCACTATTGGAGTATCTTTAAACATCTCGATAAATTGCGACATACTATCCAATGAATTTATGGTGAGACAACTTAACATTGTTCTGATTCACCATTGCATATTGCAATGTTGTATCGAGACTTTGATGGCCTAACAGATGCTGGACTTGCTCGATGGGCATGCCTTTATCTATTGCCATTGTAGCAAGAGTACGACGGAACTTGTGAGGGTGAACTTTTGGAATGTTCAACTCTCGCCCAAGTCGCCGTAGTCGGATTTCTATACCGCTAATTTCTAAGCGGCTATTTGGAGCCAATAACGATACAAAGAGAGCTTCGTTTGTATCAGTACGGCTATTAACATATTTCTGTAGGTGTATCTTGGTACGTGCATCGAAGTAAACCTTTCGCTGTTTATCTCCCTTACCCGTAACGATACACTCTCTATTCTGATAGTCAATATCGTTTTTGTTGAGCCTTACCAATTCGCCTACTCGCATTCCTGTGGAAGCGAGTAGGTCTATTAGAGCAAGATCACGGACATTTGAACAATGGTCACGCATCTGCTCCAAGGCTTCATCCGTATAGGTTTCCTTAACGGTCTTGCCAACTTTCACTTTGTGGATTCGCCGTACAGGACTCTTGACGATGTAGTTTTCTTCTTCCAACCATGAGAAGAAGCTGGATAAGATACGGCGGATGTTATCAACCGTCACTTTACTTGCACCACTTTCTTCCTGATACTGGTTCAAATAACCTCGCAAGTCATCGGTGGTGATATGCACAACCTCTTTCTTAATTTTAACAAGAGCATTATTTATTGTACTCTTGTAGTAAGAGATAGACTTATCAGAGCAACCTTCAACTTTCTTTGCTGCTATGAAATTGTCGATAAGAGTTTGGTTGTTACTTTCTGTATGTACAGATTCTTTCTTAGTCACGGAAATATTGCGGAAGGTATAGTCAAGCACCTTTCGCAACTGGCTCAACTGCTCGTTGTCAAGGACATTGAGCATCGCCTGTTCTATTTCATTAATTAAATTGTCAATCATATCTGTATATGTTTTGGTTATTTAATTAACGTGACCTTTTGCTTTATCTGCTTTATCTGTTGTTTATCAAACAATTATTGAATTATTACTATTTCCTTCTATATCTATGGTTCCCAAGCAAGAGATATACATAATACTCTCCCGTTGGTGACATATGACTCCACCCGTACCATTCATTGACGAAGTCATCACGTTCTTGGTAGTAGCCTTCTACATAATTGGCATTATTCTCACTTGTAGTTCTATACAGTACTATCATTCGCTCCCATTTGTATTTTTTCTCCCGATGTTCATGTTGCGAAGCACGTACTTTATAGTCTACAGTGATTCCAATCTTAGCGTATTTGTAGTACCGCTTATATTGGCCAATGCTGCGATTAAAATATTCCCAACATTGATCACACCATCCTGTTATATGCCTATCGTCAATTTGCATATTCAATAGTTATTAACTATTTATCAAACTCTTTATGACGGCATCAATAGCATCAATCGATTTACGAAGTTCAAATTCTGATTTATCGGCTTGTTCGGCAATTGACACAAACTTATTTTGGAGTTCAATTGATGGAAGCAAAACTGGTATTTCTTTCATCTTCTTTTGTGTCAACTTTAACCTTGTTGTTCCACTAACGTAAGGCATCAAATCTGTTATCTTCAAATATTGATGAAGATATTTTATTTCACAGCATTCTTTAGCCTTAACTAGGTGAGCATGGTTGTTAACCCATGCCTTGCCATTAATGATATAGGAACTATCTTCGCCTGCTTTATAATTACCACAATCTTCTGCAATACAAAGAAGTTCTTCGTCTGTGATATAGTCATTAATATAGTCGACAACACCTGTTGCACCATAATATGGGTACAATTCTCCTTCCTTCATAGAACCGCGAACTCCGTCATTGATAGGCTTTCTACTATCATCTTTTACAACAACTACATTCTCCAATGGTTCATAGTTGTCTTCGCTTTTGAACATCTCGATAAATTGCGATTTCACCATTTCTTCAGTCGCAGCAAGAAGCTTCTTGTATGACTCTTTCAGGCGATATGCCGCCCAAAGTTTATCTGCAAGAACTTTTTGTTCTTCGAGAGGGGGAAGGAGGAATTCATAGTTCTTTAGATGCTCCCACTTAACACGAGGTGAAAGCGAACCTGCTGATCCTTGCATCGCATAATCAAAGAACCTATCGTTTTGTATAACGAAAGGAAGTAGTTCTGGAAGTATTCCACCTGTGGATTCTATAACTGTAATGTCACCAGAACATATACCATCGCAAGGAGCAATCACAGCCTTTTTCAGATAAACTCGACGACGGCCAAGAAGAACTTGCCCCTTTACGAACTTCTTGGAAAATGTGTGTTCGATGTTACTATCCCATGAATGTAATTCAATCTCGCCAGGGACAAGATGTTCTAACCCAACAATAGGAATGTCTGTTTGTCCTCCACTCCAAGTAAGTCTGCATTCGTGGGCTACATCTCCAAGTTTAACAAAGTTATTTTCACTCATGGTTCTAACATTTTCATTAGTGTATTATATTCTATCGAAACAGACTGACTACATTCGTCCCATGCAGACAAGGACGCATCCAGCGAGGTCTGGGCGTGGACAAACTGACTTCGATATGCATAGAGGGATATGTTCAGGTTATAGTCCTTCTTTGCCAAGTCTTCATTAGAAACAAGCTTACTATAACCATCAACCTCGGTAGATGAATGATATATCCTTGTTATTCTCTCAATATGTTCGGGCAACAACTTACTCTCTGCATTTTGGCGGACGACATCGTTGATGGCATTGATCATCAGAATTTTGCCTTTCCGCTCAGCAGGTTTGTTGTTAGAACAGATAATAATGCAAGCCTCCATTGGAGAATTGTAGAACAGGTTAGGGCCTAAGCCGATAATGCAATCAACGACATCCGATTCTACCATTTTCTTGCGTATATCCTTTTCTTCATCACGGAAAAGGACACCATGAGGAAGCAGTGTGGCACTTCTGCCATGTTGAGTATTCATAGATGCTATGATATGCTGTATAAATGCATAATCAGCACGTCCTTGTGGTGGAGTTCCAAGGAAGTTTCGTCCCCACTTGTCGTTCATGAATGCTTCGCGGTTCCACGTCTTGATGGAGTACGGCGGATTAGCCAACACAATATCGAACTTCCGCAAATGACTACCATCCACAAAAGCAGGATGGGCCAGCGTGTCCTCACGAACAATGCTGAAATCCTCAACGCCATTCAGGTAGAGATTCATGCGGGCAATAGATGCAGTCAGTGCATTAATCTCCTGCCCGAACACTTTTACACCCTGCCAAGGTTGTCCCTTCTGACGAAGGAAGTCAAGACACTTCACAAGCATACCTCCACTACCACATGTTGGGTCATAGATGCTTTCGTCTGGTTGTGGCTGGAGGATTTCCGCCATCAGCGTAACGACTGTGCGGTTGGTGTAGAATTCCTGAGCGGTGTTTCCTGCATCATCAGCAAACTTACCTACAAGGTATTCGTATGCCTGGCCCATCTCGTCGGCAGGACAAGAAGACAGGCCCAGGTTATAACGTGAGAAGTCTTCAATAAGAGAAGTGATGATGTGGTCAGGCATCTTATTCTTGTTGGTCCATCCGTCTTTCGGACCAAAGATACCGTCCAAGCCACCTATGACACGCCCATCCGCTTCTTCTCCCGGGTTAGCCTGTTCTATAGCGATAAATGCTTCTACCAAGCGCTGACCGACATTCTCGGTCACTTCGCGTACATCACGCCAATGAGCACCATCAGGAATGCGAATAGCCAGTTCTTCAGCTTGCATACCCGCATATTCCTCACCTCCTTCAGCCACAAAGCCTTCGAACTGCTCATCATATACATCGCTGATGCGCTTGAAGAACAGCAATGGGAAAATGTATTCTTTATAGCCGGCGGCATCTATCTGTCCGCGCAGACGGGTAGCAGCACCCCAGAGGAACGATTTCAGTTCGTCCAATGAGATTGACTCGTCTGCTCGACGGTATAGTGTATTCTTATGTTCTTCCTTCATGTTGTTCTTTCTTTATGAGCTTGGGATTGTTCTCTTGCTATAGCGATGGCTTTCTTCAATTTGGCTGCCAAAAGCTTCTTATCGGGAAGTTGGGTGTAATATTGAGCAACTTTTATAGGACTGTTTTCATCCAGCATGAGATATTCAACGTGCTCAGTATTTCCTTCCGAACACAGAATAAGACCAATAGGCGACTCTTCCCATGGTTTCTTCTCGTTTTGATTGAGATACCTGAGATAAAGCAACATTTGTCCTTCATATTCTGGTTTGAATTTACCCAGTTTCAAATCGATGGCAACTAGGCGTCTCAATTCCCTATGGAAGAATAGCAGATCGATGTAATAATCTACAGCATCTACAGTAATACGCTTCTGGCGTGCTACGAATGTAAAATCGGAGCCTAACTCTTTGATGAAGTCTTCAATCTGCGTGATAATCGCGGTTTCCAGGTCGCTTTCCGAGAACACATCTGGCAAGCCAAGCATGTCAAGTATATAGCTACTCCTAAAGACCATATCTGGTAGTAGCTGATTATTGTTCCTTGCTTCCTGAAGCTCTTTTTTAATAACTTCTTCTGGTTTTCTGCTTATGGCTGTGCGCTGGTACAGCTGCTGATCTATCTTCTCGTCCAAGGTACGGGTATCCCAATGTTCTATCGTACACATTTGTGCATAGAACTGTCTTTCAAGGGAATCTTTCACTCCCATTAGAGAACGAAGATGCGTCCAGCTTAATTGTGTACGAGTGGCGTACACAATTTCATCTTCAGTAAAAGTGTACGCAGCGCGTACACAATGTTGCAGTTTGTAAATGCTCCAACCACTTCCGTACTGTTCTGTTAATCTTCTGGAAAGATTTTTGAGTATCTGTTTTCCGTATTCAGCTCGCTGATTATATAGCACATCTTCCTTAATACGCTTACCCACATACCAGTTGGTAAGGCATACCTCTGTATTGACGTATACTGCAATCTTATTACGAGTCTGGTCTATAATGTTACAGACATCGTTGAATAAGACTATTTCGTTGTTTTTATTAACAATCTCTTCCATCAGCCTAAGCATTTATTATTTTTCTAAATTCTGCTTCACGAAGTTTCACTTCTTCGTAAGCAGCCTTGAACTCTGCCAGCACCTCGGTATAAGGTTTGATAGCCTCACGGTGGTACTGTACGTATTTATTGGGCGATAGGTCATAACCTTTTGCAGCAATATCGTCGAGTGTTACCACCTGTGAGAAGTCTTCCACGTTCTCATAGTTGACATAGAATTCGAATAATCGGTCAACATCCTTCTGTTCCAATATGTTTTGAGCTCGTTTCGGAGTCAGAATCTTGGTGCCGTCTATCATCAGGATACGCGCACTATGTGCAGCGGGCTTCATCTTGCGAATAATCAGGAAGCACGGTGAAAGGCCTGTTCCATAGAAGAGCTTATCACCAAGGGTAACAACTGCCTCTACCATATCACTTTTCACCAACTTTTCACGGATGCGTCCTTCTTCATTGCCTCGAAAGAGAACTCCTTGCGGCATCACTACCGCCATGCGGCCATTGCCTGGAGCCATTGATGCTATCATGTGCTGAATCCAAGCGTAGTCACCGCATGAGTCGCTGGGCGTTCCCCAGATGTTACGTCCATATTTATCTGATGACCATTCCACTGAGCCCCATTTCTCTAAAGAGAATGGTGGATTGGCTATTACGCAGTCGAACTTAGCCACCTCTCCACCTTGCAAGATTTTCGGGTTGCGTAGTGTGTCACCCTGCATAATGTTGAAATCACTGGCACCATGCAGGAAAAGGTTCATCTTTGCGATGGCAGAGTTGACAACGTTCTTCTCCTGCCCGAAGATGTTTCCACAACAAAGACTACTATGATTCATGTGATGTACGGCCTCAATAAGCATACCACCAGAACCGCAAGCAGGGTCGTAAACGCTTTCACCTGGTTGAGGATCGAGGATGCGTACAAGTAATTGTACCACGGAACGAGGAGTATAGAACTCTCCAGCTTTGGCCTTTGAGTCATCTGCAAATTTCTTCAACAAGATTTCGTAGGCATCGCCCATCAGGTCGGTAGGATAGTCTTTGTTTCCCAATTTGCGAGTGCTCAGATGCTCAATAAGGTCACGTATCTTTCCGTCAGAAAGGTTCTTCTTGTCTGTCCATTTCTGAGCACTGAACATACTAAGCACACCATAAAGCGTATCAGGGTTGGCCAGCTCTATACCACGCATAGCACCAACGATGGCCGCACCAAGATTCTCAGTACGTTCACGTACATCCTGCCAATGGCAACCATCAGGAATGACAAATCTATGCTGTTCAGGCAAAGCAGCATATTCTTCGTCTCCACCACTTTCCTGAAGGGCATCCTGCGTTTCTTCATCATACACATCACTGATGCGCTTATAGTAGAGAATAGGAGTTATATAATCTTTGAAGTTGTCTTGGCTCACAGGTCCGCGTATGATATTACATGCCTCAAACAGGAAGTTATACAAGTTTTGTACACCTTCCAGTTTCAGCTCCTGCGCAGTTTTGGGCTTGTCAGACAACCCTGTAGAAGTTATTTTCTTTTTTTTAACCATTATTTTAAAGGACGTACTAATTCATTATGTTAATTTCAAGTACTTTCGCAATTTGCAGCAACATTTCCAATTTAGGTTGTGTAGTATGTGTCACCCTCTTGGATATGGTGGCCTGGTCTTTGCCTAATTGTTTAGCCAGTCATTTATTGTTTTTTCTTTTTCGGCTAATACAACCTTGATTCGGTTGAGATGCTTACTATTCATATTTTATATATGAATATTCTGAGCACAAAGTTACAAGTTTTTTTCTAAATATATTCTTCTTGCAGATAAAAATGAGTGAAAACCGCTAAATATTTGAAGAAAACGCCAAATTGTTAGTTGCTAAGATATAATTGCTTGATAATACAGTAGTATGTATGCTGATAATTGCATTATTCTGAAAATGCCAATACATTGGCAAGATTGAAACTTTTGTTTCGCAAAGAAAAATTTGAAAATATTTCTTGAACTCTCAAAAAATAACGTTAAGTTTCAGAAAATCACGCAAGGTCACTTTTGTATTTTAAAGGTCACCTGGAGGTCACCAGTAAAAGAAAAAGCACTTGCGAGAAACTCGTAAGTGCTTTATTTTCAATGTGGACCAGCCTGGGCTTGAACCAGGGACCTCCAGATTATGAGTCTGTTGCT
>CAMJKP010000097.1 GCA_946406435.1 uncultured Prevotellaceae bacterium | reverse complement strand
TTTTGCATATTAACGCCTTGGAAGCGCGAGTAGTCGGTCTGTCGCCCCGTCTTATCCTGAAAGTTTCCTCTCAGCGATTCCTTCAACGCAGCATATATATTCTGTATGTTGCGCATTTTTACTCTATACACGACCTGCCCTTCAGCCTTCGCATCACGATACGTTGTCTGCTTTCGGCAAACCACAACCTTTCCGTTGTAGTTTTTATAAACCACATCATCCACAGAGCCGGTAATAACACCATTTTTTTCAAGTATAGCCATAATTCTTTCGGATTTTAATCATTCAACAATCTGTTTTCTTTGCAAAGATACAGAAAATCCCTTGATATTCCAAATAAAAAACCAAAAACTTACCATTAAATTACATTAATATTACCATAGTTTATGGTATTATTATGGTAATATAATGGTATTATTATGGTATTATAATGGTATTATCATCGGAGGAAAAGCGGAAAAACTATGGATTACCATAGGTTGGGGAATTGATGTGTGTTCCTATCATATATTGAAACAAAAATCCGTTCAACAAATATTGCTGAACGGATCTGGATTTTATAATTTCCTTACCTTGCCCATAAATAGTATTGTTCCTGTTTTCTTTTCACGTATGAGATATAGGAATGGACGGTTCATGTTAAAGATTACAGGCTTTGAAAAGTCCGGACGACATCCTATTCTATCAGCCAATGTTATTGCTGCAGCTTCTGTTCCTTCTTCATTTATCTTTATGGAAACAGCCTGCTTGACGCAAGAAACATAAGTTCTGTCATCGGATATTCCTGAGAAGTCGGCATCCTCTTCAGAGAAAGCATCAGACATACCCATTGCTTTCAGACATTTGATTAATTCCGTATTACATTTAATTTCCATTTGGGGCATATAGACATCTACCTTGCTATTTTCTGCTTGTTTCCCCATTTTGTCGAGTTCTTCCTCGCTTAAGCCTTTCATGCATTCGTCAAGATTCTTGTCTTTGTGTGGCAGATATACCTCCATGTAAAATTCATTATTGACATAGGGAAATCTTGCATAGTCCATTTTTCCTCCTACATACACATCGAAATAATCAGTTTGGTTCATCATCTTTACATTTGATTTTGAACCATCCGAGTTTGTAAACCTTTTCTTTCTTGTGAAATATCGTTCAAACTCGTTTTCCCATTTTCCTTTGAAGTACAAAGCATTTATGAGTACAAGCACACTATATTCCGAAAGTGGTTCTTCGAGAATCTGTTTGATGTTTCCGTTCGTTTTTCTATTGCACCAAGAATTAATATCATCCAAGGTTTTGTTAGAGGAAAGAATTTGGTGATAAACCTCTGCATCGAAATATGACTTATTCTTTGTGATATAGTCATCTTTCACCTTGAAATGTTCATCTATCCAAATTGAATTGGCAATATCAACGGCAGTATTTTTGTCAGGACTCGTAAGACATCTGTTAAGTTTGCTATACAAATCACAAATATTATCCATACTTTGACCTTCAACGCCTAATACTTTTGTGATTTGCTTTAGTGTATTGCCATCTGCTCCATTGGCAAGCAAAACCAAGACACCTGCCAAACTGAGTGGTGAGATAGCGATATTCTCATTACAATCCGTCAACTTATCCACTTCTTTGAAGAAGGATAAAGCCATTTTGTTTAAGCCTTTGTGAATAGCCATTGTATTAGATTTGTTTTCTCTCATTTTTCCCTATTTTTTGAGGTTTTTATTTAATTACATTCATAGTCCACTCAAGAATCTTATCAGTTGCTTCTAAAACAAATTCTTGTCCTCTGGATACTGACACGAAGTAGTCATTCACCCAAGCATTAGAATGGTAACTGATATTCACATCCTTAAAACACGAAGGTAAATCCCAATATCGACGTGACAATCCTTCTTTAGTGAGAATTCTATTTGGGCGATAGTCAAGAACATCACATCCCTTCATATTTGGCATGAAAGATAAATTGTCTGTCGGAAGAAAAATAGCATTTTGATTTCTTTTCCACGCATCACAATATGAAGAATGTGGATGCCCAGACAACCATTTAGGTATATCTGCTTCTTTATCAATGATACTTCCTATTTGCATATAACCATAAATGATATGTAGATCTTGAGAGCCTTTCTTGTAAAATAGCTTCCCATTTATTAACTCTGTTTGTCTGAACCATCCGAAAAAGAGGAAAAGGTCTCCAACAGAAACTCCTTGATTGTATAGATGTTTCAAGGCAGCTCCCATCTGTCCGAATGCAGGTTTCCATCCTTGCATTCTCTGTTTAACATCCTTCCGAATATCTGGGTCTAAATGACACATTGTATCAGCCGTTAGTCTTGTTCTCGGTCTTAAAGAACTAACGATATCATAATAGTTCATTCCTTTCCATTGTAAGGAAGCAAAAGAATCATGGTCTTCTTTTTCTGGAATAGGTAGAGACAATAATGTTCCATCTGGCATAATTGGATTGGGTTGTCTGCCACTACCAGAATCGAAACCCTTTCTACTTAATATTATTCTCATAGATACCAGATTTATAATTTTTAGTTACTTTATAAATTATGGCCTTTGCTTCTTCTGAATCCAAAGCAAGTTTTTTGCAACGTGGAACATAAAAGCCGCCATTTATTTCTATCTCAATAGCATTTTCAACTCCAAAGTAATAGTATTCTTTACAAATAAGAACATTTTTTCCACTTAAATCATGCTCCATATCTGCATCATTATGACCTCCTGAATTTTCGTGTTGCTTGAATCCTAATGCAGATTTGCTTGATGGCTCGTAGATGTTGTCGCCATAATCATAGTGAAAGCAACAATTTACCATATTTGTTTTTCCTGCACACGATTGGCTTATCATTGACTTTTCTTTATACATTTTTGGGGGGCGCTTCTCTTTGTAGTTGTACCAATAATCTTCTATACGAATAACATCAGACACCTTAGCCAGATAAATCAGTTTTTGTTTATCCCTAAAGTCCCATTTTTTTCCATCCTTGTCTTGAACGGAAAAAGATGTCCATCCAGATATCCAATACCCTTTTTTCGCACACCTTCTAATGGTAGGTTTACATGTAGCAAGGGTAAGTTTACCATAATATGGATTAGGTGCAAATCCAGTATCATGTGTCATTTTATAACAATATAAATATTCCATATTCTTCACAATATTAAAAGATGTTTATAATCAAACAGGACTTTAGGGTTTCTATTAAATAAATGCCATTCCTTGTTTTGCAAAAGTAATCAATTTTTCTAACAGCACCAAATTCTTAAAAGAATTTTTTAGCGACCACCTCAAAAAAGAATGAACATATTACAAAAATCCCTGCAACGCAAATGCATCGCAGGGATTTTCTATATAGAATGATAGTTATTCTTACAAATCGAACTTATAGCCGCAAGTTAACTGGAAGTAACTATGGTGTGATTTTTCATCACCCATACTCAGAGTGCTTGTAAGTTCAAGAGCATATTTTAGATCCAATTTAAACTGTCCAAATGTGAATGCCATACCTACAGGCATGCTAAGAGCGAAAGAAGACATATCTATGCCTCCGTCTTTCAAATACTTCTTAATGCCATTA
The DNA here is from genome assembly GCA_946406435.1 of uncultured Prevotellaceae bacterium. Lineage (GTDB taxonomy): Bacteria > Bacteroidota > Bacteroidia > Bacteroidales > Bacteroidaceae > Prevotella. The sequence continues at coordinate 4,308 of CAMJKP010000097.1, read as the reverse complement.
ACCGTTACTGACTCACCACCATAAGATACCTTAACAGCATCGTCCACAAGGAAGCCTGGCTGCAATCCTGCAAAGAGAGCGAACTTTGGAGAGAAGTAGTGATTTACGGTTACAGGAACATTGATATAATCCATCTTAAAAACCAAATCAGCACCGCCTTCACTTTCAGCAACTCCCTGCTGAGAGTATTGTGCACCGAATGCGATTGATGTTTTTGAATTGAGGGCATGTTCTGCTTCTGCACCTACATTAAAGCCAATACGAAACTCTGAATCATCCCAGTTCGTCATATTTGCAAAGTTGAGACCTGCCTTTGGAGTGAGATACCATGCCCCTTTCTCTAACTGGGCAAATCCAGAAACACTTGCAAGCAAGAGGCTTGCCATTAATAATAATTTCTTCATTTTTTCGACATTTATATTTTTAAACGCTGCAAAAATACGAAAAAACATCCAATCTACCAAACAATTGTATGATTTTCGTAAAACAAAAATCCCTGCAACGCGAACGTTACAGGGATTTCCTATTTAGAGTGTTATGTCAATTCTTAGAGGTCTCTGTCTGAGAACTCGAGGACGTTGCGACGGTTAGCCTGAAGACGCTCATAGCCTTCCTTGCTACCAACAATGATCTTCTCGAACTCACGCAGACCTGTACCTGCTGGGATGAGGTGTCCGCAGATTACGTTCTCCTTCATACCGAGGAGTGAATCGCTCTTTCCGCGGATAGCAGCCTCGTTGAGCACCTTCGTTGTCTCCTGGAATGATGCAGCAGACATGAAGCTCTTGGTATGAAGAGCGGCACGTGTGATACCCTGAAGAATCTGTGTAGATGTTGCAGGGATGGTGTCACGAACCTGAATAGTCTTCAAGTCACGACGCTTGAGGCTTGCGTTCTCGTCACGGAGCTTGCGGGCAGAGATAATCTCACCTGCACGTACGTTCTCTGAATCACCAGCGTTGATAACGTACTTCTTACCCCAGATACGATCGTTCTCCTCAGCGAAGTCGAGCTTATCAACGATATCGCTCTCAAGGAAGCATGTATCGCCTGGCTCGTTGATCTGTACCTTACGCATCATCTGACGAACGATGATCTCGAAGTGCTTATCGTTGATCTTTACACCCTGCAGACGATATACATCCTGTACCTCGTTCACGATATACTCCTGAACAGCGGTAGGACCCTTAATGGCAAGGATATCGTTTGGTGTGATTACACCGTCAGAGAGTGGAGTTCCGGCACGAACAGCATCACGGTCCTGAACGAGCAACTGCTTGCTTGTTGGAACGAGATACTTGCGCTCCTCACCAGTCTTAGAAACGATTGTAACCTCACGGTTGTTACGCTTGAGCTGTGGGTTGATCTTAACCTCACCGTCGATTTCGCTGACGATAGCTGGGTTGCTTGGGTTACGAGCCTCGAAGAGCTCGGTTACACGTGGCAGACCACCGGTGATATCACCTGCGCGGCTTACAGTACGTGGAATCTTAACGAGAGTAGCACCAGACTCGATTACCTGACCGTCGTCAACAACAACGTGACCACCTACAGGGAAGTTATAGCGTCCGAGTACCTCACCGTTCTCGTCGATGATCTCACAGGTTGGGATCTTTGAACGGTCCTTAGCCTCGACGATAACCTTATCAGTCATACCTGTTGTATCGTCAGTCTCAGCGATGTATGTCATGCCCTCGACAACGTCGTGGAACTTAACCTTACCCTTGAACTCTGTAACGATGACAGCGTTGAATGGGTCCCAACGGCAGATTTCGTCGCCCTTCTTCACTACATCACCATTCTTATAGTAGAGTGAAGAACCGTAAGGTACGGCCATGTTAGAGAGTACGACACCTGTTGTAGGGTCAATGAAACGAACCTCGGCAAGACGGCTTACTACCATCTCACAGTCGCGGCCGTCTTCCTTGAATGGAACGGTACGGAGCTCATCGAACTCAATACGTGCCTCTGCCACCTTACAGGTAACTGCAGCATTAGCAGCTGCACCACCAGCGATACCACCGGCGTGGAACGTACGGAGAGTAAGCTGTGTACCTGGCTCACCGATAGCCTGAGCTGCGATGACACCAACAGCCTCACCCTTCTGTACCATGCGCTGTGTAGCAAGGTTACGACCGTAACACTTCTTACATACACCCTGACGTGACTCACAAGTGAGCACAGAACGGATTTCTACCATCTCGATGCCGGCATCCTCGATAGCCTTAGCACGAACCTCGGTGATTTCCTCACCTGCAGGGCAGATAACCTCGTTGGTATGTGGGTTGATAACGTCGTGTACAGATACACGGCCAAGGATACGCTCATAGAGGCTTGAGATAACCTCATCGCCATTCTTGAGGGCTGTGCAGAGAAGTCCGCGGAGTGTACCGCAGTCGTCCTCGTTGATGATAACGTCGTGTGAAACGTCAACAAGACGACGGGTGAGGTAACCAGCGTCGGCAGTCTTCATCGCGGTATCAGCAAGACCCTTACGGGCACCGTGAGATGCAATGAAGTACTCGAGCACAGACATACCCTCCTTAAAGTTAGAAAGGATAGGGTTCTCAATGGTTGGACGGTCGTCGGCACCTGCCTTTGTAGGCTTAGCCATCAGACCACGGATACCTGAGAGCTGCTTAATCTGGTCCTTAGAACCACGGGCACCAGAGTCAAGCATCATGAATACGGCGTTGAAGCCCTGGTCAGCCTCGGTCATCTCCTTAAGGAGGATGTTACCGATATCGTTGTTTACGTGTGTCCAAGTATCGATAACCTGGTTATAACGCTCGGTATCGGTGATGAAGCCGAGGTTGTAGTTATCGGTGATCTCACGGATTTTATCGTTACCAGCCTTGATGAGCTGCTCCTTCTCTGGTGGGATGATGATATCGTCAAGGTTGAATGACAGACCTGCGAGGTATGCCATACGATAACCAAGGTTCTTGATACCGTCGAGGAACTCACAAGCACGTGCGAAACCTACAGCCTTGATAACGTCAGCGATGATATCGCGAAGTGACTTCTTAGAGATGATGGTATTTACATAGCCCATCTCACGTGGAACGAGTTCGTTGACGATAACACGACCAACAGATGTCTCGACTGTGCGACGGATGTACTTGCCATTCTCGATATCCTCAACAACAACCTTTACAGGAGCGTGGAGGTCACAACGCTTCTCATTGTAAGCGATGATAGCCTCTTCTGGACCATAGAATGAGAGTCCCTCACCCTTTGCGCCTGGACGCATCTTTGTGATGTAGTACAGACCGAGCACCATATCCTGTGAAGGTACGGTGATAGGAGCACCATTAGCAGGGTTGAGGATGTTATGGCTCTGGAGCATGAGGATCTGTGCCTCGAGTACTGCCTCGTGAGACAATGGGAGGTGCACAGCCATCTGGTCACCGTCGAAGTCGGCGTTGAACGCAGTACATGCAAGTGGGTGGAGCTGGATAGCCTTACCCTCGATGAGCTTTGGCTGGAATGCCTGAATACCGAGACGGTGAAGTGTAGGAGCACGGTTCAGGAGAACTGGGTGTCCCTTCATCACATTCTCAAGGATATCATAGATGATAGGCTCACGACGGTCAACGATACGCTTAGCTGACTTCACAGTCTTCACGATGCCGCGCTCGATGAGCTTGCGGATGATGAATGGCTTGTAAAGCTCGGCAGCCATAAGCTTTGGCAGACCGCACTCGCCCATGTTAAGCTCTGGACCTACAACGATTACTGAACGTGCAGAGTAGTCAACACGCTTACCGAGGAGGTTCTGACGGAAACGACCTGCCTTACCCTTCAGGGAATCAGAGAGAGACTTAAGCGGACGGTTGCTCTCGCTCTTAACAGCGCTTGACTTACGAGAGTTATCGAAGAGAGAGTCAACAGCCTCCTGAAGCATACGCTTCTCGTTACGGAGGATAACCTCTGGAGCGTGAATCTCAACGAGACGCTTCAGACGGTTGTTACGGATGATGACACGACGATAGAGGTCGTTGAGGTCGGATGTAGCGAAACGGCCGCCATCCAATGGTACGAGCGGACGGAGCTCTGGAGGAGTAACAGGAAGGATCTTGAGAATCATCCACTCAGGACGATTCACATCCTTACTTGCACGGAATGCCTCTACAACCTGCAGACGCTTCAGTGCCTCGTTCTTACGCTGCTGTGAAGAGTCGTTGTTTGCACTCTCACGGAGCTCTGCTGCAAGTGCGTCGAGGTCAAGGTTCTGCAGGAGGTAGTAGATAGCCTCTGCACCCATCTTACAAACGTACTTGTTTGGATCGTCGTCATCGAGATAGT
>CAMJKP010000096.1 GCA_946406435.1 uncultured Prevotellaceae bacterium | reverse complement strand
GCGAGGGGCATAACATGAGAGGACATAAGAGCGTGCATCTGCATGAGAGGATAACGAGGTATTTTGAGGATTATTTGAAGACCCACCCCCAGTCCCTCCCATAAATGGAGGGGAGTAGATAGTAATATCTGCTATATGAGGAATGCGGTCTTTACCGAAATATAAAAAGATAAAGAATAACAATAATAAAAATGCGTACCCCCCGCAACAATAAGTAGTAACTACTCCCCTCCATTTATGGGAGGGGTCAAGGGGGTGGGTCTATATGAAAATATTACTATTAGGTTCAGGCGGCCGCGAGCATGCCTTGGCATGGAAGATTGCGCAGAGCGCAAAGTGTGAGAAACTTTTCATCGCTCCTGGTAACGCAGGAACTGGTGAGGTTGGTGAAAACGTAGCTATCAAGGCTGATGACTTCGAGGCTATCAAGGCTTTCGTTGTCGAGAATGGCGTAAATATGGTAGTTGTTGGTCCAGAGGATCCACTTGTAAAGGGCATCTACGACAATCTTCTGAATGACGAGCGCACAAAAAACATTCCTGTTATCGGTCCTTCAAAGGCAGGTGCTGTTCTCGAAGGTTCTAAGGACTTCGCAAAGGCATTCATGAAGCGCCACAACATCCCTACTGCTGCTTACGAAACATTCGACGGCAATCATGTAGAGGAGGGTTGTAAGTTCCTTGAGACCTTGAAGGCTCCTTACGTTCTGAAGGCTGACGGTCTTTGTGCAGGTAAGGGTGTTCTCATCATCGACAATCTTGAGGAGGCAAAGAAAGAGCTTCGCGAGATGCTTGGAGGTATGTTCGGCAACGCTTCTTCACGTGTAGTTATCGAGGAGTTCCTTTCAGGTATCGAGTGCTCAGTATTCGTTCTGACAGATGGCAAGAACTACAAGATTCTTCCAGAGGCAAAAGATTACAAGCGTATTGGCGAGCACGATACAGGTCTTAATACAGGTGGTATGGGTAGCGTGACACCTGTTCCATTCGCAACAAAGGAATGGATGCAGAAGGTTGACGAGCGCATCATCCGTCCAACGGTAGAAGGTCTTGCTAAGGAAGGTATCGTATATAAGGGCTTTATCTTCTTCGGTCTTATCAACGTGAACGGCGAGCCTATGGTAATCGAGTATAACTGCCGTATGGGAGACCCTGAGACTGAGAGCGTTATGCTCCGTCTGAAAAGTGATATCGTTGATCTCTTTGAGGGTGTTGCTAACGAGGATCTCGACAAGCGTGCTATCGAATTTGACGAGCGTGCAGCTGTTTGTGTGATGCTCGTTAGTGGTGGTTATCCACAGGAATATGTCAAGGGCTACCCAATCACAGGCATCAAGGATGTTGAGGGCAGTATTGTGTTCCATGCAGGAACTGCGACTAAGGATGGTCAGGTTGTTACAGCTGGCGGTCGTGTAATTGCCGTTAGCTCTTATGGCAAGGACAAGGAAGAGGCTCTTCAGAAGAGCTTCGCCGAGGCACAGAAGATTAAGTTTACAGACAAGTACTTCCGTTCTGATATAGGACAGGATTTATAAAATTGACAATTGAGAATTGATAATTGAAAATTATATTACCCAACGATTTTCGATTTTTCAACTTTCAACTTTCAACTTTCAATTTTTGACTTGAAACGATTTCAGAATAGAGTAGCAGAAAGTTCATTATCCCTACCAGTATCGGCAATTATCAGCATACTGATATGGTTTGCAGCAGGATTGGTTTCCAACAAACTTTGGATTCCACTCTTGCTGACAGGCTTTTCTACCTATCTCATAGCCGAGATGAACACTCGCAATACTCTTCTGAGAATACGTTCAAGAATGATGTCGTGCGTCTTTCTATGGCTTGCCACTATGCAGGCAACCATAGCTGTACGCTGGCAGACAACCCTTATACAGACTCTAACAGGAATATGCATTTACCTACTTCTTTTCTGTTATAAGGACAAGAAGGAAGTACCGAGCATATTCTGCATAGCATTAATAATAAGTATGGGAAGTATAATCTGGACGCCGTTCCTGTATTTCCTCCCAATAGTAATCTTTTTGCTATGCATACCACTCTACGCCATATCATTTAAGGCTGTAAGTGCTATAATAATGGGTATTGTACTACCCTACTGGACCTTAATCCCATATTTTGTATATAAGGAAAATACAGATTGGATAAAGCTCCACCTTGCCCCCCTACACGATGCTTCCGTTCTGTTTGACTATTCAAACATAACAGTCGGGCACTTTGTATACTATGCCATTCTGATAATCCTAATGCTTATCGGATGGATTCATTTCGTACGTACAGCATACAAGGACAAGATAAAGACAAGAAACCTATACGATGTAATAATCTCGCTGTCAATATTCTTTGCTATCATAGTACCGATAGTACCACCTTATGCAGACTATACCCTTGGTATGCTTACCATTTCAGCATGCCCATTGGCTGCCCATTTCTTCTCTTTGACAAGCACAAAGCTGACAAACATCGTATTTATTATATCAATAGTGATAATAGCAATGATATCAATCATGGCTATCTATACCTCATATTTAGAAATCCCAATCCTATAGCGCCATGCTCGATTTTTTAATACAATACGGTCCTATAGGAATGTTGGTAGCAGCATTCATCGCAGGAAGCGTGTTCCCATTCTCTTCAGAGGCAATAATGCTTGCTATGCTTGCTGCTGGTGTTGATCCTTGGGAATTGGTGATATACGCATCAATTGGCAATACGGCTGGGTCTATGTTCAACTATGGCGTTGGACGAATGGGAAGGATAGACTGGATTGAGAAATATCTCCACGTAAAGAAGGAAAGTCTTGATAAAGCCCAACGATTCATGGGAGGACGAGGTGCATGGATGGGTTTCTTCGCTTTCCTGCCAATTCTCGGTAGTGCGATATCAATATTGCTCGGACTTATGAGAGCTAATGTTTTCATTACCCTCATCAGTATAGCAATAGGAAAGATTATGAGATATATGATTATCGCATGGCCGTTTATATAAAACCTAAACCATTATAACTATACCTAAATTATGCAGAAGAACAGAATAACACCAGAGTTTATCACCACTCTCCAACCAAACGAAATATTCGTTTTTGGCTCTAATCTTGGAGGCATCCACGCAGGAGGAGCTGCCCGAATGGCCCGTCTGCATTTCGGGGCAGAAATGGGTAAGGGCGTTGGCATTCAAGGACAGTCATACGCCATACCAACCATGCAAGGAGGAGTAGAAACCATAAAGCCATACGTTGACGAGTTCATTACCTATGCCTCACAGCATCCAGACAAGCAGTTTCTTGTCACCCCAATCGGCTGTGGTATAGCAGGTTTCTGCGCCCAAGAAATCGCCCCACTTTTCAAGGATGCCAAGAATATAGAGAATATATCATTACCAGAAGAGTTCTGGGAAATCATAGGATAAAAATAATATGAGAATAAGAAGAGACGCAAAGAAATATGCAATCATTCCGTCTATCAAAAGATATATGAAATATCATGATATCCTACGTGATTATGAGACGGAAGAACAAATGCCAATGTACTATCGTTTCGAGCAATTGGATTGTCTTGATGATTTCATAGACAAAGATAAATATGATACTTTCTTTATTAACATGGCAATAATGTATGTTAATCAAGGGATTCTTCATGCCAAGCACAAGCTATCAAATGAAGAATTCAAAAACTACCTAATATATTTTGCCGTATATTGTTCAGACGAGCATCAGGAATTATTTGGTTATCAAGACACACAAGTTTTTTTCTCTCGAAAAAAAGACGAGATATTAAAATACATAACTACAAACTCCCCCGTTGCATTACAAGACACAGAAATATACGATCGAATTAAAGACATTATCGGTATTAATGACTTTGTATGCTTCAAAAGAATAGGAGAAGATTGTACGTGGTATGATTTTATCCCCAAATGCTTTCTTGAAACTAGTAAATAAAACAACCAAAGGACTATCCTTTTCATTATTTCTTTAAAGAATTTATGCAATCTTTAAATATGAGAGCTAAGACTTTAATAAAACCTGCAAACATCGGAGCTGGGGAAACATGATATATTTGATACTTACTTGGAAAGATTTTTAAATATGGGAAAGAAAAAGGGAAATAAAACGAATCACAGGAAATCACCCCACGGAAACACTTCTGTTTGGCGCAAAATAGCCAAGCCTCTTTTTGTTCTAGTACTTATTATTATTGCTATTATTGTAATTTCTATTCAAAAGAACATTGGCAATAAAAGAATCAAAAATAATAACAAGATAACAACAGGTTGGGTTTATGACAAAGGCGTAGGAAGACGTTGTAATGACATTAGACATTATTATTTCTTCGTAAACGGAAAGAAATATACAGGACAATCTTCTAGTGATGAAAATCTAAATGTTGATGACCAAATAAAAGTCGTTTATTACCCTGAAGACCCAAGTATTAACCGCAGTTGGAACTCCTACATTAAAATTCTTAAGGATGATTAGTAAATACAGAATCCCACACAGCCAAAGAGTATACTTGGTTGTGTGGGATTTAACTTTCCACTTTTTCTAGACACACCTCCAAATGTAAGTCCGTTATAAGTTCGCTTTAAGTCCGATGATAATACCATTATATTACCATTCGGAATAGTATCTTAATGGTAATTCAATGGTATTTACATCCTTGCAAGAACGAATTTCTGGGAAATCATAGGATAGCCCTACAAATCCAAGGCTCATCCTTCGCTCATCCTCCGAACCAAACTCGATGAAGGTCCGCTCTTTGTTCGCTCTTAGAACGGAGGTTCATCGAGTTTGGTTCCTTTTTACATAGGAATCACTACGGAATCATAACGGATTATTATTGGAATTTCAGAATAGTTACTTTTCTGCCCCGAAAAAGTTAAAGAAAACAAAATCAAGCCTTAATTCGCATTTTTTCTGAATTTCATTCTTTATTCTACACTATATTTAGTAATTTTGCACGATAAAACCAAAGACGTGCGCCAGCCTTTTGGAGGCTGACACGCACTATTTTCATCGTGCGAACATAAAGTTTGCACGGAATTGGGCAATCTGAATTGCCAAAGAAAGAAATAAATCATTTTATAACATACTTAAGTAAATAAATGAAACAGTACAGACTGATAGACAACGTACTCGGCTGGGTGACTTTTCTTATTGCAGCCTTTGTATATTGCTCTACCATTGAACCTACAGCCTCATTTTGGGACTGTCCTGAATTTATAACTACCGGCTACAAGCTCGAAGTTGGTCACCCACCTGGCGCACCATTCTTTATGCTCACAGCCAACCTATTCACCCAATTCGTTAGCGACCCTTCAGACGTAGCACGTATGGTAAACACCATGAGTGCTCTCTTGTCGGCAACGTGTATCTTGTTCCTTTTCTGGACAATAACACACCTTGTCCGTCGTCTGCTTATTGACAACTGGGATGAACTCACAACATCTAAGACAATCGCTATTCAGGCATCAGGCTTGGTTGGCGCTCTCATATACACATTCTCAGACACATTCTGGTTCTCAGCCGTTGAGGGCGAGGTTTATGCCTATTCAAGTGCCTTTACAGCAGTTGTGTTCTGGATGATTCTGAAATGGGAGGATAATGCAGACAACCCACACTCAGACCGTTGGTTGGTGCTTATCACCTATATGACAGGTCTGTCAATAGGCGTTCACCTTCTGAACCTGCTCTGTATTCCTGCTATCGTACTTGTATATTACTACAAGCGTTATCCAGATGCAGACCTCAAGGGTTCACTCATAGCATTGGCTATAAGTGTTGTTATCGTAGCAGCTGTACTCTATGGCGTTGTACCAGGTATCATAACCGTTGGTGGTTGGTTCGAGTTGTTCTTCGTGAACACCCTCGGAATGCCATTCAACACAGGTGAGATTGTCTATATCATTTTGCTTATTGGCGTTGTGGTATGGGCTATCTACGAGAGCTATGTTGACAAGAACATCAAGAAGACAAATATCTCATTCCTTCTTGCTGTTGCCATGCTCGGTATTCCATTCTACGGATATGGATGGTCAGCAGTATTTATCGGTATTATAATCCTTGCCTTGCTCTATGGAGCATTACAGCTCAAGAACAAGAAGACAAAGGCATACTATGTGACCTCACGCATCAAGAATACGGCTCTCTGCTGTATGCTGATGCTGATGATTGGATATTCTACATACGCTCTGATTGTAGTTCGTTCAAGTGCTAACCCACCAATGGACCAGAACTCACCAGAGGATATCTTCACTCTCGGTAACTACCTTAGCCGTGACCAGTATGGTGATCGTCCATTGCTCTATGGTCAGTCATACGCTTCACAGGTAGCGCTCAAGGTTGATGGTGAGCTATGTCGCCCACAAATGAAGACGGGAGCTCCTATCATTCAGCGTGTAGAAAAGAAGTCGGCTGACGAAAAGGATGCATACTTTACTGTCCGTACAAAGGATTCTTACGTATATGCCCAGAACATGCTCTTCCCACGTATGCACAGTTCAGACCATGCAAAGGCATACGAGGACTGGATGGGAGGCGTTGATACATATCCTGTCGATTATGACCGTTGCGGTCAGTTGATGACAGTAAATATGCCAACTATGATGGAGAACATTCGTTTCTTCCTCTCATACCAATGCAACTTCATGTACTGGCGCTACTTCATGTGGAATTTCGCCGGTCGTCAAAATGACCTTCAGGGACATGGAGAACTTGAGCATGGAAACTGGATTACAGGTATTCCATTCATCGATAATGCTATGTATGGTGACCAGAATCTTCTCCCAGACGAGCTGAAGAACAACAAGGGACACAACGTGTTCTATTGTCTGCCTCTTCTCCTCGGTCTTATCGGACTTTTCTGGCAGGCTTATCGCGGAAAGAAGGGTATTCAGCAGTTCTGGGTAGTGTTCTTCCTGTTCTTCATGACAGGTCTCGCTATCGTACTCTACCTTAACCAGACACCTTTGCAGCCTCGTGAGCGTGACTACGCATACGCAGGTTCATTCTACGCATTCTCTATCTGGTGCGGTATGGGTATTGCTGCTATCATCGACCTTATTGCCCGCAAGACGAAGAAGGAAAACGTGGTTCTTGCCGGAATCATCGGAGGTGCAGGTCTGCTTGTTCCTATCCAGATGGCTTCACAGACATGGGACGACCACGATCGTTCAGGTCGCTATTGCTGTCGTGACTTCGGTCAGAACTATCTGAACTCTATGCAGGAAGGCACACATCCTGTAATCTATACAAATGGTGATAACGACACCTTCCCTCTCTGGTACAATCAGGATGTTGAGGGCGTAGGTACAGATGCACGTGTCTGCAACCTGTCATATCTCCAGACCGACTGGTATATCGACCAGATGATGCGTCCGGCATACGACTCTCCAGCACTTCCTATAACCTGGACACGTCTTGACTATTGTTCAGGCACAAATGAGTATATCGAGGTTGCTCCAGAACTGAAGGATCAGATAAAGCAATTCTATGCAGAGAACCCAGAAGCTGCACGCCAGCAGTATGGTGATGATCCGTTCGACATCCACAACGTGATGAAGTACTGGGTTCGTGGTGGTAAGGGTGAGATGCACGTCATCCCAACAGACACCCTCTATCTCACTATTGATGCAAATGCTGTTAAGAAGAGCGGAATGATGATTCCACGCGACACAGCCGGCAACGAGATTCAGATTCCTGAGAAGATGGCTATCTCACTCAAGGGCAAGCGCGCTCTCTACAAGAACGACCTCATGATGCTTGAGATGATAAGCAACGCTAACTGGACACGTCCTCTGTACGTTGCCCTTACCGTAGGTGCTGAGAACTTCATGAACCTCGGCGACAACTTCATCCAGGAGGGTCTTGTAAACCGTATCACTCCGTTCGCTACAAACGAGCAGACCAACTTCGATA
>CAMJKP010000095.1 GCA_946406435.1 uncultured Prevotellaceae bacterium | reverse complement strand
CCTTCACCTCATCTGCCGTACGCACATGATGAGCATAGGCGAAGAATTTGCTACGCTTTTCGGTGTAGTATCCCTCGCCTATGTTATCTGTTATGGTCTTGAAAACATCAGGACCCTCTAAATCCCCCTTAAAGGGGGACTTTTCTTCATTCATATTCTATTACTATGCCTTCCAAGTCTCCCTTTAAGGGAGATTTAGAGGGTCTTTTAGTCCAAAGAGTGAATAATCAGACCTGAACGCAACTTTGGCTCGAACCATGTAGCCTTTGGAGGCATGATATTGCCAGAATCAGCGATATCCATGATCTGCTTCATACTTACTGGATAGAGAGCAAGAGCAGCACGCATCTCACCGCTATCCACACGACGCTTCAACTCACCAAGACCGCGAAGACCACCTACGAAGTCGATACGCTGGCTTGAACGGAGGTCGCCAAGCTCAAGAATATCCTGAAGGATAAGACGACTTGAGATATCAACATCGAGAACACCGATTGGGTCAGAATCATCAAATGTACCCGGCTTAGCATCAAGTGAATACCACTCGCCATCAAGATAGAGAGAGAACTGATGAGCATGCTGTGGACGATACTCCTCCTTGCCCTTCTTCTCTACTACGAAGTTCTTTGCAAGCTTCTCAAGGAACTGCTCAGATGTATTGCCGTTGAGATCCTTTACAACACGGTTGTAGTCGAGTACTGTGAGCTGACTTGCCTGGAAAGCAACAGCCATGAAATAGTTGTACTCCTCATCACCCTTGTGGTTAGGGTTCTGCTTTGCCTTCTCAGTACCAACGAGAGCTGCAGCAGCAGAACGGTGGTGACCATCAGCGATATAGAGAGCTGGCATCTTAGCAAACTCCTCTGTGATTGTCTTTATGTCGTTGTCGTCGCTTACAACCCAGAGCTTATGACCGAATCCATCGATAGGAGCGATGAAATCGTACTCAGGCTCTGTTGCAGCATACTTCATGATAAGATCGTTGAGAACCTTGTTATCAGGATAAGCGAAGAATACAGGCTCGATATTAGCATTGTTCACACGAACATGCTTCATACGATCCTCCTCCTTATCACGACGTGTAAGCTCATGCTTCTTGATTACGCCCTTCTCATAGTCGCCAGAATAAGCGCCGATAACAAGACCGTACTGTGTCTTCTCCTTACCGCCATTAGCAGGAAGATGTGAAGTCTGAGCATAGATGTAATACTGCTCCTTGTCATCCTGTACGAGCCAGCCGTTATCCTGGAACTTCTTGAACTGACGTGCAGCCTCAGTATAAACCTTTGGGTCATACTCAGAAGTACCTGGCTCAAAGTTAATCTCTGGTTTGATGATATGGTAGAGTGACATCTCGTTATCACCAGCCTCTGCACGAGCCTCCTCTGAATCAAGAACGTCGTATGGGCGTGACTCTACCTTTTCTACTAACTCCTTTGGTGGACGAATGCCACGGAATGGTTTTACTATTGCCATAATTAAGCCGATATTTTATTATTGTTTATTCTGCAAAATAATGTATCTAACATCCTTGGTTAGGCTACTGCTATTGCCTCAATCTCAATCTTGCCACCCTTTGGAAGTGCGGCTACGGCGAAAGCAGAACGTGCAGGGAATGGAGCCTCGAAGAAATCCTTGTAGATTTCATTTACGGCTGCGAAATCGTTGATATCGGCAAGGAGAACAGTTACCTTGACTACATTCTTCATTGACAGACCAGCTTCCTTGAGGATATTACTGATATTTGTGAGGGACTGGCGAGCCTGAGCCACCGCTCCACCCTCGGCAAAACTACCGGTTGCAGGGTCGATACCCAACTGACCACTAACATAAACTGTTCCATTTGCCTCGATAGCCTGGCTATAAGGACCAATGGCAGCAGGTGCATTTTGTGTTGCTATTGCTTTCATATTGCGTTGTTTAGTGAAGTTAAAAGTCTAATGGCAAAAGACGAAAGGCAAAAGACTTAAAACCTTAGTCCTTAGTCTTTAGACTTTAGACATTAAAAATATTGAATGCAAATATACGAAAAACCTCGCAAATTGCAAAATGTTTAGGCAGAAAAATAAAATAAGGAATAAAAAATGAATTGTTACTCCATTCTTTATTCCTTGTTTCCTATGTTGTTTATCTAAAACTTGCTCTTACTTGTTCACCTGGAACTTTGTGCAACCCTCAGCGAAGTATGCGTTGATCTGCTTTGCAGCAGCAAGACCAGCGTTAGTGTTAGCCTCTGCTGTCTGAGCACCCATCTTCTTAGGTGTAGAGAAGTAACGGCCCTCGAACTTAGCGAAGTCATCGTTAGCATCTGGCATGATGTCTGTGATATACTTCAGATCCTCACGCTCAGCGAGGAGCTTGAGAAGACCAGCCTCGTCGATAACCTCCTTACGAGCTGTGTTGATGAGGATACCACCCTTCTTCATCTTACCTACGAGATCGTAGTTGATGCTCTGCTTTGTCTCTGGAGTAGCAGGGATGTGGAGAGAAACGATGTCACAGGTCTCGAAGAGCTCTTCCTGATTCTTAGCAGCCTTAACGCCTGCAGCCTCGATAGCCTCTGCTGGGCAGAATGCATCATAAGCAACAACGTCCATACCGAAGCCCTTAGCAATACGAGCTACGTTACGGCCTACGTTACCGAATGCGAGGATACCAAGCTTCTTACCAAGGAGCTCAGAACCTGCCTTACCGTTGTAGAAGTTACGAACTGCGAAAACGAGGAGACCGAGAACGAGCTCAGCAACTGCGTTAGCGTTCTGACCAGGAGTGTTCTCTACAACAACATTGTGAGCTGTAGCAGCAGCGAGGTCAACGTTATCGTAACCAGCACCTGCACGAACCACGATCTTAAGATTCTTAGCTGCATCGAGAACCTCTGCAGTAATCTTATCTGAACGGATGATGATTGCATCTACATCAGCAACAGCCTCAAGAAGCTGAGCCTTGTCTGTATATTTCTCGAGAAGAACGAGCTGATTGCCTGCACCCTCGATAACTTCCTTAATACCTGCAACCGCAGCAGCAGCAAATGGCTTCTCAGTTGCGATAAGTACTTTTGCCATAAACGACCCACCCCTGTACCCCTCCCATAAAGGGCGGGGAATAGTATGTTTATTCTCCTTGAGTGGGGAAGGAGTTTTAAGTTATTAATTAATCCACCCTCTTAGAATATCACATTAACAATAAATGTAATTATTCCCCTCCATCTACGGGAGGGGCAAGGGGTGGGTCTCTTTTTAGTGCTGAGCCTCAAACTCCTTCATGCAAGCAACGAGAGCCTCACAGCCTTCGATTGACATTGCATTGTAGCAAGAAGCACGGAAACCACCTACGTCACGATGGCCCTTAACACCAACCATACCCTTAGAAGTAGCGAATGCGAGGAAGTCGTCCTGAAGATCCTGATACTCTGGCTTGAGTACGAATGTGAGGTTCATGAGTGAACGGCTTGACTCCTCAGCTGTACCAACGAAGAGCTTGTTGCGGTCAATCTCACCGTAAACGATCTCAGCACGCTGCTTAGCAAGCTTCTCCATAGCCTTAACGCCACCGTGAGCCTTGATGTAACGAAGGTTCATAAGAGCAGAGTAGATAGGAACTACTGGAGGAGTGTTGAACATAGAACCCTTCTTAACGTGTGTACGATAGTCGAGCATTGTTGGAATCTGACGGCTAACCTTACCGAGAGCGTCTTCCTTAACAATAACGAATGTTACACCTGCCATAGAGAGGTTCTTCTGAGCACCACCGTAGATCATAGCGTACTTGCTAACGTCGATAGGACGAGAAAGGATATCAGAAGACATATCAGCAATCAATGGAATTGGAGAATCGATATCCTCACGAAGCTCTGTACCATAGATTGTGTTGTTTGAAGTGATATGCAGATAGTCTGCGTCTGTTGGAATAACGTAGTCCTTAGGAATATATGTGAAGTTCTTATCCTTTGAGCTTGCGATCTCGACAACCTCACCAAAGAGCTTAGCTTCCTTCATAGCCTTTGTAGCCCATACACCAGTGTTCAGGTATGCAGCCTTCTTCTCAAGGAAGTTGTAAGGTACCATACAGAACTCAAGCGAAGCACCACCACCAAGGAACAATACCTTGTAACCCTCTGGAATGTCAAGGAGTTCCTTGAAGAGAGCCTCGGCTTCGTCTACTACTGGCTGGAAATTCTTAGCACGGTGGCTGATTTCCATAAGTGAAAGTCCTGAATTCTCGAAATCAAGACAAGCTGCTGCGGTCTGCTCAATAACCTCACGTGGGAGAATTGATGGACCTGCATTAAAGTTGTACTTCTTCATTTGTTTTATTTATTATAATATAAATGGTTATCTTAAATATTCTATTTAGATTTGCGGTGCGAAATTAATAAAAAATCTCGTAATAAACAAGAAATTATTGCACAAAATGCCGTTTTTGTGCCATTTTTATAGTTTTTTCGCTTATTTTGCTTATAAAATGATATACAAACTTGTCAATAGACCATAAAGGAATATGTTGCGCGCGGTGTCGCCCAACACCTTATTTAATGCCCTACCCTCGCCTATCTTTATAATCTTTGCAAAGTTGGCTCCAAACAGCAACACCAACAAGCCGATATAGCAATATGTCCAGATATCATTTCTTCCACATACCCATACCGTTATTATCACGGCAGCCAAAGGGAGCATGATGTAAAGCGCGAGCATAGAGTTCCTGCCGAGCAATACGGCAAGAGTCTTCTTGCCTGCCCTACGGTCGTTGTCAATATCGCGGTAGTTATTGACTATCAGGAGAGTATCTACAACAAACCCGCAGCCTATTGACATCTGGAAAACAGGATAAAGTTCCTCCATTGTCACAGTTGGCACTTCCACATAATAGGTGCAGCAAACTGGTACGATACCAAAGAACAGCAGCACAAGCACGTCGCCCATAGCGATATACGAGAGCGTAGTGGTATAGAGGAAGCAGAACACCACACAGGCTATGCCAATCGAAATCATCTCAAGTCCACCATATATAATAAGAGGTAGGCCGACGAAGCAGGCAAGAACCGTGGTCAGAAGCAAGGCCTTTACCATCGCTGATGGAGTCACCCACCCCTGTGCACAAGCACGCTCAGGACCGAGACGTGTCTCGTCGTCATTGCCACGCTTGAAGTCGAAATAGTCGTTTACGAAGTTGGCATCAATCTGCATCACGAAGGCAAAGAGGAAGCACAGCACCATGGCAACGTACCTGAAGCCCTCGCCATCAGTATGATTCCATGCCATCGCAGTACCTATCATTACAGGCACAGCCGCAGCAGTAAGCGTCTTAGGACGTGCTGCAAGCACCCACGCCTTGAATGAATTGGTCTTTATTTCTTCTTTTTCCATTAGATTTTTATCAAATTTCTTGCAAAATTAAACATTATTTGCTACATTTGCAAATATTTTTCTATAAAAATGGCAAATGGCAAAAGACGAAAGGCAAAAGACTTTAGCCCTCAGACTTTTGACCTTTGACCTTTGACTTCACACTATGCAGAATCCGAGTCTTGACCTCATGGAATTTATCGAGCGCAACATACTGCCTCGCTATGCAGCCTTCGACAAGGCGCACCAGATGAAGCACGTCACAAATGTTGTGAGGGCATCACTAAAGCTTGCCAACCAACTGGGTGCCGACGTGGATATGGCATACGCCATTGCAGCATACCACGACCTTGGACTTGAAGGTCCTCGCGCCATACACCATATCACAAGCGGAAAGATACTCATAACCGATGCTAGGCTCAAAAAATGGTTCTCTCCTGCAAAGCTTAAACTGATGAAAGAAGCTGTTGAGGATCATCGCGCTTCCGCATCCCATGCCCCTCGCAGTATATACGGCAGAATCATAGCAGAGGCAGACAGAGAGATTTCTGAGGATAGCGTATTCCGCCGTACCGTTCAGTTCGGTCTTGAGCATTATCCAGAGATGAATACAGAGGAACATTGGCGCCGTTTCAAGGCTCACATGGACGAGAAATACTCAAGTCACGGCTATATTCACCTATGGATTCCGGGGTCTGAAAACGAGAAGAATCTCACGGAAATTCGAAAAATCATAGAATCACCTACCCTTCTTCGTCAGAAATTCGACAAGTATTTCGAGGAAGAAATGGAAGCAAAAAATAAAGAAATCTGAAGTAGGAAATATAACAAAAAAGAAAGCGTTGAATCAAGAAGACTCAACGCTTTTTCTTGTGAGGTGCGTGGCGGAGTCGAACCGCCTTAGCTGGTTTTGCAGACCAGAGACTAAACCGTTCATCCAACGCACCAGACTTAATCAGAACGGGCATCTTTTTCAAATGCGATGCAAAGGTACAATTTATTTTTTAGAACAAAGAACGAAAAACAAAGAAATTTAAGTGCGCTCTTATTGCTATTGATTTATATCAAGACACATTCGCAATACACCTTTTTGGTCAGAGAAGCACTATATCTGCTGAGAATACCAACGATTCTTAAAGTTTTGAATAATTTCCCAAATTCAAAAGCGGCTATCTATGAGGCTATCGCCCTGCCTGGATTCCATCAAGTATTGTAGTCCACTCTCCCCAATTATGCTCATCATCTTCCGAAATAGAATAATCGTCATTGGCAATACTATCAATACTTATCTGAACAGCAACAGATCTTGCAATTGAGGATTCATTTACCGGAATATGAGCATACATGATTGCTTTTCTATTCTCAGACTCTCTGTGCTCATCCCACCACCAATAGATGGGGTTTTCTATTGCAGTATCATAAATCTCACCAGGAATGCCGTCGAACAGAAATCTTCCTCGAATTTGATATGTTTTTTGCGGTACACTTGTCCTGGTTGGATGCCGTGTCACCGAAAACACAAATGGGATATCATACGTCTTTCCTTCATTTGGAATCACCAAATCGTGGAATGTCTCTTCGTTTTCAAATTCCGGTGTCCAATATTCTGTTTCGCAAGATGCCGCCAAGAATAAGACCAATAAGATAGTAAGGATATTTTTCATTAATTTAATCATCTTGTTTTTAGTTATTTTTGGGGGGTGATTTTGCATATACTTTTTCAAAATGCAAAGGTAGTAATAATTCCTGACACCTCCAAATCAAACGTCTGATTTTTCACACTTACCACAAAAAAAAGTAACGATATCATGTTGTCACATATCACCCGAACCCATTTTTCGAAAGGCAAAAATACAGGCTCGACAGACGTATCTAAAACATTCACACAACGAGGATATAAATCTATCATAAAGAGTATTTCAAAAATATATCATAACGTGAGTTCGACGACCTCTTCGACGTTCAGCCCTCGTAGTCTTGAATTCGTGAACTCACATTATTTATGCGTTTAAGAGTAAGACTTGCTTCCGTTTCCCATCATCTTTCCTCACGCTGTGGTTTCAACCCACACCGTCAGAATATATCTGAGATTCGCAACGGAATTTCTTGAGTATTTCTCTGAAAGTCATAGTTCAGGTTTTGTTATTTTGGGGATTTTGGGTTTATATACAATTTCAAACGCAAAGTAGTGATAATTCCAGAAACCTCCAAACATTTCTCCGAAAAAAGACTAGGTACACATAGTACACATATTCCACATTTTCTACATACACACCCTCTGAAACACGCTCTTCTTCCCAATAATAATATATATTATTTTATAATATATATTATTATTGAAGTAAAAGTGAGGGGGGAAAGGGAATATAGGGTGTCTGTAAAATATATGTGGAATATGTGTACTATGTGTACTTTTTCTTAATTTTTAATGCAACGCATTGAAAATATGCAAGTTATTCGGTTTTAATACTTTTTAACAAAAAAATCCGAAAATGCCCTCAAGACTCTTGGGGAATGTGAGTAACTTTGCATCAAGAAACAAAGCTCCCCCTTTCCCCGTGAAGGGGCAAGGGGGAGCAGCTCACGAAAGGATTATTACAATCCCCTTGCCCCTCTACGGAGAAAGGGTGCCCGCAGGGCGGAACTTGCGAAGCTTGATGAGCTTTTGCGAATAAAGGGGTCGTAGGTCCGTTCCACCTCCGCTTCCTATAGAATAATCCAAACGAATTAAGTTAATAAAATCTAAATCA
>CAMJKP010000094.1 GCA_946406435.1 uncultured Prevotellaceae bacterium | reverse complement strand
CGACCTTGCCGACGGATGTACAGCAACCAACGTATGCAAGACATTCACCATCGGACGACTCACCGGCAAGGGTTCTCTCGCACATCCTATCTCCAACTTCCAGAGCCAGGGCACACCTTCAGGCTCAAACACATGGAAGGTGGGCAATAGCTTGGAGGACGGCGACTTCACCTTCGAGGGAGCTATCACCGACGGCGGTGGCTCAAACAAGGCACACTTTGAGAAGATAGGCTCATGCACCATGACCGTCAAGGGCGGCTGGAGCAATAGCGGAACGGTGAAGATAAGCGAAGGCACGGTGAAGCTCTCAGGCAGCGGTCTGTCACTCGGCACAGGTGCGCTCACCGTGGCAGAAGGTGCTACCCTCACAGGCTCGTCATCCTCTGCCCTTAAGAACTCAAGCGTCACCATCAACGGCATCATCAAGCCATTCGTAACCGAGACAACGGCACTCGGCAAGCTTGTGTTCAACAATCAGGATGTCAGCATATCATCAACAGGTAAGCTGAGCCTCAACATAGCCAAGGCTTCCACAGGAGCAACAATCATGAGCGGTGACAACATCAGGAGCATCAACAAACTGACTATCGACGGCACCATCGCGCTAAACTTCGTGGGCTATGTCCCAACCGTTGGCGATGAGCTACGCCTATGGTCTGGTGTCAAGACTTTCTCAGGCACTCCAACCATCATCTGCGATGGTGCAAGCGTCACCTTCGATACCACGCGCCTCTCAGAGGGCATCCTCGTTGTCAAGACGGTAGATACCACAGGTATCATCGCCCAGCAGCTATCACCCGACACCCTCCCCGACCGCATCTACACGCTCGACGGCAAGTACGTAGGCACAGACCTCACCCGTCTGCCAAAGGGCATCTACCTGCGCAACAACCAGAAGGTGACGGTGAAGTAAAAAATCTCAGCCCTCGTTACATCACAGTAGCGAGGGCTGAATTTTTTTAAGCGAAAAAACATTTTTTTTACAGATGTATCTACTAATAATTTGATTCAAATGTAATAGTTTCATTTTCCATTTCAAGAATCAAGACCTTACTATCTACACTTTTTATCTTTGCAAACCAAAAAAACAATTTCTTTTCTTTTTTCCCAGTCAGTTTCTGTCTGAATGCTATATAAGTTCCTTGTGTTGACGATTGTTTTTCATCAAACCCTAGTGGTCTAGAATCACACAAATAATAGTCTATTTTTGTAGTGACTCTTTTCGGGGCATTACTATTAATTTCTTTCGGTCGATATATATATTTACATTTTTTTCCACCGAAACTGAGATCCCAATAAACAAGAGGCTCAAGACTGTAGCCAGATTTCGCATGCCAAACTCTACCTTGTAATTGTGATAACGAAAAAGTTTGAGCACTTGCACCCATTATTGCAATGAATAAAGAAAACAAAAGACAAATAATTCTACTTTTACTCATTTTTTTTGAACTTCTCTAACTTTGTTTGTTGATTTTATCAATACGTTTCCGACTCTTTAAAAAAAAGCCTGTGAAATTTGATTTTTTTTGCAAGTGCAAAGTTATACATATTCATAGTTTTTCGCAATACCTAAAAACAAGTATTCTTAACAAAAATATAGTCACTCATACCATCAAGCATTTCGACCGAGTACAAAACCTGAATATAATAGATTGGGAAACCGAATAAAATCTTCGAGCGAAAAGACCATTTTGCAGCAATTACAATAGTGTTTAATGAATGATAAAAAAGAAAAAACACGAAAAAAGCATATTTTTGGAGTTTTTAATGGGGAATACAATTATTTTTTGTAATTTTGTCGATGGATTTCGCTTTATGCGGATTCTAAAAAGACATTATTGGAAAAAAAATAAGCATTCGCTATTATTTCGCGTATAGCCAAGAGCCTAGGAAACTATTTGGTATAACAAGCACTGAAATAATATGTGACAGCATAGCCTATTGTGGGCTTCTGGTCATGTTTGGAATAGTGATGCAACACGTTAAGCGTGGTGCATACTTGCAAACATGACAGAGGTACCATTTCCTAGGCTCGCCTCTTGCTATACGCAATAAGGTGCATCACGCCCTTTTTGCGTTTTGGCGTGATTGATAGTTGAATGTCCTAATAACTATCAATCTTTATGGCTAATAAAATTCTAAATGCAGCAAAGACTGCAAAAAAGGACGAGTTCTACACCCAAATGACTGACATCGAAAAGGAATTGCAACATTATTGGAAGCACTTCCAAGGTAAGGTTGTGCTCTGTAATTGTGACGACCCATACGAGAGCAATTTCTTTAAATATTTTGCCTTGCGATTCAACCAACTTGGTTTGAAAAAACTTATTTGTACATGTTATAACGGTTCGCCTATACAAGGAAACGAATTGTGTATTGATTTCGGAGACTTTGAAAGCGAACCAAAAAAGATTGCGTATAAGGTTGAAATAACAGAGGTGAAGGATATGAATGGCGATGGTGCTGTTGACCTCTCTGATGTCCGTTATTTATTGCAGAATGACAGGAATGTACTCTCAACCTTGAAGACTGGCGATTTCCGAGATAAAGAATGTATTGATTTGTTGAAACAGGCAGATATTGTTGTGACAAATCCCCCATTCTCATTGTTCAGAGATTATATCAAGCAATTGATGGAGTATGAGAAGAAATTTGTGGTAATGGGTCGAATGAGTGCTTTGCATTATTCTGAAATTTTCCCATTAATCATACAGAATAAATTATGGTGTGGATTTAACTTCAACTTTTCTGCCATTTACAAAGCTCCATATTCAAACACATTAGAAGCTAATCGAAAATTTGTAAAGTCAAAAGGGCTTAATCCTGATGATAATTACATTAAAGTACCAGCAATATGTTGGTATACAAACCTTGATATTAGTAAACGTCATGAAAGTATTGATTTAGTTTGTAAATATTCCTCAGAAGAATATCCTAACTACGATAACTATAATGCAATAGATGTTAGTAAAGTCCAAGATATACCATATGATTATGAGGGTATAATGGGAGTTCCTGACACTATTATGGGACAATTTAATCCTGATCAGTTTGAACTAATTGGTATTGGTAGTGGTGACCTCGCCAAACAAGCAGGTGTTGGTAAAAATTATCGAGGCAGAACAGACCTAGCCTATACAATCAATGGAAAATCAAAGTGTCCCTATAGTAGAATCCTTATCCGTAACAAAAATCCTAAAAAGATATGATGACAATCAAGCAAATTGAAGTAACTGTTGGCGAGATAGTCAAGGGTTATGTGAACAACGACGAACTTGGTGTTCGTGGTTATAATGGACGACTTGATATTCGTCCACCATATCAGCGTGAGTTCATTTATAATGAAAAGGAACAGCAAGCCGTTATTACAACCGTTTTGAATGGTTATCCGTTGAATGTGATGTACTGGGTGAAACGAAGTGAGGATGCGGATTGCCCTTATGAGGTGATGGATGGTCAGCAACGCACTCTATCGCTATGTGAGTATGTAGATGGCAAGTTCTCATACGACTTTAAGAATTTCTTCAACCAACCAGAGGACATACAGCATCGTATTCTCAATTATCCACTAACAATCTATGTATGTGAAGGTAATCCGAGTGAGAAACTGGAATGGTTTAAAACCATCAACATAGCGGGTAAGGCACTAAATGAGCAAGAAATAAACAATGCAATCTTTGCAGGTCCATTCGTTAGTGATGCTAAAAAACATTTCTCAAAGTCAACTTGTGGAGCTTATCGTTTGGGTAAGGATTTGGTAAATGGTACACCTATCCGACAAGATTTCCTAAAAAAAGCCTTAGAGTGGATGGCAGAACATGAGACACGCATGGGACATAGACAGTCAATAGAAGGATATATGTCTGCACATCAGCATGACCCAAATGCCAATAATCTATGGACATACTTTCAGAATGTGCTCAATTGGGCTATTACTAATTTCGACATGAAGAAATTCAGAAAGATAATGAAAGGCTTGGATTGGGCTTACTTATATGATAAATTTCATACCGAGACACTTGACACCGTGGCTATGGGTAAACGTATCTCGGAACTGATACGCGATAGTGAGATTCAGAAGCAATCAGGTATCATCCCTTATGTTTTGACAGGTGATGAGCACTATCTCGATTTACGAGCATTCCCAGAGGATATAAAACTGGCTGCTTGGGAAAAGCAGGATCACAAATGTGCCATCTGTGGTAAGGAGTTTGATATTGAGTTTATGGAAGGTGACCATATTACCCCATGGCATGATCACGGTCGTACAGTTATTGAAAATTGTCAAATGCTTTGCCGAGAATGTAATAGAAGGAAAGGTGCAAGATAACTTTATCTAAGTTCCAACTCCCATGTACCTCTCATGTAAGTCTTATGTAACTCCTATGTAAGTCCCATTTTCCTCCCATTCATAGGAACGGTTTTGAAGCGGACTTGGAACGGACTTGTAGCGAAGGAAGAGCGGACCTACAACGGAGGCAGAACGAAGGTATAGCGAAGGCAAAACAATCTGGTGTAATACTCTTGAAAAGAAAAAAACAAAAAGTTTTTAAAGGGGGTATTACACCAATTGATGTTATGTGCAATATTTTTATTGATTATCAACACGTTATCTTTGGTGTAATACCCTTGAAAGTATTACACCAATTTCGGGAGTTTGATGTAATAGTGGTGTAATACTTTCGGGAGTATTACACCAAGGCAAACGGATTGACACACAGTTATTTAACACACTCAAAAC
Source organism: uncultured Prevotellaceae bacterium (assembly GCA_946406435.1). Classification (GTDB taxonomy): domain Bacteria; phylum Bacteroidota; class Bacteroidia; order Bacteroidales; family Bacteroidaceae; genus Prevotella. Next base: position 3,548 of record CAMJKP010000094.1, on the reverse strand, counting down.
AGCAAAAGTGTAATACTCAGCCTTAAAAACTTTTAGAAAAATAGTATTACACCAACTATTACACCAAGAAAAGGCTCACGCCTATTGCTTGGAAAGTAAATTATTTTCAGTAAATTAAAAAATCAATGCGGAATTAATGTGTAGTTCGTGGGAATTAATGTTCACAGAGTGAAAACATATAATGCTCATTAATACCACATTAATCTCACATTAATTCTTGTTTTCTGCGTTCTGAAAAATATTAATGTCAGAATTAACGTCTTAATTTGTGTCCTAATTAATGTTTCACAGTAAGGTATTTTTATAACACATTAATTTGGACGTTAATAAGGACATTAATTGAAACATTAATATTTCAACCGTACAGGTTGAACTTTTTCCCTTCTTTTTTCCCCTTTTTTTCGCTTTTCTCTATTTTTTTCTGCCCTTCATGCTTTTCTTTCCTCTTTTTTTTATATTTTTGCAAAGAAAATCAATAGGTTAGGAGGTTGTAAGGTCTTAAGCAATTGAAAATTTTTCGCAAGGCTCAACAAGCTACGCAAGTTCTTCGCTGAGGCTCATCAAGCTAAAGCAAGTGAGAATTGAGAATTGAAAATTAATTTTTTAATCTCTTAATGTCTTAATTTCAAAAGCGAGTCCGACCTGAAAACCATAGAACCAGAAAACCCTTAAAACGGCTCTCCGACCTGAAAACCTTATAACCTATAAACCTAAAGACCTCAAAAAAACTAAATGAAAAAACAACTGCTAACCATCGCTATGGCATTGAGTATCGTCCCTGCCACAGCACAGGAGAAAGTTTCGTTTCTCTTCACATATTTTACTGGTAACGCTCCTGAGCAGGAGCAGATTTGCTATGCCCTGAGTGACGACGGCTATAACTATACGCTGCTGAACCAGGGATTGCCTGTCATTAAGTCGGACTCCATTGCCTATACGCAATGTGTGCGTGACCCGCATATCCTCCGCGCTGAGGACGGGAAGACGTTCTACATGGTGGTGACGGATATGAAGTCGAACCTCGGATGGGCAAGCAACCGTGGTATCGTGCTGATGAAGTCAACCGACCTGATCCATTGGACGCACTCTGCCATCAACTTCCCTACGAAGTATCCGAAACTGTGGAAGAACGTGACGCGCGTGTGGGCTCCTGAGACTATCTACGACCATAAGACGGGTAAGTACATGGTGTTCTACTCGCTGCTGACGAACGACGGCAAGTGCAACTACGACAAGATTTTCTATTCGTATGTGAACAAGGACTTTACCGACCTTGAGGGTGAGCCTGTGTATATGTTCGATAGCGGTTCGGCTACCATAGACGGCGACATAGTGTATAACGATGCCGACCAGCTCTACCACCTCTTCTATAAGAGTGAGGCTCACGGCGGTATCTTCCAGGCAACGGCAAAGCAACTGACCGCTGAGCCGGGCAAGCCTAACGGCTCTCAATGGACGAAGATTGACGGTCATGTGGAGGTATGCAAGAAGGCTGTTGAGGGCGTTGGCGTGTGTAAGAGCCTTGACGGAAAGTCGTGGGTGGTGATGTACGACTGCTATGGTGCAGGGCATTATCAGTTCTGTAAGTCTGCCGACCTCAAGACCTTCGAGTGGGTGGCTGACACAAAGACTCATGGACAGTTCACTCCTCGTCACGGAACTATCATGCCTATCACACAGGAAGAGAAAGACCGTCTCATTGCAAAGTGGGGTGCAGGGAAGAACCCTATCCTCCCCGACTTCCACGCAGATCCAGAGGTGCTCTACTCTAACCTCACGAAGAAATACTACATCTATTCCACCACCGACGGCACTCCTGGCTGGGGTGGCTATGACTTCAACGTGTTCTCTTGCGAGGCTGATGCGAAGAATCCGGGCAAGGATCTCTGCAATCCTGCATCGTGGAAGGACGAGGGTAAGATGCTGAACGTGAAGGGCGATCAGGTGGCTTGGGCTAACGGAAACGCATGGGCACCATGTATCATAGAGCGTAAGCAGAAGGATGGATATAAGTATTATTTCTATTTCTCGGCTCATAACCCAAAGAGCAACCGCAAGGAGATTGGTTGTGCGGTAAGCGACAGTCCTACAGGTCCGTTTGTTGACTGCGGGCATCCAGTCATCACCGATGCTGACCGTCCTGCGGATGCAAAGGGCGGACAGGCTATTGACGTGGATGTGTTCTACGACCATGCCACGAAGAAATATTACCTCTACTGGGGTAACGGTTTCATGGCAGGTGCGGAGCTTAACGACGATATGACGAGCATAAAGCAGGAGACGAAGGTGAACCTCACTCCGCAGGGTGGCACTCTGAAGGATTACGCCTATCGTGAGGGTGCATACGTCTTCAAACGCAAGGGCACGTATTATTTCCTCTGGTCGGTTGACGATACAGGTGCGGACAACTATCATGTTGCCTACGGCACGTCGAAGTCGCCTCTCGGTCCTATCACGGTGGCAGAAGAGCCTATCGTGATACAGCAGGACCCTTCGCAGGAGATCTACGGCACAGCGCATAACTCCGTGCTTCAGATTCCGGGCAAGGATGAGTGGTACATCGTATATCATCGCATCAACCCTAACTTCCGCGAGCGTCAGCTTTCACCAGGCACACATCGTCAGGTGTGCATCGACAGGATGACATTTGATAAGAGCGGGAAGATAGTAGAAATCAGACCTACCCCCTAACCCCTCCCGTAAATGGAGGGGAGTAGTTAGTAACGAACCCTAAACAAAGACACAGAGTTATTTTATAAAACTTCGCGTCTCTGCGACTTTGCGTTTTAATAAAGAAAATAGAATTATGCGTAAAAAACTATCAAATAATAATATCTCTCCCAAGAGCGGAAAGAGGTATCTACTCCCCTCAATTTATGGGAGGGGCTTGGGGGTGGGTCTTTTGCTCTTATCCCTCTTCACGATGTCTCAGGCTGAAGGCCGTAACTCCGTCACTACCGTTTCTCAGGTTTCGGAAAGCGTAAACCTGACCGATAACGTGGATTATGTAATCACGGATGCTACACCGTTCACAACGGCGGGTAGTGTGAATATAAAGAATACGGAGCACGCGGTTATCATCATAAAGAGCATAAAGCCAAGTAAGGTGATCTCGTCTTGGCTGAAGACACACGTTTTCATCAACGGAGAACAGGCGGTAAACGGCACTAACTGTCAGGTGAAGATGTATGCAAGCGGTGCTATCATCATGCCATACGCCAAGGATATCAAGCCTCTCACCGTATATTCTGAGCAGGACTTCAAGGGCGAGTCGTGCAATGACTTCGGACTTGAGAACAGCGACGGATATATGAACACGCTGACGGATGCAAAGCTCAACAATAAGATTCGCTCCTTCAAACTGAAGCGCGGATATATGGTCACGTTCTCCACCCGAAAGGAAGGACGCGGTTATAGCCGTTGCTTCATAGCCGACAAGGAAGACCTCGAGATAAGCGCCCTGCCAGCCATTCTCGATAAGACGATAAGCTCTTACCGCGTATTCGTGTGGCAGAATGCGAAGAAGGCTGGTCTGGCAAGCGATACAC
>CAMJKP010000093.1 GCA_946406435.1 uncultured Prevotellaceae bacterium | reverse complement strand
TCGGCAGTTTGTGGTGCATACGCCAAAGGGAGACGTGAAGGTATATGGCACTGAGTTCGTGGTGAATACGGGAACCAGTACTGAGAATGGGAACGATAACAAAGAGTTGACAGTTGTTCTTGTCAAGGGTTCTGTGAGCTTTACTCCCACAGATGGGCGTGAGAAGATGCTCACGCCCGGTCAAGAATTATCAATTGTCAATTCCCAGTTGAACGTCTCAGAAGTCGACACTGCGCCCTTTGTGGCATGGAATGAGGGAGAGTTTGTCTTTAGTGATTGGACTTTGGAGCGCATCATGAGTGTCATTGCCCGTTGGTATGGATTAGACGTGGAGTTTGCGAACAAGGATTTAGGAAATCATAAATTCTCCGGTTCATTGAGTCGTTATGAAGATCTCAAGCCGACACTCGAAACAATCGAAATGGTTACGGGAATGCGTCTGAATGTAAATAATCAAAAATTATATATTAACCTAAACAAGTAATTTATGATGCAAACAAAACATCAAAAGCGATTCATCGGCTTGTTGTTGCTGATGACAGTCATGTTGCTGATGCCAGGTAAAGCCCTCGCATCCATGCCTGCCGACACCAAAATGAGCATAGATGTTAAATCGACATCTGTAGAACAAGTGCTGAACGAAATCCATCGTAAAGCAAAGATAGACTTTTTCTACGATGCTAATCTGGCTAAAAACTGGCCAAAGATTACGCTGCGTGCCGTGAATAAGACAGCAGAGGAAATCATCGGTCAAGTGGCAAATCTTATTAATTGTACTTACAGCGTGAAGGGCAATATCGTGACAATCTTTCAGAAGCAACTAAGTGGTCGCGAACGTACAGTAAAAGGTTATGTACGAGATGAGGATGGAGAATTGCTTGTCGGAGTACCTGTCTGTATCGGTGAAACACGTGTTTGTACGGTTACGGATGCTGACGGATTCTACACTTTTAAGATTCCTGTTGAGGCCACAACCCTGAAATTCTCCTATGTGGGACTTTCCAATGAGTATGTACAGATTGCTCAAGGTTACAGTGATGTTACCCGTGATGTAGTGATGCGTGGTGACACACAGATAAAGGAAGTGGTGGTCAACGGTTATTATTCACAAGCAAAGAACAGTTTTACCGGTGCTGCCAAAACATATGACAAAGAACAGTTATTGGCAGGTTCTAATCAGAATATCCTTACGGCTCTGCAAAACGTGGATCCCTCATTTGTAAAAATCGAGAACAACAGCATGGGTAGTGACCCGAATAGTGTACCGGATTTCCAGATTCGCGGTTCAGGCAGCATCACGGGCATGAGCGACACTTACAAGGGTAACCCCAATATGCCTATATTCATCGTTGATGGCTTTGAGACATCGGCCGAGAAGGTGTTCGATATGGATCCTTACCGTGTTGAAACCATCACGCTGCTGAAAGATGCTGCTGCTACCGCTGTCTATGGCTCACGTGCTGCCAATGGCGTGGTGGTCATCACCACAACGATGCCTAAGACAGGTAAGATGGAGGTGAGCTACAATGCTGACGTAACTTTCTATATACCCGACCTGAGTGCTTATAACCTCTGTACACCTGAGCAGAAACTGGAGTTGGAAAAAATGGCTGGTCTATACGATGTCAGCTATCGCAGAATGTATAGCCAAGACAAAACCAGCGACCAATTATACTGCGACATGTCATACAATCATCGATTGAGAAACATACTAGAAGGTGTGAACACCGACTGGCTAGCGCAACCACTCGACCAGGTCGCTATTGGACATAAGCATTCTGTCCGCCTTGAAGGAGGTTCTGACAATTTCCGCTATGCAATGGACTTGAATTATAACAACACACCAGGTGTGATGAAAAAGTCGGGACGCAAGCGTATGGGTATCGGATTGGAGTTACAATATATCTACAATAATATCACCTTCCGTGATCAACTTACATATTCAAACGTCACTTCAAATAATACTCCTTACGGTTCTTTCAGCAGCTATGCCATGCTGAATCCTTATCTTAGATTTAAGAACGAGGACGGATCATATATCTATCAAGTGGATATTGATGACCGTTTCCCATCCTATCGTGACCCAGTACACAACCCGTTGTATAATAGTACACTAAACACTATTGATCAAACGGCCTACAATGATATGACAAACCTCTTTGGTATCGATTGGCATATTTTGGAAGGATTGAGGTTGAAAGGAAATTTCTCGTTTACTGTCCAAAATACTTCAAATGATATTTTCAAACCCGGTCGCCACACCGATTTTGCTACCTTTACCGGTGACAATTTTGATCGAAGAGGCTCCTATACGGCATCACGCGGAGATGTGTTCAATTATGATGGTTCGTTGGTGCTCAGTTTTTTCCGGCAGATAGGTGTGCATGTTCTTAATGCGAATGCTGGTTGGAATATTCAACAGCATAAGTCAAAGGAGTTTACGGTTGTAGCCGAAGGATTCCCTAACGATAATCTCGACTATATTAGCTTTGCAAATCAGTATCAACAGGCTGGTGCACCCTCAGGTGACGAATATACTTCACGCCTTGTTGGTTTTCTTGGAAATATTAACTACAGTTTCGAAGAACGCTACTTAATAGACCTCTCTTTCCGTGAGGATGCATCTTCACGTTTCGGATCTGATAGTCGATGGGCACCGTTTTGGTCTGCAGGACTCGGATGGAACCTCCACAAGGAGCATTTCATGAAAGATGCGAAATGGCTGAATGAGTTAAAGCTGCGTGCTACCTATGGACTTACCGGTTCACAGGAGTATGATCCTTATCAGGCCATCACCACTTATCAGTATCTTACCGGCCAGCGCTATCACTATGGTGTGGGCGCCAAGCTGCTCGCCATGGGAAATGAGGAACTGACATGGCAGCGTACCAACGAGAAAAACTTTGGTGTTGACCTTGCACTGTTCAACAACCGTTTTGAGTTGTCGTACGACTACTATATCAAGACTTCCAAAGATGTGCTTACCGCAGTGACTCTGCCGCCATCACTCGGTTTTACCACTTATATGGCAAACCTCGGCGAGGTGGAGAATAAGGGATGGGAGCTCAGCGCCCGTGCCGTATTGCTGAAGAGTAATACCCATCAGCTGCACTGGAGCGTTTTCGGAAGTATGATCCATAACAAAAATAAGCTGCTGAAAATATCCAATGCTCTGAGAGCATATAACGATACTCAGGATGCTGCCATTACTGATGGCAAAAAAGAAGATCATGTTAGTGTACCCAAGGTACGTTTCGTTGAAGGCGAAAGTATTAATTCTATATGGGTAAACGAGTCATTGGGAATCGACCCGCTGACAGGTCGTGAGCTCTTCCTCACCAAAGACGGAAGAATAGTGAGTGACTGGTCGGCTAAGAACTACGTCATCGGTGGTTGCACAGACCCCAAGGTAGAAGGCACATTCGGCACGCTGTTTTCATGGAAGGGTCTGCAGTTGAGTGCCACTTTCCGTTATCGAATGGGTGGACAGATGTACAACCAGACACTTGTTGACAAAGTGCAGGATATTGACCCACGTTACAATGCTGATGCCCGTGCACTGACTGCTCGCTGGCAAAAGCCCGGTGATATTGTTCGTTTTGCAGCTTTTGCCCGTGACCCCGTTGTAGGTGTCCTTGATCTCCAAGTTGTAACACGCCCTACTTCACGTTTTATTGAAGATTATAACTATTTGGAAATGAGCACTCTGAATCTCTCGTACGAGTTCGATAACAAGAACCTTAAGCGGTATGGCATACAGCGATTGAAACTGCTGTTCTATATGAATGATGTGTTTCATACTTCCACTGTCAAGATAGAACGTGGTACCAACTATCCATATGCACGTAACTTCAGTCTTGGCCTGCAAGCAAGGTTCTAAGGAAAGGTAAAAAAATGAGGAATTAGTAATTAAGAAAGATTATGAAAAGAGAATATATAGAAAAGGTGAGGAAAATAGAGATAAGCTTTATGTCCTTTTGCCTTTTAGCCCTATTAACAGTGCTTGTTTCTTGTGAGGACTGGCTTGATGTACGTCCCAAGTCACAAGTGAAAGAAGAGATCTTCTTCGAAAGTGAAGATGGTTTCCGTGATGCTACCCTTGGCATCTATACTATTATGAGTAGCACGAGTCTCTATGGTGGCGAGGCAACAATGGCATTTTTAGATGTATTAGCACAACAGTATTCTTCTGTTGGGCAGAACTATAAACAGGCGATGCAATATAACTATGCTGATGATGGCTGCAAAACTCGTTTCGACAGAATGTGGACTACAGCTTACAGCGGTGTGGCCAATTGCAACTATATTCTGAAAAACTTACAAGAAAAAGGACGCGTGATGCCCGACAGCTTGCGTCGTTTGGTACAAGGAGAGACAATGGCTGCACGCACCTATTTGCTATTCGACATGATTCGTGCTTATGCCCCTTCTTACAAAACGGGCATGGATAGCTTGGCGGTACCCTTGGTACGCGAGGTTACAAACAGCCCAGTTACACCAACTACTGTGTCGGCATCTCTCGATGTGTTGATAAACGATCTGGAGGAGGCACGTGAACTAGTGAAAGACATTGATCCATTGGGACCGGCAAAAACCACCTACTCAGAACTGCCAGAGAGTCAATATTGGGCAGACGATTATTTAGCTGATGATGGTTTTTGGCTCTTTCGAACATCACGATTCAATTACTATGGCATGACAGCTCTACTGGCTCGTATTTGTTTATATAAGGAAGATATGAGCAGAGCGCTGCTTTATGCACAAGAGGTGATCAACAGTGGAAAGTTTGAGCTAATTAACGACAAAATCATGACAGATGAACAACTAAGTTTTCCCTCCGTTGCAGAGTGTATGGCACATCATGAATATATCACATCATTATACATTTACGACTTGAAGAGGAGTCACAACGATCTCTATTATCTCGACTCACAGGCAGCACTCACCATCAGTAATGACCGAAAGACCGAGATATTTGGTGGATATGGTCTCGATTTCGACTTTCGTGTCAAGCGGCTATTCTCGATTCCGAGTGGAAATGCCAAGGAATATATCAATAAGTATATGACTGGAACACAGATCCCCTTATTGAAGCTGGGCGAGATGTATTTAATAGCAGCCGAGGCTTCTGGCGATATTGAATATCTAAAAACTTTCCGTCGTATGCGTGGATATAATAGCAACCCCCTCCCTGATGGTGAAGACCTCATAGCTGAATTGCAAAAAGAGTATCAACGGGAGTTTATAGGGGAAGGACAACTTTTTTTCTATTACAAACGTAGAAATATTTATCAGATTCCCAACACCCTTGTACCTACTACGCAGGATATCTATGTTTTCCCTCTGCCCGATCAGGAGATAGAGTTCGGATATAGCAACAGCAACTAATTGTTTATCATTAAATATGCAACCATTATGAGATTAATAAAAAACATATATACAATTATCGAGGTGGCAGCCATCTTACTTGCAGTCAACCTAATATGTTCGTGTGAAGAGAATGATCCTAAAGGATTCAATGGTGAAGATGCAGTCTATTTCCAAACTGATGCCAACAATTGGGCAATTACTAATGACAGCATCAATTATTCTTTTGCTGGGAAAAATGTAGATACTGCTGTGGTGAACTTATTGGTCGATTTGATGGGAAATCCTTCAGATCACGATCGCATGGTGAAAATCCACATTAACGAAAGCCTTAGCACTGCCCAAGCGGGTGTTCACTATGAACCATTGAAAACAGAATATATACTGAATGCGGGCGAAATGCAGACCGTGATACCTATCGTTGTATATAACAAAGATCCTCAGCTTGAGCAGAAAGCTGTGGTGCTCTCCATTGCCCTGGATGAGACTAATGAACTGAAACTGGGCATCACTAACCGTACACAGGTATTTTTGCTCATCTCCAATATCTTGATGCAACCTACCTATTGGAAAGACAGCCGTATGGACAATCATTTCGGACCCTATACCCGTGGCAAGCACGAACTCATTATCAAGTTGCTTGGCAGAGATTTTCCTGCAACAGCCGCAGAATATAAAGCCGAGTCGACTTACTGGAAGAATGCTCGTTCTTACATAAACAACTATCTTAAGGATAATTATCCAGTTACGGATCGCGAAGGCAATGTAATAGAGCCTTGGCAATAAAAAAGATAAAATATTTTAGACAGAAGACTATGATAAAAAGGATTTTTTTTACAGCTGTATCGTTCTTTGTGATACTCTCCATGTTCATTGGCATTGCCTCATGTGCTGGTGATGACGGTAACTACGATTACGTACAGACCAACGAAGTGAGCATTTCTGGCATGGAAAGCAGCTACAATGTAGAGCAGTTTGCCAACTTGATAATAACCCCCAATCTGATATCATCTGGCAATTTTGATGTGAACGACTATGAGTATCTTTGGTACATCTATATGATTAAAGGAACTGATGATCCAGATACACTCTCACACGAGCGTAACCTAAATGCGGTTATTAATGGGTCTCCAGGTGAATACAATCTTGTCTATCAGGTTAAAGACAAACAGACAGGCTTGTTCTATATGCAGTGCAGCAATGTACATGTGGTGAATTCATTTTCAAAAGGATTGGCTGTGCTGAGTAATGTAGATGGATATGCCAATGTGGCCTTTATTAACGTGATTGATAAAGTAATAGAGAATATCTTTGAAAGTGTCAATGGTTATAAAGCAGGACGCAATGCCAAAGGAATTTTCTATTCTGGGAATGAAGGCGTGCAAAAGATGATAGTCATCTCCACGGATGAAGGAAGTATTGCCTGTGATCCCATTGATTTCCGTATGATGATGGATTATAGCGATATGTTCTTTTTCCCCAGTAAGCCAGGTGTTATGGAATGCCTGTGCAAGAATAAGTGGGGAATGGATGAGGTTGCCATTGTTGACGGAGGTGTATTCGTAAGATCAATAATGTTTTCTGATAGTAGATTCCCTAAGTTTGAAACCAAGATAGGTGGGGCTTACAAGATTGCCCCCTTCTCTTTTTACGAAGACAACGATAAGTATTTCTATGATGAATTGTCACGCAGTTTTTTGTACTACAATTATAGCAAGTTGTCACCAGTTATTGCTTCCGATAGCCCCCTGTTCAATCCTGCCGACATGAAGATGGACATGCTCTGGGGGCGCAATTTCGTGTTATCAAATGAGAGCAGCGTACGCGCCGTGATGCAAGACAATAGTGGTAACCGTTTCTTGATAGGTGGTGTGAAAGACTTATCCTATGATTACGTAACTTACGAGTCGTTCTATCGTATCCTCCCAACTCATAAGCAGGCACTTACACAAGAGGGTGCTTCTCAAGCTACATGTTTTGCTATCGGCATCAATGAGCCAAACTTTCTCTACTATGCTTACGGTAGCAAGATTGTTTGTGTAAGTGCCAATACGGGCAACATTATATCTTCTTATACAATGCCACAGAAAGTAGACTATATGGAGTTCAACTATAATGACCAAACCGAGATTCTCTATGTGGCCGTGAGCGATGGTAGCGATAAGGCTAATAGTGGTTCTGTTTATTTCTTGGAGGCAGCTGCAGATGGAACGCTAAAAGAGGTGAAAAGTTTCAAGAACATCTGCGGGAAAGTGGTAGACTTTGAATGTAAATAATAGGATTTATGAAAAAATTAATTTTTATTTGTTTGGCAGCCGTGACTGTATATATGAATACGGCTGCCCAAGGGATTAACTTCATTGAAGGAAAGCCCTTTGCAGAGGTTAAAGCTTTGGCAAAAGCAGAAGGGAAACTAATATTCGTGGATTGCTATACCTCATGGTGTGGTCCATGTAAGATGATGGCCACCAAGGAGTTCGTAAAGAAAGAGGCTGGTGACTATTTTAACAAAAAGTTTGTTAACTACAAAATTGACATGGAGAAAGACGAAGGTCCGGAAATAGGTAAGCAATACAATGTCAGTGCCTTTCCTACCTTTTTAATTTTAGAATCAAATGGTGATCTTCGTGGACGCGCTGTAGGTGCTGCTAACATTACAGATTTTATAAAGAAAATAGAAGATGTGCTCAACAATGAAAAGGGTTTTCTTTGGTATCAGAAAAAGTTCAACGAAGGTGAACGCAATGATAGTTTCTTGATGGATTACGCGAAGATACTTAAGGATATTCATATGAGTGAGGAGCTCAAGAATGTGACTACCATACTGTTGAAAAGAAAAAGCAGCCATGAGATTGCAGCTAATAAAAAGTTGTATTCTGCCTTTGCTGATGGTGGTTTTACCCCCAATGACGATATCTTCCTCGCTGTATACAAAGAGCGTCAGACCGTTGAGGAGAATCAGGGTGAAAGGGCTGTAAGAATACTCGATGCATTATGGAGTCAGCATGCTCTTGCTTGCCTGAAGTTCGATGGCATGACATATCTGGGTTTCGACGAAGAAGCTCATGAAGCATACAAACAGAAAATGATTGAATATGGTGTGCCTGGTGCCGACGATATCGTTAAAACCATCCTTCGCACCAAAGCTAAATGTGCCAAAGATTATCCTACTATCTATCAGTTTATTACAGAAGAAATGAAGAAGACGGATAATATTGATGACTATTTTCTCATTAATGATATGCAGCAACTTGTTTTAGAAAATAAGAGCAACAAAAAGGCCATGAAAGGTATTATCAAGTATGCTAAGCAGCGCATTACACAATTGAAAAAGATTGATACGAGTAAAGAACGTGAGATAGAATATAATGGAAAGAAATTTACTAATACCTCCTACCTAATTGATCAGTATCAAAACATTATCCGTCAAGTTTCCCAATACTGAAACTGTCAATAACGAACGCAGGATAATAATAACAAAAAAGGAAATATCATCAGTCTGAATGCTC
>CAMJKP010000092.1 GCA_946406435.1 uncultured Prevotellaceae bacterium | reverse complement strand
TGATAGCGGCGATTTCCTTGTACGACTTATCCTCGAAATCGCGTAGCTGCATTGCCGTGCGCTGTTTCTCGGGTAGGGAATTCATCAGATTGCGAACCATTGCGATGCGCTCCTTTTCCATCATTTGCTCATACGGGGTATGGGTGATAGGTGATGGGTGTTGGGTGGTGGGTTCATCCAAAGAAACTGTGCGGTGATTGTCTTGTTTCCGAAGAACGTCAAGCGCCATGTTTCGCGCTATCGTCATCGCCCAGGCTTCGAGGGATTCTATCTCGTCCCATTGATCGTGCCGATTCCAGATTTTTATCAGTGTCTCCTGCACAACATCCTCTGCATCCTGCTGGTTGAGCGTGATGCGGAAGGCAAGCCTGAAGAGCTTGTCTTTCATTGGAAGTACGTCGGTCTTGAAACTGATATTCTTCATCTGTGCTCTGAATTGAAGACTATAATAAAAGGGCAAAAGTTACATTTGCCCTTTCTTTTTTAACTTATTTTTACATTTAAGCGTAAATTTTGCAGAAAACGGTAGCTATTATTTGCTGATGATAGTACCGTGATTGCCGTCGATAGCTGTGGCGAGTGTTATGATAACCCTTGAAACACCTGCATCGACTGCTGCGAGGGCATTCTCAATCTTTGGAAGCATACCGCCAGAAATTGTTCCGTCGGCCTTGTAACGCTCAAAGTCAGCGTGGTTGATAGTTGGAATAACGCTATCGTCGTCATCAGGGGTGCTGAGTACGCCTTTCTTCTCAAATGAGTAGATGAGTGTTACCTCATAGCCTTCGGCAGCGAGTGCCTTTGCCGTTTCAGAAGCCATTGTGTCGGCATTGGTGTTGAGGATATTTCCGTTTCCATCGTGAGTAAGAGGAGCGATGACAGGTACTACGCCTTGCTGGATGAGGCTTGCGAGAGCCTTGCCGTCAGCACGGTCAACATCTCCTACGAAACCGAAGTCAACCATCTTCTCCTCGCCGTCAACCTCCATCTTCTTCAACGGGCGCTTGTGTGAACGGATTACATCCATATCAGCACCTGTGAGTCCGATGGCATTAACCTTATTAGCCTGAAGCTTGGCTACAAGGTTCTTGTTTACAAGACCGCCATAAACCATTGTCACAACCTCGAGCATCTGGGCATCGGTAACGCGACGACCGCCTACCATAACGCTTTCTATGCCGAGTGAGGCTGCTACCTTTGTGGCACGACGACCACCTCCGTGTACGAGAATCTTCGGACCCTCAATCTTGCTGAAGTTGTCGAGAAGTGCATCAAGCTGAGCAGCATCCTCAACAACTGCACCTCCTACCTTTACTATAGTGATTTTCTTCATTTTTCCTTTATATTAAGCCTAACAGACAATACTATTCGAGGTATGTGTAGCCATAAAGGCCGGCACGATAGTTAGAGATAAACTCCTTACCCTCTTCAAGCGTAATCTTACCTTCCTTAACTGACTTTGCTACCCAGATCTCAAGACGGCGAACAAGGTTCTTTGGTGAGTACTGAACATATTCAAGTACATCGGCAACGGTCTCGCCATCGATTGTCTTGTCTATGTGATAGCCATTGTCATCAACTGAGATATGAACGGCATTGGTGTCTCCGAAGAGGTTGTGCATATTACCGAGAATCTCCTGATATGCTCCAACAAGGAATACTCCTATATAATAATGTTCGCCTTGCTTTACCGGATGCAAAGGAATATAGCTTGTCTGCTGACCGCCATTTACATAGGTAGCCACCTTACCGTCAGAGTCGCAGGTAATATCCTGAATCTGTGCCGAGCGTGTTGGCTGTTCGTCAAGTCGCTGAATAGGCATGATAGGGAAGAGCTGGTCTATGCCCCATGAGTCAGGCATACTCTGGAAGAGAGAGAAGTTACAGAAATACTTGTCTGCCATCTGCTTGTCAAGACTGCGAAGCTCGTCAGGAACATGCTTCTGATGGTGTGCAAGTTCTGAAACCTCATGAGTGATAGCCCAGTAGAGAGACTCAATCTGCGCGCGTGTCTTCAGGTCGATGATACCATGACGGAAGAGGTCAAGAGCCTCCTCGCGTATATCCTCGGCATCATGCCAGTCCTCAAGCATGGAGCGAGTAGATAGCTTGTCCCATATCTCCGTAAGGTCGTGAACAAGCTGATGGTCATTCTCACTTGGCTGGAAATCCTCTGGCATCTGTGGGGCACTCACGCTTTCCAGCACATCGAGGATAAGAACAGAATGATGTGCGGCAAGAGAACGTCCGCCCTCAGATATAAGGGTAGGGTGAGGGATGTTATTCTTGTCGGCTGCATCAACGAAGGTATATACGCAGTCGTTCACATACTCCTGAATAGAGTAGTTTACAGAAGACTCTGAATTACTTGAGCGTGTACCGTCATAGTCAACGCCAAGACCGCCACCGCAATCCACGAACTCAATACCGAAGCCCATCTGATGCAACTGCACATAGTACTGGGCAGCCTCACGAAGAGCCGTTGAGATACGGCGGATCTTGGTAATCTGCGAACCGATATGGAAATGGATGAGTTTCAGACAGTCGCGAAGTCCCATCTTGTCAAGCATCTCAAGTGCGAGAAGAAGCTCTGATGAGTTAAGACCGAACTTAGAGGCATCACCACCGCTCTCCTGCCACTTACCTGCACCTGAAGAAGCAAGTTTGATACGTATTCCGAGGTTAGGACGCACGTTGAGCTTGGCTGCTGTCTCTGCTATGATACGGAGCTCAGGCAGTTTCTCTACAACGAGGAACAGTCGCTTACCCATCTTCTGTGCAAGCAAAGCCATCTCGATGAAGTTCTGGTCCTTGTGACCGTTACAGATCACGATAGAGTCAGAATCCATGTGCTGTGCAAGAACGGCATGAAGCTCAGGTTTAGAACCTGCTTCAAGTCCGATGTTGTACTTGGCACCATGCGAGATAATCTCCTCAACGACAGGTCGCATCTGGTTCACCTTGATAGGGAACACGATATAGTGGTCACCCTTGAAGTTATACTCCTTGGTGGCCTTCTCGAAACATGCAGCCGTTGACTGGATACGAGTATCGAGGATGTCAGGGAAACGCAGCAGCAGAGGTGCGGAGATATGGGCAGCAGCCAGTTCATCGACCACTTCCTTCAAATCCACCTGGACGTTATTCTTCTTTGGCGTAACATACACATGACCTTTCTCGTTAACACCGAAGAAGTTAACACCCCAACCTTTGATGTTGTAGATCTCCTTAGAGTCTTCTATCGTCCATTTCTTCATTTCTGTTCAATTAATTCTTTTGCTTTTTCAACAGAGATAGATATTTTCTCCGGACTCTCCATTAGGGTTACGTCCAGAATATGCTTTGCCTTCAGATAGAACTGCTCACGATACGCAAGCTGTTCCTTGATAAAGGCGAGGAGTTCGTCCTTTGACTTGTTGGCAATGATAGGGCGCACCGACCTGCCCATCTGCAGATGAGCGTAGAGCACCTCTGGAGTTGCCTTGAGGTAGATTACGTCTGAGTTCGCATTCATGTAATCCATATTGTCAAAGAAACATGGAGTGCCTCCACCACAACTGATTACTACATCTTCAAACTCAGCCACCTCATGAAGCATGTTCCGCTCAATGATGCGGAAGCCTTCCTCTCCGCGTTCTTCGAAGATCTGGGAAATCTTCTTGCGCATACGGCTCTCAATATACCAGTCGAGGTCGTAGAATGGAAGTCCGAGATCCTTGGCAAGCTGCTTGCCAACGGTGGTCTTTCCAGCCCCCATATATCCGATGAGGATTATTCGCTTCATTTCTTGGTCTTTACAGGAGTGTTTACTATTTCCATGCACTTCTCGTATGTAAGTTCGGCTGCATGCTCATGCATAGCCTTTGGCATACGGTAGTTCTTACCCTTGTAGCAGATGTAAGGACCATAGCGGCCATTCATCACCTCAAGGTCTGCATCCTCCTCGAAGGTCTTCACGTGGCGCTGCTTCTCCTGATCACGACTCTTCTCGATAAGCTCCACAGCCTCCTCACGGGTAATGGCAAGCGGATCAATATCCTTTGGTATAGAGACGTACTTGCGGTTATGCTGCACGTATGGACCGAAACGACCTGCACCGATTATGATAGGCTCACCCTCATACTCGTCGAGTGTGCGTGGGAGGCGGAACAGTTCAAGTGCCTCTTCGAGAGTGATGGTCTCAAGGCTCTTGTCCTTTGGAAGCTGTGCGAAGCGAGGCTTGTCCTTATCCTCTGCGCTACCGATCTGCACAACAGGACCGAAACGGCCAATCTTTACAGATACAGGCTTGTGGCTCTTAGGGTCCTCACCCAGAACACGCTCACCTGCCTTATGCTCAGAACGTGAGTTTATGGTCTTCTCCACCTCTGGAGCGAATTTCTTATAGAAGTCCTTGAGCATTTTCGTCCAGTTCTCCTTACCCTCTGCAATATCATCGAATTTCTCCTCGACATTGGCTGTGAAGTTATAGTCCATTATGCCAGGGAAGTATTCCATGAGGAAATCATTTACTACGATTCCTATGTCAGTAGGGAGGAGCTTACCCTTCTCTGAGCCTACCATCTCGGTCTTCTTTGAAGCCTTGATATTGTTGCCCTTGAGGGTGTCGATAGTGTATTCGCGCTCTTCGCCTTTCTTATCGCCCTTCTGCACGTATTCACGCTGCTGAATGGTAGAGATAGTAGGAGCGTATGTAGATGGACGGCCGATGCCGAGTTCCTCAAGCTTATGAACGAGCGAAGCCTCAGTATAGCGGATAGGACCCATTGATGCACGCTCAAGTGATGTTATCTGAACTCGCTCAAGGCTGTCGCCCTCTTTCATTGAAGCAGGCATTGTACCTGTCTCTTCGCTGAGTTTGTCGTTATCATCATCACCGTCTGACTCACGATATACCTTGAGGAAACCGTCAAATACAACAACCTCACCAGTTGCGATGAACTGCTCATCGGTATCTGAAACGCTGATGTTCACGGTTGTCTTCTCAATCTGGGCATCTGCCATCTGTGTAGCGGCTGTGCGTTTCCAGATCAATTCATAGAGACGGCGCTCCTGAAGTGTGCCCTCGATTGAGGTGTTAGCCATATATGTAGGGCGGATAGCCTCGTGAGCCTCCTGTGCTCCCTTGGTGTGGGTGCTATAGTTGCGTGGCTTGCTGTATTCCTCGCCATACATGCTTATCACCGTTTCCTTTGATGTGCCGATACAGAGCTTTGAGAGGTTCACAGAGTCGGTACGCATATATGTGATGTGACCGTTCTCATAGAGATGCTGTGCAACCATCATTGTCTGCGACACGGTGAAACCGAGCTTTCTCGCTGCCTCCTGCTGAAGAGTAGAGGTTGTGAAAGGAGGTGCAGGAGTACGCTTGAGAGGTTTCTTGCTTATAGTGTCAATAGTGAACTTAGCGTTACGGCACTTCTCAAGGAAAGCAACGGCATCCTCATGTGTTGTGAAGCGCTTGTCGAGCTCTGCACGTATCTCACTCTTATTGCCAGTCTCATCGCTGATGGCGAAGACAGCGTTTATGCGGAAATATGGTTCAGCCTTGAAAGCCTGTATCTCGCGCTCGCGTTCCACTATAAGACGTACGGCAACGCTCTGCACACGACCGGCAGAAAGCGATGGCTTCACTTTGCGCCAAAGCACAGGTGAGAGATTGAAACCAACGAGGCGGTCAAGCACACGGCGTGCCTGCTGGGCGTTGGTAAGATTCATATCCAACTGACGTGGATGCTTAATAGCCTCAAGAATTGCATTCTCTGTGATTTCATGGAATACTATTCGGCTAGTCTTCTGTTCGTCAAGACCGAGAACTTCGCAAAGGTGCCATGAGATAGCCTCTCCTTCGCGGTCCTCATCGGATGCCAGCCACACCTTCTTTGCGTTCTTCGCATTAGCCTTGAGATCATTAACCACTCGTTTCTTCTCATCAGGTATCTCATATACTGGCATGAGGGTATCGAGGTCAATGCTTATTTCCTTTTTCTTAAGGTCGCGGATGTGTCCGTAGCTGGACATTACTTTGTAGTCCTTACCAAGGAATTTTTCAATGGTTTTAGCCTTAGCCGGGCTCTCCACAATTACCAAGTTTTCTTGCATAATAATTCTATGTTTGTTCTTTTGAGGCGCAAAAGTAAACAAAAAATTGCGTACACCTTATTATATAGCAATAATTTTAGATATTTTAACAAAAGAAAGGGCTTTAAGGTGAAAACTATTGGTATTTCTTACGTTTTTAGCCTTTTTCTTAGTGAAATGACGAACCAAGTGCTTTCTGTTATCCGTGAATCTTTTTTTTTGATATCTAACGCAAAGACACCAAGACGCGGAGATTATTAACCTCTGCGTCTTCGCGTCTTTTATAATTCAAACATATTTGTTTTACCCATCATCCAGTTGCAGATTTAGAATTGCCTGGAAGGCTACACTATGAGTAACCGAGGTGCATACTCGACGAAGGAGAGTATGCCCTCGGAAAAAACTACGACTACATTATCAGCCTGGAAGGCTGTACTCGATTGGCTTTTGCGCATGTCCTTCCGTTATGTACTGCCCTCCAGGCAATATTAGGGACTATTGGGTTAATTCACAATTTAGATTAATAATTTGGATAATGATTATTATCCTATTACTTTCTCATAAAATTGATGCCAATAGCCCCAATTTTTCCCAGTGGGAGAACTTGGATGATGTACCATAATTGCAGGGATTTGTTTTCCCTTTATAGTATATGTCCATACATTAGTACTGTCATGTTCGTTAACAAACAACTTTGTCCCCATACCCTGCCAATCAGGTAGTCCGTTATATAGTCTAACACCCCAAACAACAATTAAGTCAGGCATGTACTGTTCCAAAAGCTCTTTAAAAGCATGTTCAGATGTTGCCCAATATTCTTGCTGTGGAGCTGTTCTTGGGCCGTTTTGTGAGTATTGAATGTAGTTATAGAATATAACTCCTTGCCAAAAGTTCTCTCTTTCTTCCTGTGTAAGTTCTTTGCCTATTACAGCTCTTTCAAAACACACAAAAGTCTTCAGGTACGATTCTCCACTATATCCATTCAGATAGTAGTCAAGAATATCTTCCGTTTGTGAAAAACATTCATTGCGCATGTTCTCTTTTTTACAAAGAGGGTAGCATCTACCACCTTCGCTAAGTTCATCCATACAATAATGACTCTCACCTAACACAAGGATTCTCTTACCTTTATAGCCATTGATAAAATAGTTTTTACCAATCCACGGTCTAAAATTAATGTTTGACATAATATCTATTTTCATGGTTACGAATAAGTTATTTAACGCTAAATATTGGTTAACTACACAGCGAGAAACGTGGGTGTCCACTTCTCCTTATCTGTAAATTGAGCCCCTAAGAAAGTCTTGTCAATAGCAGATATTCCCTGCTTCTGAATATTCTCAACGAAATGAATCCTCAGAGATATCACACCAGCCGATAGTCAAATAATTATGACTAAACAGAAGTGGATATGCAAATCCCATAGCATTATCTCCACCAGTAATTTTATGCAACCAATACTTCATAGTAAACTGATTATTTGATTAAATATCATCACATTTGATATGTGATTATTTCAGTGAAGAAGATTACTGAAGATGAGGTTCCCAATTAGCCATCAAAGATCCAGATTCTTTATCACGATATAGATAAAAATTATTATATATATGAAAATCACTCTCATATTTAAGGAACCCATAACCACGTTTAACTAGAATCATATTCAGAGCTTTGTCCTTATTGTCATAATATATTTTGTTGACAGTTTCTCTTATATCACTTGGGTATGAATCGTCCAATGGTAAGTTGCAAACAATATCAAATAGATGCTCTTTTATATAGTCTACGTATGATTTCTTTTTTTCCTTTTTGCTCCAAGTTATTTTGTCTGCAATGATGTGTGCATAGAAGAAATGAATAGCATAATGTGTGTAATATTCTTCTGCTTCTTCATCACTATATTTCATTTCACCATTTGCATCAAAAATCTTGATACCTTTATATTCGTAGCATAATTCTCCCCAATCGTCTGTGTATTCTCTGTAGATAGGCTTGTAATCTGTAAACCTCTTAGCAGGATTACACATATCTTCCTTACTCATACCGCCAAGAATACCTGAACCACTTGTAGAGTTGCCGTTTTTTCCGCAACCTACACAAACAAGCATTACAGTTAATAAAACAGTAAATACTTTCAACGAAATCTGGAAATAAGTTTTCATAATTTCTGGTATTATGCCTTTCTGATACCCAATTAAGGCGTTTATTGGTTTAGTTATTATGGTTTACTACACAACGAAAAACGTGGGTATCCACTTCTGCTCATCCGTTAATTGAGGCCCTGAGAATGCCCTGGAAATTGACGAGTAGAAAGTCTGCCCACGTTGATATAGTTGCACATATCATCGGGGAAAGTGTGTATGAGGATATAATAACCCTCACTACACACCCCGAGATATAGTTATACCATACCCGTAGCAGCCACTTCTGACATTGCCATTGATTTCCATATTGAAATTTCTCAGGTTTCAATTAACCAATTGACAAAGCATCGATGACGCTTTTTCCTTATGTAGTGTCTAACAACTTACAATTGTTATGACTTTGCAAATATAGCCATTTTCTTTCTTAACACAAATAAAAATGGGTAAAAATATGTAAAAACACGCCTATTTTATTAGAATTATGCCAAATCAGCCTTACAAAATCGCAAAAATATGGTTCAATTCAAGCATTTGGGAAGTATATCAAGTCATGCGTAATGCCTCTTGATTTTGTAATCTTAGCTTGAAACTATGTAAAATTCACGAGAGTTTTTAGAGAGGGGGGTGCACTTTTGCCTGTTTTTACCCTTTTGC
>CAMJKP010000091.1 GCA_946406435.1 uncultured Prevotellaceae bacterium | reverse complement strand
TTCCTTGCCTCTAAGTCCGATGTAAATCCGTTCTTCTAAGGAACCAAACTCGATGAACCTCCGCTTTTTCTCTTATATAGGATAAGAGGTTCATCGAGTTTGGTTCGGAGGAACAACGGAGGATGAGCGAAGTTATAGCGATGCTAAAAGCAAGGTGTTACCCAATATTTATTTCTTTAATAGTAAGCGCTTTCCGAATTTGTAGAAGAACAAGATGTATATAATAAGGTTGAATAAGAGAATACCAATAGTGAAGAAAATCCTCTGTTTTAGATAGAACTGATCACAAGTACATATGTCTCCTTTATCTAAATTTCGTGCCTGAGTGTATCTGTCCCATAGGATTGCTGTGGTTGAGGCAGAGTCGATAGTGACATACCTTTCCTTGTTTGCATCCAGTTGAGTAAGGACATAATATGTGGAATCGTTTTCGTGTTTGTGGATTTCTGCTGTAAATGCAATTGTATCGTTGTGTACTAGTATTTCTTGAATGTGTGAAAATGTTTCATTTCCAGAAAAAGCATTATTGTTTGCTCTTGTGTCAAGGCTCCAGTCGGGTATGTCAATCCAGTATAGATGATATTTGTCGTTGATGTTTACACTTCCGTAATCGCCTATGCCTATGTCTGAATCTGTCACGATGCCATAAGCAACATTTTCTATGAAAAACAGTACGGCAAAACTGATAAGAACTGTACCTGGAGTAATAAACCATGCCCAGTATCTTACTTTTTTGTCCTTCCATTTATGAAAAAGGAAACCAAGAAGGACTCCAATTATTCCAAGAAATAATGCAGCAATAGCGAGGATAAAGCCCCAAATGATAAGAACGAATAATAATCCCATAGTTAGTCGTTGTTTGTTAGTATTCCTCAATTAATAGGCGTTTCCAAAATCCTTTGAATCTTCTGAAAAGATAGATGAATAGGAAGATATTGAAAATGAGAGCATAAATACCGAAAACCGTTCTGTATCTCCAATAGTATCTATTGCTGGTATATACTTCGTGTTTGTCTATGCCTCTCGTCTTTGTGTATTTATTCCAAAGAACATCGGTTGTTGAGGCTGAATCTATTACTGCATATTCTTCTTTATCGTTATTCAGTTGCGCGAGGATATAATATCCTTTTTTCCTTGCAGAAAAAACGACAGTATCATTTTGATTAAATATCTCCAGTACATTGGTACAAAGAGGTACTGGGGAATCTTTTGCGCCAATACGCCAATCTGATACGTCTATACGATAGAGTTCATACTTTTTATTCAGGTTTATGCTTTCATAGTCGGTGGCGAAGGCTGAGGATGAACCCATTATAACGCCAAAAAACATATTTTCAACGAAGAATAGGCATGCAAAACTGAATAGAAGTACTGTGGGGGCAAGGAACCATGCAATTTTCTTTACTTCCACGTTTTTATGTTTACCGTAGAAATGGGCAATTATAATGCCAATTAATCCAAGGGGAAATAATATAATGCCGAATAAAAAAATCAAGATGAAAAGTACAACTAATAGTCCCATAACTTTTTGCTTAAAATTGATAAATATCCCTATACGTTTTTGAATGCTTGCCAAAGGGCATCATCGGGTAGGGGAGCAGTTACGCGGATAGTTTCTTTGCTGACAGGGTGTACGAACTCCATGTATCTGGAAAGGAGACAGATAGAACCGTCCTTGTTGCTGCGTGGTGAGCCGTATTTGAGATCACCTTTGATAGGTAGTCCTATCTTTGCGAGCTGACAACGAATCTGATGATGACGGCCTGTGTATAGCTGTACCTCTACAAGGCTGTAGCGGTCGGAGTGTGCAAGAATCCTGTAGCTTAGTTGTGCCTTCTTTGAATCCTTCACCTCATGGTCATAGGCATACGACTTGTTCTGCTTCTCGTTGCGAACGAGCCAGTGGGTGAGGTCGACCCACTCCCCGCCCTCCCTTAAAGGGAGGGAGCCGTTATCGCCTTCCAAGTCCCCCTTTAAGGGGGATTTAGGGGGGCTCTGCACTATAGCCCAATATGTCTTGTGAACATCTCCCACACGGAACATCTCGTTGAGGCGTGCAAGAGCCTTACTTGTGCGAGCAAACATCACCAATCCGCTAACGGGACGGTCAAGACGATGCACCACGCCGAGGAAAACATTCCCCGGCTTCTGATACTTGACCTTGATATAGTCCTTGACGGTCTCTGACAATGGAGTATCGCCTGTCTTGTCGCCTTGAACTATCTCGCCACTCTGCTTGCTGACGATAATGATATGGTTGTCTTCGTAAATTGGAGTCACCTTGATATTTACTATTTAACTATGTACTATTTGCTAATTTACTTTCAAATTCAGCATTAAAAATGCGTTTCCTCGGCAAAGATACGGCATTTTGTCGGGATATCAAAGAAAAAAGATGTAAAAGTCTTTGTTGTATGCATTTTTTGCTGTATCTTTGCACTTGTCAAACGAATGACGTGCGAGGTGCTTTGCACGTTGTCGCCTGAAACCAGAGATTATTCTATGAATAATAAATACATGAAGTGGGTTCTTGGTATTGTGCTCACTCCCTTCATCTTAATCGTGCTTCTTGCTGTTGCACTCTATCTTCCACCTATTCAGAACTGGGCGGTAAAGACCGTTGCTGCCTATGCTTCTAAGGAGATGGGAATGGAGGTCAGCGTGGAGCGCGTCTGCCTTGTCTTCCCGCTTAATCTCGGGGTGGACGGCGTGAAGGTTATTCAGAAGAATGATTCCTTGCCTCAACAAAAAGATACTATAGCCGACTTGAAAAGGGCTGTGGTGGATGTGCAGTTGATGCCTCTTTTTGACAGTCAGGTGAATATTGACCAGCTTGACATCTACGACCTGAAGATGAATACCGCCAACCTTGTGCATGAGGCGAGGGTGAAAGGTAGAGTAGGAGAATTGAGCTTGAAAGCAAGCCCTACGACCCCTAACCCCGACCCTTCCCCCGTGATGGGGAAGGGAGGAGCTCCCGCGTATATAGATCTCGGAAAAGAGATAGTTGACCTAGCAAAAGTCTATCTTGCAGATGCTCATATAAACGTGGAGCTAAGCGATACCGTTCCGGAAGATACAGCGAAGAGCGAGACATTCTGGAAGATAAGTGCCGAGGAACTCGCCATTGAAAATTCTGATGCCACGATACACATGCCTGGCGATACGCTTCAGTTTAAGGCTGTGCTTGGCAAGGTGAGTGCAAAGAATGGATTCTTCGATTTATTCAAGGGAGAGTATAGTCTTGCATCTTTGGATTGGCAGAAAGGCGCAATATATTATGACAATAACTTTGAGCCTCGTCTTAAAGGGCTGGATGCTAACCATATAGCACTCACGAATATCGGGTTGGGCATAGACTCCTTGCGATTCCTTGCAGCCAAGGACTCGGTGAATGCCATGGAGATGAGTTTGAGGATAAGGCAATGCCAGATGATGGAGAAATGCGGTATTGGGGTAAAATCCTTGACGGGAATTCTTGCTATGGATTCCCTGAAACTCACGACCGATTTCGACCTTGCCCTCAATCGTGATGTTAATGCTGATATTGCAACTTCAACGTTGAAGGCAAATGCCATTGTTGACCTTAACGTGATGGATTCTATCAATCCCGGTAAGGTGTATGTGGATGCCGATGCCTCTCTTGGAAGTGAGGATATACTGCTTGGCATGGGTATGGGCGATATGCCGAAACCGTTCATGGATCAATGGCCGAGGAAACCGCTTGCCATCAAGCTTACTGCCAATGGCAATATGAACCGTGTGGATATCAAGAGCGCATACGCTCAGCTTCCGGGGGCATTCCTCGTGAAAGCTGACGGATATGCGGAGAAGTTCATGGATATCAACAAACTCGTATCCGATGTGCATCTTGATGCCCAGACCTATAACCTCGACTTTGTGAAGACCATGCTCGACAAGAGTACGGCGAAGATGATAAACATCCCTGCCGTTCATGCTGTGGCAGATGCGAAGATAAGAGGCCAGATATACGACATTGATTTCCGTGCTACCGAGGGTAAGGGCTCTGTAAGC
Organism: uncultured Prevotellaceae bacterium; assembly: GCA_946406435.1. Lineage (GTDB taxonomy): Bacteria > Bacteroidota > Bacteroidia > Bacteroidales > Bacteroidaceae > Prevotella. The sequence goes on along the minus strand of CAMJKP010000091.1, from coordinate 5,109 downwards.
GGTAAGGCAAACTTCAATGCAAGGGCAATGGCTTACAAATCCAATCTGAAGGCCGACGGATTACATTTGGGGCACTTTGTGAAGGGCATGGGGCTTGGCGGTTTCACAGGCAAGGCTGATGTTACGGGCGTGGGAACTGATGTGTTCTCTCCTCGCACCAAGATAAATGCTAAGGCTTCCGTGACTAATTTCGCATATAGCAAGTGGAATCTCAACAATATGAAGCTTGATGCAGACCTGTCTGGCGGCAAGGCTCATGCAACGGTTGTTTCAAAGAATCCGCTTCTTGACGGAACTATCGGTTTCGATGCCCTTCTTAGCAAGAAGGTGGATGCTACGATAACCACGGAACTTAACAAGGCCGACCTCTATCGTCTCTATCTTGCAGAGGCTCCGTTGACTATTGCGGGTTGTGCGCATCTTGATTTGGCCACCGATATGGACGAGTACTATAAGGTGGTGGGAAATCTGAGCGACCTTACAATTATAGACTCTGTGCAGGCATATCGTCCTGATGACATGACCATCGACCTCCTTACACGTACCGACACCACCCATGCCGTGGCTGATTGTGGAGACTTCCACCTGAAAGCCGACCTTAGCGGCGGATATAAGAAGCTGATGAAGGTTTCGGATGTGCTGATGGAGGAGGTGATGCGCCAATGGGAGAAGCGTATCATCAGTGAGAAGGATATCCGAAGTAAGTTGCCACAGGGTAAAGTGTATTTCGCCATGGGAAGGGATAATCCTGTGGCAGATGCCATGAAGCGCTTCGACATAGGTGTGAAGCAGATTCTTGCAGATTTCAATATCTCTCCTGTTACTGGAATAAATGGTGAGATGACTGTCGATACGCTCAAGACGGAATCCCTGCAACTTGACAAGATAAAGGCAGTCCTAACCTCTGACTCTGAACAGATACGATATAAGGTGGATGTGGAGAACGGCAAGGATAATCCGCAGTATGTGTTTACGGCTCAGGCAAAAGGCTCTCTCCTTCCAAATGGAACATCGGTTGACCTGATAATCGACGATGCCCGAAAGCAGAGAATCCTTGATTTAGGCGCTCTTGCCGTGATGGAAACACGAGGTATCCGCATCTCGCTTGAGGACAGGAAACATGTGCTTGGATATAAGCCGTTCAGCGTAAATCCTGACAACTATATCCTGTTCTCGCCAAATATGCGACTCTCTGCCGACCTTAAACTGAAATCTGCCGACGGTATGGGTTTGCTGGTATATACCGACGATGAGAATCTTGAGGCACTTCAGGACGTGACGCTTTCTTTGCACAGATTTAATCTTGCCGAGATTGTGTCTGTAATTCCTTACATGCCTCAGATGGGTGGTATTATGGATGGTGACTTCCACGTCATACAGACACCGAATGATCTCTCTGTTTCAAGTTCTGTGGAGTTCAAGGACCTTGTATATGAGAACTGCGGAATAGGTAATATATCTTCCGAGTTCGTGTATATGCCTATGGAAGACGGTACTCATCATATTGATGGAATCCTGCTGAAAGACGGCACGGAGGTGGCTACCGTTGTTGGTGGCTATAACCCTGACGAGCATGTTGAGGAAGGTGGTGGCATCGACCTTGACGTGAATATGCAGCAACTGCCGTTGAATATTGCCAACGGTTTCGTGCCTGATCAGATTATAGGTCTTGAGGGAACTGGTGAAGGACAACTCACGGTACGCGGTTCAGTTTCAAAGCCTGTTGTTAATGGTGATATCTACTTGCAGGGAGCTTCTCTCATTTCTGTTCCTTACGGCATAACGATGAAGTTTGATGACGACCCAGTTCGCATCACCAATTCAAAGCTCCTGCTTGAGAACTTCCAGATGTATGCCAATAACGATCAGCCACTCGTGATAATGGGTGATATAGACTTCTCCGACCTTGATCATATCAGCCTGAATATGCGTATGCGTGCGAGGGACTTCCTGCTTATTGATGCGAAGGAAAGCCGTCGCTCCGAGGCTTATGGTAAGGGCTACGTGAACTTCTTCGGAAGGATAAACGGAGAACTTTCAGAATTGAAGGTAAGGGGTAATCTCACCGTACTCTCAAAGAGCGACCTTTATTATATCCTCCGTGACTCTCCTATCACAACCGATAACCGTCTGAAGGAACTCGTGACGTTCACCGACTTCTCAGGCGACGAGCCTTTGGTTGTTAACCGTCCGGAGGTTGATGGTATGTCTGTTGACTTGTCGGTAACAGTTCAGGAGGGTGCCCATGTAACCTGCTGGCTCAACACCAACCATACCAACTACCTTGACATCCTCGGAGGCGGAAGTCTCAGAATGAGATACATAGGCGGTGACATATCCATGACAGGACGATACACCATATCATCAGGTGAGATGAAGTATTCTCTGCCTGTAATTCCTCTGAAGACATTCGAGATATCTCCTGATTCGTATATCGAGTTTACGGGCGACATTATGAATCCTCGTCTCAGCATCACGGCGAAGGAGAAGAACAAGGCTATGGTGGAGGAGAACGGCGTGAAGAAATCCGTACTCTTCGAGTGTGGCGTGGTACTCTCGAAGACACTTCAGGACATGGGACTTGAGTTCGTCATTGAAGCTCCTGAGGATTCTTACGTTAGTGATGAGCTCAGTATGCTGACGCTTGAGGAACGAGGAAAACGTGCCGTGACGATGCTCACCACAGGTATGTATCTCACGGAGAACAACACCTCAAGCTTCACCATGAACTCGGCTCTCAGCTCATTCCTGCAACAGGAGATTAACCAGATAGCCGGCTCTGCCCTCCGCACCCTCGACCTCTCCGTAGGTATGGAGACAAGCTCTGACGAGACAGGTCGTATGCACACCGACTACTCGTTCAAGTTCGCGAAGCGTTTCTGGAACAACCGCCTCTCTGTTTCCATAGGTGGAAAGATATCCACAGGCTCTGATGTAAGCGGACAGAACAACACGTTCTTCGATAACGTGGAGCTTCAGTATCGCACCTCCGACATATCCAACCAGTATCTGCAACTCTTCTACAAGCGTGCCGTATATGATTTCCTCGAAGGCTATGTAGGCCAGTATGGTGCCGGTTATATGTGGAAACGTAAGTTGCAGAACTTCAGGGATATCTTCCAGTTTGGTGATAAGAATTTGGAGATGAGGAGAAGGATGTTAGGAAATGGGACTACGGCCTCTCCCCCCGCTTCGCACATACTCGAAGATACTCAATCTTCGACTTCCCGCCGTAGGGAGGGAGCCGGAGCGCGACAGGTAGATAGTGTAAGAGTTGAAGCCCCAGCCCCTCAGCACCAAAAGGAAGAGGCTTCTAAGATAGTAGTATCTCAATGAATAAGATAAGGAAATATATAAAAAAGATTTTTGCGGCTATAGGTGACTTCCCCCTCCGCCTTCCGGCTCCCTCCCTACGGGGGAGGGCGGGGGGAGAGGCCGTTGTTCTCTTTGTCCTCTTTCTCCTTCTTCTCGCCTCCTGCTCCACCCACCTTGAGCCGGGCGAACAGCTATTCACCGGCCTCAAGCCTATCGACTATCAGAATCACGATAACAGCGAGCATTTCATTGAGACACAGGCAGAGGTGGAGGCGGCTCTTGCAACCGCTCCTAACGGTGCCCTGTTCGGTTCTTCTTACTATCGCACCATCCCTTACGCCCTCTGGATTCACAATGCCTGTGAGGGAAAGAAGAGCGGATTTGCAAAGTGGATGGGCAAGACATTCGGTAAGGCGCCAGTCCTTATGGGCAATGTGAACCCCGAGCTTCGTGTGTCAGTTGCAGAGAACGTGCTTCAGAATCATGGCTATTTCCGGGGCAATGTGGATTACGACATCGTGTATGGCAAGGCAAAGACAACGAAGACCGATACCGTTGCACGTCCGCGTACTGCGAAGGTGGCATATACCGTGGATCTCGGACCGCTCTACACCATCGACACTATCAGCTATCATAACTTCCCGCAGGATGCCGTAAACCTCATTCTTGCCGACAAACCGAAGATAAAGGCAGGTGATCCGTTTGATGTAGCTGCTCTTGATGCTGAGCGTTCACGCATAGCCTCCATCTTCCGAAATCATGGCTATTACTATTATAATCAGTCATATACCTCATATCTTGCCGATACAGTGAAAGTGCCCGAGAAGGTTCAACTTCAGGTTCACATGGTTGACTCCCTCCCCGATGAGGCTACCCAGAAATGGATGATAGGCAAGATTAATATTAATATCCGCAGACAGAATCAGGAACAGCTTACCGACTCCACAAGCCGTCGCTTCGTCACCCTGCACTACAAGGGCAAGAAATCGCCTATCCGTGGTCGTGTGATATTCTCTGATATGAAGCTGCGCTCTGGCGAACTCTACTCGCAGGATCTCTATGAGGAGTCACTTAACCGTTTCATCGGACAGGGCGTATATGCAAGCACGAGCATTGAGTTCAAGAAGAAACTGCGCCCTGACGGAACGGTACTGACAGTACCCGACACCGTGAGGTCGCTAACCCGTGACGGACAGGAGCGCCGTGGGGCGGGCATCCTCGACATGACGGTGAACTGTATCCTCGACAAGCCATACGATGTAACCCTTCAGGCAAACTATCTCGGAAAGACATCAGGCCGTATGGGCCCTGGTGCAAGTATCGGCTTTGCCAAGCGAAATGCTTTCCGTGGTGGTGAGGTCCTAGGCTTCAATCTCGCTGGAAGCTACGAGTTCCAGACTGGCGGTACAGGTGGCAACGGTGCCAACTACGAGGTTTCGGGTGATATGACCCTTACCATGCCACGACTCCTTATGCCAACGTTCCTCAAGAAGCACCGTCGCCGTTGGATGAACACCCCTTCCACTATGATCACCGTAGCGCGAGAGACCATCAACCGCAGCGGATTCTTCAGAAGGCATATTCTTTCTGGGGAACTTGCATATACCATACAGCCGGCTTCGCAGTCGGTTCATCAGTTCTCGCCTCTCATCGTGGAGTATGACCGACTGGCAGAGGTGTCTGCTGACTATCACGAGAAGGTGAAGAAGTCGCCTGTGCTACTTGCGTCCATGAACGATTATTTCCTTATGAAGATGAAGTATAACTACAAATATACCTCACCTTCCAACTATC
>CAMJKP010000090.1 GCA_946406435.1 uncultured Prevotellaceae bacterium | reverse complement strand
ACCCGCGACCCCAACCTTGGCAAGGTTGTGCTCTACCAACTGAGCTATTTCCGCATTTTCTTGTTATCTGTAAGCCTTTTTTGTAAGCTTTTCAGATAAGCATTTCTCCAAATGCGATGCAAAGGTACTACTATTTTCCGAAACTACAAAACTTTTCGCTGTTTTTTTTCGTTGAAACCTTCATTTTTTTTCTTGATTGACCTAAATCAACCACACCTGCAGCCTTTTTCACAAAAAGAATGCCGTTTTTGATAATTTGCCACTCATCAGCTTATATTGGCATTTTCAGGGTACGAGGGAGTTTTTGACGATTCTCTGAGGCTTTTTCGTTTATGGATGAAAATCATTTTGCAATCATTCAACAGAAATCTAACAGAACAAGAAAAAGCCCACCGCATGAGCGATGGGCTTCTTTATATATTTAAGGTGTAAATTTATCCCTGAATAGCTGCTACGCCTGGGAGAACCTTACCCTCGATAGCCTCAAGAAGAGCACCACCACCAGTTGAGATGTAAGATACCTTATCTGTAAGGCCGAACTTTGTGCAGCAAGCAACAGAGTCACCACCACCGATGAGAGAGAATGCACCCTCAGCAGTTGCAGCAGCGATAGCGTCACCGATAGCCTTTGAACCAGCAGTGAAGTCGTCACACTCGAACACACCTGCAGGACCGTTCCAAAGAATTGTCTTACAACCCTTGATAGCCTCTGCGAAGTTCTTCTGAGCCTCTGGACCTGCATCAAGACCCTCCCAACCAGCAGGAATCTCGTTTGAAGGATAGTTCTCAATCTTTGCACCAGCCTTAACGCTCATTGAACCGAAGTCGAAGCCGTTTGTACATGTTGCGTCTGGAGCCATAACGAGCTCTACGCCATTCTCCTTAGCGAGCTTCTCAACGTTGAGAGCTACGTCAAGCTTATCAAGCTCTACGATAGAATCACCAATCTCACCATTGTGAGCCTTAGCGAATGTATATGTCATACCACCACAGAGGATGAGCTTATCAACCTTACCGAGAAGATTCTCGATGATACCGATCTTAGAAGAAACCTTTGAACCACCCATGATAGCGATGAATGGGCGCTCGATGTTGTTAAGAACGTTATCAACAGCCTTAACCTCCTTCTCCATGAGGAGACCGAGCATCTTGTTGTTTGCATCGAAGTAATCAGCGATAACAGCTGTAGAAGCGTGCTTACGGTGAGCTGTACCGAATGCATCCATTACATAGCAGTCAGCGTAAGAAGCGAGAGTCTTAGCGAAATCCTTCTGCTTACCCTTCATCTCTTCCTTAGCAGCCTTGTATGCAGGATCCTCCTTATCGATACCAACTGGCTTACCCTCTTCCTCTGGGTAGAAACGAAGGTTCTCGAGAAGAAGAACCTCACCAGCCTTCAGAGAAGCAGCAGCCTCCTGAGCCTTTGCACAGTCTGGAGCGAACTTAACCTCTGCAACACCGAGAGCAGCAGCAACTGCGTCCTTGATCTGAGCGAGAGAGAGCTCAGCCTTCACCTTACCCTTTGGCTTACCCATGTGAGACATGATGATGAGCGCACCACCCTTCTCAAGAATCAGCTTAAGTGTTGGAAGAGCACCACGGATACGGGTGTCGTCAGTGATCTTGCCATCCTTCAAAGGCACATTGAAATCTACACGTACGATTGCCTTCTTACCGGCAAAGTTGTAATCGTTAATCTTCATAATTTCTTTTTGATATTATATAATAAAATGTGATTAATATTAACTATATCAAGGCAAAAGTACAAAAAAAAACTGATATACGAGAACAAAATGCAATCTTTTTTATTCCCTAAGCGGCAAAAACGTTTTTTTGACAACTCTATTTTGCATTTTTCATTGATGCAACAGACGCCTTTGACATCTCGCGTCTGCTATAATCCAGAAGTTCCGGCAATGACATGTTCTTATGCGACTGCATAAAATCGTCAACTTTAGCAACAACAGAATGTTCATAGAAATCCTCGCCCAGCAATTTGTTTACAGCATACCATATACACTGTAGATGAAAATCCCTGGACTCCTGCGATGACTGCTGGAAATCCCCGAATGGGAACTGACTAAGCAGGTATATGCCCACACATTCAGGTATCATATACTCCCTTGTCATCTGCTTGCGCTGCTGTTCGTCAAAGAAACGCTTATAAACAGGATAGTCTGCACCGAGATATTTCTCAAGAGAGATACCCACACGATGCCCACAGACAACAATACTCTGCTCGAAATCACCTATCTGTGTATATACATCCGGTAATTCAACATCAGGGAATAGCTTTTGCATACGGTTAAGGCAGACGCGCAACTGCTCATTCTCCTTATCCATATTTGCAAACGTATTGGTTACATCCTCAATAGCTGTAGAAAGAGTGGAATCCTCATAGTACTCAAGAATTCTCTCGTTCATCCCCGACTCTCCAAGCGCACCTATCTTCAGAAGACTCTCAACAAGGGCACGTGTTTCCACGATATAGGTTGTTCGCATCTTCTGCAACGCAGAATAGTCACCTGTGGTAATATACCTCACCTGCAACAAGTCATACCTACGGATAGGCATAGACGAGTCTTCCAGACTGCTTATCGGAGTTCCATCTCCGTAAGAACAGCCCCCAAGAGCAAGCGACACAAAAAGCGCCATTATTGCAGAAAACAGGTACTTTTTCACGATACACACAGATTAAACAATCATTTTATTGAAAATCTGTTGCAAAAGTAGTAAAAAATCTCCACTCTTGCAAATTTTAAGTAAAAATTATTTAATTTTTGTTTAAAATTTTAATAAAGGTATATTTTGTCCCCCACTTTAGCAGAATAATCAAGAGGCAACCTGTTCCATATATAAAGACGAGAAAGACGAACTCCATAATGCTGAGCTATAGAATACAGGCTCTCGCCATTCTTCACGACGTGATAGCGACCACGATACTCCTTGACAGCATGCTTCTGCTTCTTCATCAGATACACCACATCACCATCAGCAAGCATCTCTACAGCATCACGCTCATTGTACTTAGCCAACTTAAACGCGCTGATTCTCAACTCCTTGCTTAGGCTCTTGAAAGTATCGCCATGACGTGCTATAATATAATAGTTCTTGTTATAAGAATACAGACGATGTGGCTGCTGTCCCTGCAACTGCACCTTCGGACTTGTTACAGAATGTTTCAGCACGAAGGTATTCACGGTTTTCTGCGTGTCGTACTGATACAACTGATAAGCCTCGATGATATTGATGAGTTTCTGCGCATATGTAGGACTCGTAGCATAGCCACAAGCCTTCAATCCATTCGCCCACCCCTTATAGTCTGTCACCTTCAGACGAAACAGACTCTGATAGCGTGGACGCTGAAGGAACTTACTATGATCCTCAAAACTCGCACGAGGATTACTATATACGCGGAAACATTCATTAGGAGCATCGTCGTCACGGAGCATGGTAGGACCAGTCCAATCGTGACACTTGATACCGAAGTGGTTGTTACCCATAGTGGCCAATGAACTTCTACCAGCAGAACTCTCAAGAAGTCCCTGTGCAAGAGTGATACTTGCAGGAATGGAGTACTTCTTCATCTGCTCAATGGCAAGGTCCTTGTATATCTCTATATACTGCTGATATACGGCATTGGTCTTGACCTGACCAGACAAAACACCCGGACAGCCCAAAGCAACAACGAACAGAATAATATGTAGGTATCTTTTAATGCTCACAACGAAAACAATTAAGCGGCACTCAAAAACATTATTGAGTACCGCACATATTCAGTTTTTTTTGTAGTGGATAGGGGATTCGAACCCCTATGGCAAGATTGAGAATCTTGAATCCTAACCCTTAGATGAATCCACCGGATTAATTTGTACTTTTCTCAGCCCCTTTCTTGGTAGTGGATAGGGGATTCGAACCCCTATGGCAAGATTGAGAATCTTGAATCCTAACCCTTAGATGAATCCACCATCTTCCGAGAAAGTACAAATACAACTTGACTTGAGGCGGAAGGTGGGGGATTCGAACCCCCGGTACGGTAACCCGTACGTCAGTTTAGCAAACTGGTGGTTTCAGCCACTCACCCAACCTTCCAAGAGCCTTGAAAAGTTCTTAGCCGAACCTCTTTTGTCAAATGCGATGCAAAGGTACAACATTTTTCTGAAACCACCAAATTTTTTCATCAACTTTTTTCTCATTTCATGCAAATCTCTCACTTTTTGCGATAAACATCATCCCATTCTCTCAAATGCCGCTCTTCTCCCCTACCCTGTCCATATTCTGCAGACACACCACTATCAAATATAGTATCAAAGAAGATATATAGAAACAAAAAAGAAGGGCATCCCATAATTATCATGAGACACCCTCCATATTCTATGCTCCAAATCTTATTTCATCAATACCTTCTTTCCGTTGATGATATTCACTCCCTTCGCAGCCTTATCCAAACGCTGACCAGATATTGAGAATATCTTATCATCGGAAATCGTAGCAGAGCCTTCAACTGCATCTATACCTGTAGTTAAATCCTCAACAATCGTAAATAAGCCCCAATAGTTAGCAGCCTCATATACTGCTTTATAACCAGGAAGTACGTGAAGTATAACATTATCATAATCATTAAAAGTATGGCCTTCTATTTCCTGAGGAGTTGTTGCATAATTAGTTATCGAAGAGAGAGCACCACCCTTGAACTGCATTTCTCCAATACTCGTCACAGACTCCGGAATTATGATTGAGGTAATACTGCTGCAACCAAAGAAAGTGCGTTCTTCAATCCTCGTCACAGAATTTGGAATAGTAAAAGATGTGAGGCTACTACAACCTGAGAAAGCATACGCTCCGATACTAGTCACAGAATTAGGGATAACAATTGAAGTGAGACCTGAGCAATCAGAGAATGCACCATACCCAATACTCGTAACAGACTCAGGGATAGTTATTGAAGTAAGGCTTGAGCAACCAGAGAAAGCTTCATACCCAATACTTGTAACAGTATTAGGTATTGTGACAGAGGTGGCATAACGACAACTCACAAAAGCATCACGTCCAATACAGGTCACACCGTCTTCAATTACAATTTTCTTGACATTATCCCATTCCTCTGACCAAGGTATTTCTGCACGAGACTGATAATCTGGCATATCCGTTCCTGATATGGTCAAAGTGCCATCATCTGACAGCGTCCACGTTATCTCTGCATGAATTGCAGAGAACGAACCAACAGTTAACACGATGAGTATAAACAATTTCCTCATTTCTGATTTTCTGAATTTTAAAAGGTTTATGTTATTAATTTACAATTCTTTTCGGCGTGCAAAATTACAAATAAATTCCTTAAAACAATAACTTATTACGTTTTTTTAAGCATATCAAACAAACAAAGTAACAATCTACTTATTAATAAGTAACAATTTATTATCATCAAACAAAAAGAGGGCATCTCATGATGAGACACCCACAAAATATAATCCCCCCAAGAACAGTAAGACAAGCAAGCTTCATTCTCTTGTAAAGATAGGCAAAAAGGTTAAAGGTATTATTTAACAAAAAACATACACACCCTACCCCTCGGATTAGCGTTTTTATAAGCCAAACTATATATAATATAATTAAATTATATTATATATAGTTTGAACTGAAGAGCCCCCCAAATGAGTGTACAGGTGTCATACAAAAAGGTTAAACTTTAACTTATAGCCTTCCCGAACAGCGCAAGCATTTATATATCAACAAATTACAGTACAAATACGTCTTTGATTATAGAACCTAATATTAAACATTTGACATAACTAAACCCTAAATACAATGCAAATCCGCTTCTCCTTCGCTCTTCCTCCGTACCAAAACCGTTGCAAGTCCGCTCCCTACATCGGAGATACATAGGGGAATGAAAAAGTTAAAAGTTAAAGTTTAACTAAAAACATACACACCCTAACAACCAAAAAGCTCGCCACTCCACAAAGGAAGCAACGAGCCATGATATAAGAGATTTATAAAACTAATCGATTAGTCAAGCCACTTTACGTAGCAGAAGTCCTGACGATGTGGCAGTTTGTCGTTCTTAGGGAACATGCGGACAGCGGTCTTGAAGCTACCTGCATGGTTAATCTCGAAGCTGCACTCGAATGTATAGAGGTTGCCCTCTACCTTCACAAGCTCGAATGGAACAACAAGCATCACACGACGGTCAGAAGCATCCTGATCATTCTTCAATGTGACGAGCTCAAGGCCGACAGCATCTGTGAGTCCCTGCTCATCGATGACATACTGAACCTTGTAAGACTTACCAGTCTCAGCACCATTGGCGATGACAGATGTATCAGAAGAAACAGCCTTGATGCTATCCCAACGCTCTGCAACTGTCTCCTTCCACTGTGCAATCTCCTTTGCCTCCTGATAACCGTTGGCATTGATCTGGGCAGAACGCTCAGCGAGCTTGATATAGAACTTAGAATAGTAGTCATCGAGCTGACGCTTCATCGTGTAGTGAGGAGCGATTGTAGCGATAGAGTTCTTGATGACCTTAATCCATTCCTCAGAATAGCCCTTCTCGTTCTTGTTGTAGTACATAGGAGTGATCTCGTTCTCGAGCATACCGTAGATAGTAGCGGCATCAAGCTGATCCTGATAAGCCATGTTCTCGTATGTACGCTCCTGCTTGAGAGCCCAACCTGCACCTGGACGATAGCCTTCAACCCACCATCCATCGAGCACAGAGAGGTTTACAACACCGTTCATTTCAGCCTTCTCACCTGATGTACCAGAAGCCTCAAGAGGACGTGTAGGAGTATTCATCCAGATATCAACGCCAGAAACAAGACGACGAGCGAGCTGGAAGTCATAGTCCTCAAGGAAGATAATCTTACCGAGGAACTCTGGGCGCTGGCTGATCTCATAGATACGCTTGATAAGTCCCTGACCTGCACCATCTGCAGGGTGAGCCTTACCTGAGAAGAAGAACAGAACCGGACGCTCTGGGTTGTTCACAATCTTAGCAAGACGCTCAAGGTCTGTGAAGAGAAGATGAGCACGCTTGTAAGTAGCGAAACGACGGCAGAAGCCAATCATAAGAGCGTTAGAGTTGATACGGTCGAGAAGAGACAGTACACGTGTTGGATCACCCTGATTCTTGAGCCAGTTCTCTGCGAACTTCTCACGGATATACTTCACGAGCTTTTCCTTCAGAGCCATACGTGTCTCCCAGATCTCAGCATCTGGACAATCGTAGATACCATGCCAGAGAGACTCGTTTGACTGATCCTCATAGAAGCCCTTCTTGAGGTATTTGTCATAAATCTTACGCCACTCTGTAGCACACCATGATGGGAAGTGAACACCATTGGTAACATAGCCAACATGGGTTTCCTCTGGGAAGTAGCCGTTCCAGATAGGAGCGAACATCTTCTGTGATACCCAACCGTGGAGCATAGATACGCCATTAACCTCCTGACAGGTGTTACAAGCGAATGTTGACATACAGAAACGCTCTTCGTTGTCATCAGGATTAATACGTCCCATACCGATGAACTCATCCCAAGAGATACCGAGCATCTGAGGATAACCACCCATGTACTTTCCGAAGAGGTCCTTGTCAAAGTAGTCGTGACCTGCTGGTACTGGAGTATGTACAGTATAGAGAGAAGAAGCACGAACTACCTCGAGAGCCTGCTGGAATGTAAGGCCTTCCTTGATGTAGTCAACAAGACGCTGCAGGTTACAGAGAGCTGCATGTCCCTCGTTACAATGGTAAACCTGCTTTGTGATACCGAGTTTCTTCAGCATGAGAATACCACCAATACCAAGAAGAATCTCCTGCTTGAGACGGTTCTCCCAGTCACCACCATAGAGGGCGTGAGTGATAGGACGGTCATACTCAGAGTTCATGTCATTGTCAGTATCGAGAAGATAGAGCTTCACACGACCTACGTTAGCCTGCCATACGAGGGCATGAACCATATAGTTCATATAAGGAACATCAACAACTACCTGATTGCCGTTCTCATCGAGAGTACGTGTGATAGGAAGTGAGGTGAAGTTCTGAGCATCATAGTTTGCAATCTGCTGACCATCCATAGAGAGGGTCTGCTTGAAGTATCCGAAACGGTAAAGGAAACCGATACCGCACATATCAACGTTAGAGTCTGATGCCTCCTTGATATAGTCACCTGCAAGCATACCAAGACCGCCTGAGTAGATCTTCAGGGAGTTGTGGATACCGAACTCCATAGAGAAGTATGCCACAGAAGGACGGTTCTCGTTCGGCTTGACATCCATGTAAGAACGGAAGTGATTATAAACATCCTTAACGTTCTTCATGATAGCCTTATCCTTCACGATTTCCTCCTTACGCTCGTAAGAAAGACGCTCGAGAAGCATTACAGGGTTGTGCGCAACCTGCTCGTAAAGGTCTTCATCGAGGCTACGCCACATTTCACGTGCATCATAGTTCCATACCCACCACATGTTATGAGCAAGCTCATCGAGGCACTGCAACTCCTCTGGGAGGGTTGATTTCACATTAAACTCTTTCCATACAGGAGAGTTTGCATAATCTGCTTTGATTTTCATAACTATATATTTATTAGATTATGTAATAATTTCGTTTATATTTTTAAGTAGTTCAAGAAGTACAAGGAGTAACGCTCCTTCGTCGCTTAAGGAGTTCAAGACAATTGTATTCTTCGTTTTTGAGAATAACCGACGACGTTTTTTACTATCGTCTTGTACTCCTTTCACTCCTTGTACTACTTGTACTCCTAAATATTCTATTTCGACTTCAGCGCGAAATCATACGCTTGCCAATAGTACTTGATGAATTCGCTCCAGAGAGCCTTCTTCGACAGTTTATCGGCATTTGAGCGAGCTTTCTTCACCTGAGCCTCAGTCATGTTACTGAACTTGACAACGGTATCCTTGATGACATCTGCCACCTCAGAGTAGTTGTAGTCAGTACGGTGAATTGTCTTCACACCATCCTCAATCTCGCTATAAGCGCCCTTCTCTGAGTTTGCCCAGAGTCCGAAGCCTGCGAGATCGGTTGTGATACATGGCACCTTGAAAGCAATAGACTCAAGAGGAGTATAGCCCCAAGGCTCGTAGTATGAAGGATAGATGCTGAGATCAATACCGATGATGAGGTCGTAGT
>CAMJKP010000089.1 GCA_946406435.1 uncultured Prevotellaceae bacterium | reverse complement strand
TTGGAAAGAATAAGGAATAAGGTTTGATACAAATAAACCCTCATCCTTAATCCTTCGCGACTTCCTTCGTGTGCAGCGCAGGGAGAAGGTTTGATACAAATAAACCCTCATCCTTAATCCTTAATCCATCAACCAATAAAGTTGGAAAGAATAAGGAATAAGGTTTGATACAAATAAACCCTCATCCTTAATCCTTAATCCATCAACCAATAAAGACCTTTGCCTTTTGACCGTTTTTTAGTCAATTTTGTCACTTGTAATTAATAAAATTGTGCTTTTTTTGTTCCAAAACCTCATTTTTATTAAAAAAAACTATGCATTTTTGAAATAATTGTGTATTTTTGCAAGCGCGATAATAACTAACGAAAATAACTTTAAAACTATTAGACTATGCTTAGAGAATACAAACAATTCCTAAAGAAAATTCATCAGATCGTTCATGATCAGATGAAGGGCGGTCACGTAAATTGTGATACGGTATCAGAAGCTCTGTCTATGACAAACCAGCATCTGCGCCGCAAGATTTTCTCAATCACCGGCATCACCGGTGCAGTGTATATTCTTGGCATTCGCATGACGTATGCACAACAGCTCTTGGAAAGCGCACGCAAATATCCTATTGCCACCGTAGCCCGCAAATGCGGCTATGAGGACAGCAATAATTTCAGCCGTACTTTCAAGCGTGTTGTCGGCATGACACCTTCTGAGTATGCTAAAGGGGCATGATAAAAAGTAAAAAATAATAAGTAAGAAAAATCCTCTCCACGCTCTCCCTTTATGGGAGGGAGCCGGAGGGGATTTTTCTGTATATAATAATACTATCTAAAAGCCCTCCCCCTCGGGGGAGAGGAGGGGGCCACTTTTTATTTCTGCAGCTCCAGTATCTTCTTAGCAGCCTCAAGGTTTTCTTCTTTTACAAGAACATCAACGCCTTGGGTACCAATGTATCCACTCATTATCTCGTTTGAAAGCATTGCAGGAATCCCTTCACTTTCCAATGCACCTTTCAATAACTGTGCATTGAACTCATTTGTACAGGTTGTAAGTCGTATCATAAATAAAATATAGAAGCGGCCTCTCCCCCCGCCCTCCCCCCGTAGGGAGGGAGCCGGAGCGCGAAAGGGTATGTTAATTATTAATTGTTAATTGAAATTCTTCTTCCACCCATTATACCCGCTGTTGAGTTCCACAACGGTGTAGCCATTGGCAGAGAGAATCTTAGCCGCATTCTTGCTTCGGCGACCGCTACGACAATACAGAGCTATGGTCTTGTCCTTTGGCAGAGTAGAGACAGCCTTTGACTCGAAACTATCATTAAGCACGTCAATATTAATAGCATTATCAATATGCCCTTCGGCATACTCCTCCGGAGTGCGCACGTCAAGGCGCACAACTGCGGTGTCAGCAATCACCTTTGCAAACTCCTCCACCTCCACGCTCTTGAAAGCACTATCTGGACTTTGCGCATTACAGCTAAACAGCCCGAATATCGCACTTAATAGACTCATAGCAAAAATTCTCTTCATTGTTTCTGTTGTTTTTAGACAAAAGTCAAAGGTCTAAAGTCTAAAGACAAAGGTCAAAAGCCTTCAATCATTAGTCCATTGCCTTTAGCCTTTAGACATTTTACACAGTGCAAAGTTACAAAAAATCTCAGACAATCCAAGTAAAAACGCAGAAAATATCAC
The DNA here is from genome assembly GCA_946406435.1 of uncultured Prevotellaceae bacterium. Taxonomy (GTDB): domain Bacteria; phylum Bacteroidota; class Bacteroidia; order Bacteroidales; family Bacteroidaceae; genus Prevotella. Next base: position 7,758 of record CAMJKP010000089.1, on the reverse strand, counting down.
AAAGAGAATATTATTTCTTGCTAATCTCGTCAATCTTATTCTTGAAGCCTTGAATATTTCCAATATGCCCACGATCAAGAATCTCCATATTGCCCTGCTTGTCGAAGAGGACATAGAAAGGGTAGCCGTCAACCTTCAGATATGAAACTACCGCTTCCTGCTGATTCTGAGGGAGCCTATAGTGAACATAGTTTGGCTTTGTAAGACCAAGTTCTGCAATACAGCCTTTCCATGCAGCTTCTTCTGATCCGTATGTAAAATACAAATACACTATATCATAATCCTTCACAGCCTCTTTCATCGCAGGTGAAGCCTTTATAGCATTGATACAAGGCTGACACCATGTACCCCAGACATCCATATACACGATTTTGCCCTTGTATGGCTCTATCATCTTTTCCACAATAGCCTTACCGTCAGTCAAGCCCTCAACATTTGATGCAGGAGCTATAACCTTCTTCACAGCCTCTTCATTCTGTCTAGCCAACTCTTCATAGTGACTTTTCAGAGCAACAACCTGCTGCTTGAAATAATCGTTCTTGATGTCATTAATAACATTCGCTCCACCTTCCCTCAGGCTCTTACTGTGGATAAGTTCACTGGCTAGTATATAGGCACGGCTATAGTCACGCATAATCTGGTCATTATACAGAGAGTCTATAACACGACATTCTACCTGATAAGGTTTTGGTGCCCAGTCTTCATATACCTTCTTTATGTTGGCATTATCAAGAAACTCCTCCCTCTCGCTAGATTTACATATCTTGTCTAATTCCTCACGGAGAGCCATATACTCCTCTTGGCTTTTAATCTGATCAATCTTCTCTGTTTGCGTTTTTTCCCTTTGCTGCCATCTCTTTAGGATATCACGCTCTCTATCGCTATACTTAATCATGCCCTTCTCTTCGAAAGAGAGAAACAGTTCTGGCGTCTGTCTATACTTTTCAGAAACTTTCATTCTATGTGACATGAGGCTAAGGTTCTGATAATCAGCAAAGCCTGGAGCTAGTGACATTGGCACAGCAGGATTAAAAGCACCTAATTTGCCTGCAGCATTACTAATATCTTCTGGCAACGTTCCGTTGTTTGTGGCGTACATCAATTCCTGAATATCTGATGCTGCCGCAATCCTGTTCTTCTCATTTATATAGTCACGATAACGCTTGCTGATATTTGGATTCTTGGCTATAATATCATTCAATTTGCTTGTAGCTTTGTCATAGTTCGCAACACACTGATCCTTGAATGCACCCATCTCGTCAGCTTTCAATCTTCGTGACATGGAATTTCTCTCTATATCGCATGGATTTGCAGCAAGCTCATTCTGCAATCTTGCATTCTCACCCATAAAGAGGCAATAACCGTTCTTCCAGTCGTGAACCATGTAGTATTTCTTTCCCGGCTCCAGAACAACATCTTTCGCAAAGACATTATATTCCCCTGCCTCTGTTAGTTTAACTGTCTGGGTTCCATTCAGTTTGACAGTCATAGTGAACTGACCTAATTCATCAAACGTTGTCGCAGTAACATTATGAGGTACACCTGTCACAAAGTTCACCACATTGGCAACGACTTTGATTTTTCCGTCTGAAATATCCTTTGGAAAATCCTTAATCCAACCAGATATAACAGCCTCACCATCCTTATACTCTGTACTGAATGAAGTGTTATCTGCTGTTGGATATGCAGGAAGCACACTGCCGAAACTTGAAAGAGTAACCTTCTGTCCGTTGATAGTGAACTGACGCTTGCCAGCCTTCTCCTTGCCAACAACAATGGTTACTTTCTCCTGACCGTCAATCAGCACAACTTTCTTGTCATTTTTCTCTTCATATTTCCATACCTTGTTATTATATACAGCATTATCTGTATAAAGACCGAGCACCCAATCACCTGTCTGGTCATTACGCCAGTTGGAGTTGAAGAGTTCAGACATATCCACAGTTTTTCCTTCTGTAATGTTCCATATTCTGAACGCATCATGCCATGGACCTTCTATCAAGTGGAAACGCTCTACATTAGCAGGAAGAGGATTAAAATGAAGAGCAATATTCGTGTATGGAGCCGTAGGATTGTACCATTGTCCTAATGGAAAATCTATTTCTTCCCCGCACGTAGCCTTACCATCTGTAACGGCATACTGTTTGCCATCAGGAGTCGTTAGGTACGTTTGCTTTGCAAACTGGAACGTTCCTGGATTTTTGACATTGAGATGCACAATCGTCTCCTTATCCAATAACTCAACCTTACTGACCTTAATTTCATAATTAGGATCATCAAAGAATGACGTTGGTTTTTCCCATACTTTCTGTGCCCAACCGTAAGTAGCGATGAGCGTCAACACTAATGAAACAATAGTTTTCTTCATAGAATTTGGTTTTGTTAGATATTATTTTTTACCGTTTTATCAACTACCTATACTTATAAAGACGTAATTTCCGAAAAATAGATTTAAATTTCCTTCATTTTTTTTCAAATTCATATTTCGTCGGTAACATCCAAAGCATTTTCGTCCTTTGGTTTCGTCTTCGGTTTGATGAGTGAGTGCAAAGTTAAGAAAATTTCACCTACAATCCAAGTAAAACAAAGAAAAAACACAAAAAATTGGAATCTTCGTTGTTCAATAACCTGTGTAGCGAAGTCACCAAGGTGGATCTCTGCCTATTCTCCAGAACGGAAGTGAAAGTAATAATTGTTTCATAACAGATAAATTGAGTATAATTGAATAAGAAAAAAAGTATAATCAAAGATAAAATCCCCCCTTACCCCCCCAAAAAGAGGGGGCAGCTTTTTATTAGCTTTTTTTGTTGTGGGGGTATTTAAATTATTAATTGATTTCTTCCAAAATTATTTCCGTCTAAAGAAAGCATAGTCAATGCCGTCACAGGCTATGGAAGTGCACTCGGACTCAAAATCGATGGAATCTAAAATGTCCGTCTGTGCAATTTTTTGTTCTTGCACCCTATCTTTCCATACCACCTTTTCTACGATTTTTTGCCGTTCTACAACCTTCTGCTTCTCAATCGTCTTGGTGATATATACCGTATCAATAATGTCACTCTCAACATACACGGTATCTCGAAGTTGAGCCATCATACCTGTGTTTTCATGGTTTTTCGTCATCGGTAGCGACATGCCAAACAGAATACCTACAACAGCTGCTGCCGGAGTTGCGATCCAACCCCAGTTCAACTTACTCTTGCCACGAGGATTCTTAGGAACAACCAACCGGCTATTCTCCTCCTTCATCAATCGCTTTGCGGAATCCCTAATTCTATCTTCGAATTTCATATATCTTCAATTTATGTTTCAGATTTCTAATAATTGTATGTTGGCGAGACTTCACCGTACCTTCGGGAATCTTCATCACTTCTGCTATCTGCGGAACGGTCATTTCCTCTTCGAAACGCAGAGAGAACAGTAATCGACTCTCGGCATCAAGTAGTGATAGTTCCTTACGAAGAGCCTCATCAAAAAGCCTGTCATCAAGCCTAACATCCAAATCCTCATCCTGTTCCTCTGCCGTGTTGTTCATCACGTGTTCTGCATATTCACTGGAATACCCCGATCGTCGGTATTCATTCTTTAGCAGATTATATGCTATTGAGAAAAGCCACGTTGAGAAACACTTATCCGAGAGATACAGATTCCTACTCGACCACAACCGCATAAATGCATCCTGCACAAGGTCGGCCGCCTTTTCCGAATCGCTTAGTTGACGCATAAGGAACCCCATGACACGTCGGGCATGACGATGGTAAAGCTCATCAAAAGCCCTATCATCATCTTTATCCGCCACGCGCTTCATCAAATCCTCATCCGAGAGCGAGACTATGGAGTTAAAGATCAGGGGTATTCTCATAATTCCTATTGCTTAATATGTCTGACACTTTTCTTGCCAAAGGACCATCTGCATTTTTAACGCAAAACTCAAATATGATACCATGTAAATACTTCTCCTCGTTGTATAAGCGTCGTTTTCGTAATAGTTTTACCACATAAGTGAGCGATATCAAAATCTTGTGTTCATTCGTACTATCGTAATTCAAGTCCTTAACAAGAGGAGGCTCAGCCAGATATTTCAAGTCGTAAACGTTTTTCACGTTATTTAATAGGACACTTATGTTGTCATAACGTTTATCACTATATTTCACCAACAGCCCTTCATTATATAGACTGTCCAAACATAAATTTGAATAGTTTATCATGTCAAAAGGCTGATACAAAGGACGTTTTGTTTCCTTTATCAAGTGCATGGTGAATTTTGCCACATAGTCTTCATCTGTAATACCTTTTTTCTTTTTAAGAACAAAAGGTTTTATGTTAAGTCTTTTACATATAGAATCACGGAATTCACTACTAAAGATAAATTTACAAGGAATAACAGTTATATCCTGTCGTTCATCTAAAACTTCTTGTATTATCTTTACAGGTTCAAGTTCCATAGCATCATGAGCAACGAATATAGCATCCTGGGGCATACTTTTTACCAGATTCCACCCATATCGCATCTCCCTATAGGGATATAAATGTCTTTCATATATCCGATAATATACTTTGGCCAACAATTTATTATTGTTACAATCCTTTTCCCAAAGCAACTTTGCAAGCCTGAGGATATCTTCATCATATGCATCAGAGGGAATCGATTCCACAGCATTATGCAGAACTTCCTTTTTCCATTTCCCCCATTCTTTCTCTATCCAAAAGTGACAAGCACACAGATTGAAAACATAGCTATCGGGAACTGCGTCCTTCATTTTCCTCATAACGAGCGCGGTCATTGGCATTTTTATTTCATCTGTATTCAATTCCGTCAATGAATTTTTTTCATATAGGAATGTTGCCCAAAAAAGGTTCCTCCACGCTTTCTGGTCTTGAAGGTTTTCCTTCACAACTTTCTTCCATTCAGCTACCCAAGTTTTCAACCCGCCTGGGTACATATAGTCTCTTGAATAGCTTGGATACATATTATCTGTTGAATATCCATAAACGTCACTAGGCATATGTTTCACATTCTGTGCGTTTGAAATCACACAAGAAAGGAACAATACAGCTATGATGAATAATCTCTTCATATTCTTGTTTTATTACTTAGCGTTTACATTATAGCATACACACGAAAAAAAGAATCGTTCATAGATTTGTGGAAAAAATTTCATTTCTTTGAAAATTTCCTTGAAACTTGCTTTAGCTTAGTGAATTTTGCGAACAAAGGTAAACAAAAATTCCCATATTCGCAAGGATTTACAAGAAATTGGTTCTTGCCACTATCTTTCTATCGTAAGACAAGGTTAATACAATAAAAAACCCTTCCCCCGAGCGGGGGAAGGGTCAGAGTTAGGGGCTATTTCTTTTATTTCTTCATAACCTTCTTGCCATTGATGATGACGATGCCCTTATAGGTGTCGTCAACACGCTGGCCGGAGATGTTGTAGATAGCACCATTAGCGTTGGTATCGGCATTGATCTCGTTGATAGCCGTAGGCTCAACACACTTGAGTTCTATCTTGTCGATGTCGCAGTTAGCACCGAAGACTGTGATGCGGATGATAGTCTTGCCCGTGGTGAGTTCCTTCGGAGTGGTGTTGCTGATGGTCGTGTAGTTGTCCCATGTGTTATTACCTGTCTGAGGAACGCTCATTCTCCAGAGGCTTGTCACCTTACCGTTCTCTACGATGCCTACATTGAAGCCTGAACCCGTAGTACCTGAGGAAACAACGGCATCACAGGTATATTTGCCTGCCTGAGTAATCTCAACGGTATATTCATACCACTCGTTCTGTGCTGTCCAACCAAGTACATAGCCACCATTTGACTTCTTGATGTCAACACCCTCGTTGTCAGAGCGGTAGTTAGATTTAGCCTCGTCGTTAGAGTCAGAGTCGTGGAATGAAAGTCCCTCTCCGCCTCTGTCGAAGTTCTCAGCCTCAACGATGCCAGGGATGGTGACATTGTTCTTGAAGGCGGAGCGCTTGTTGTTTACAGTCAGTTTATAGCTAACAAGCTTTGAAACCTTGCCGTCGGCATCAACAGCCTCAGCTGTCACATTATATGTTCCCTTTGCCTTTGGCTTATACTGAGCCTCGAATGGTGCAGTCTCAACGGCCTTCAGCAGTACATCATTAACATAGATGTTGACCTTGGCAATAGTGTTTGTAGCTGAAGAGGCATCAACAGCGATTGTGGTAGCCTCGCTAACTGTAGCAGGTGCAGGGTCGGCAGCGATTGCCACCTTGATATTCTCGTCAACGTCGATACGCTGGAGCTTGATCTTGTCGATGTTACAGCTTGAGCCTGTGATATTGATGCGGATAATCTGCTTGCCTGCCTCGAGAGGGAGACTGAGACGACCGTGAACTGTAGAATATGTGTTCCAGTCGTTGGATGTGAGACATGGAACTGCAATGTTACCTGTAAGTTCGGTGAGGCCTTCAGCAGTATTGAGCGCAAGGCTGAATGATGAGTTGGTAGCACCAGAAGAAACTACTGCATCAAATGCGTATGTGCCAGCCTCCTTCACGTCAACTGTGTATTCAAGCCACTCGCCAGAGTAGGTATAGCCGATAGCATAGCCGCCGTTACCCTTTACGACATCCACGCCACCGCCATCGGTACGGTATTTTCCGTCACCCTCATCCTTAGTGTCGGAATCATGATAGCTCATGCCTTCTGCTCCAGAATCGAAGTTCTCTGCCTCGATAGTACCAGGAATCTCTGCCACCAACTCCTTATATGGAGAGCGTGGGTTATAGGCTGTAACACCTGACAGACGCTCGAATGTGGTTCCGTCGGTAGCATAGACAATAGCCTTGAGATTGTATTTTCCAGTCTTTTCTGGGGTGAACTCTGCATTATATGGAGCCTCTGTCATAGTTGAAAGAAGCTCGTCGTTGACATAAAGCTCTATGCGCTCTATGGTCTTTGTCTTGAGACGAGCACGAACCGTTACAGGCACAGCATCGCCCTTGGTAACTGCAATAGCAGCAGGCTTTACATATACAGAAGCCTCCTTAACCATTCCTGGGAACGGACTCTTGGCATTCTTTGCTGCATCTGTAGCCATATATTCGCGAAGCCACGTCATAGCTGGGCGATCCTCACCGTCCCTGATGATGCCAGAGTTGCCATCAGTGGTCCATGTCTTGCCGTAGATATATCCCCAGAGGGTTATACCTGCAACATAGTCAGCCTCCCACATATATGGAATCTGCTCCTTGTAGCGCTGAAGCTGTAGGTCATCATCTGATGTACCGATATCATACTCAGAACTGTACATAGGCATCTTCAGGGCATTCTGAATCTCTTTCATAGCCGACTTGAAGGCGCTCTCGCTCATATCGGTAAGGTCATGCGACTGACATCCGTAGGCATCAACAGGAGCACCGGCATCGCGGATAGTACGCACGAGGTCGATGAACTGAGCCCTCTGATATTGGAAGGTGTTATAGTCATTATATATAAGGATGGCATCCGGCCAACGCTCATGAACCATCTCGAAAGCCTTGATAATCCAGTCATAGCCAGTCTTGCCGTCGCCACCGAGGGCAGCCTTGTAAGGGGCAGGGTTATGTCCGGGCACAGCCTCGTTGACAACATCAATCAAAGGAAGCTCTGGATAGTGTTTCTTTACAGCATCCATATATTCCTCAATAGCCTTATATTGTTCTTCCTTTGAAAGGGAATTCATCCAGTTAGGGTACTGTCCTCCCCAGATGAAAGTGTGGAACTTGAAGGGGAAGTTGTGCTGCTTAGCAT
>CAMJKP010000088.1 GCA_946406435.1 uncultured Prevotellaceae bacterium | reverse complement strand
AGGAACTTGCCGGTGTTATCGGTCATGAGCTTACGCATATCCGTAACCGCGATACACGACTTCTGATTACGAGTATTGTATTCGTGGGTATTCTTGCCACTCTTTCCTCTCTTGTGTGGAATATGTTCCAGCGTAACCTCCTTTGGGGCTCTCTGTCAAACAGAAATAGGAATGGTAAGAACAACGGTCTTAGCATTGTTGCTATACTCGGTATTGCTGCTGTGGTTTGTTTTGTGGGGTATTTCTTCACTATGATAACCCGATTCGCCATATCTCGTAAGCGTGAGTATATGGCTGATGCCGGAGGTGCTGAACTATGCGGTAATCCTCTTGCCCTTGCCTCTGCTTTGCGTAAGATAAGCCGTAATCCTGGACTTCAGAACGTGAAGCGAGATGATGTGGCACAGCTCTTCATCATACATCCGCAGTCGTTTACAGAAGGTATAACGAGTTTCTTCTCAGGCTTGTTTGCCACACACCCAGATACGGCAAAGAGAATCGCGATTCTGGAACAATTTTAAAGACCCACCCCCATGCCCCTCCCATAAAGGGAGGGGGAATAATTACATTTGCGAGATTTCCGCATTTGTTTGGGCGTTTGTGGAATTGTTTATACCTTGGCTTACAGAAATAAGGAGTTTTCGCTTGATGGTAAAATCACCCCATCAGTCTCTGGATTTGAGGAAGGAGTAGTTAAAGTTCCTCTTGGCGAAACTCCTCTTTTATTTTCATTGAAACGAAGTACCCAGTTCTTTGTATATACTATTTCGGTTTTTATATGAATTTCCTTTTTGTATTTCTTGGCTCTGGTATAGGAGGCGTATGCAGGTGGGCGTTAAGTGGTTGGCTTAACGGTCTGCATCCTTATGGCACGTTACTTTGCAATATTCTCGGGTGCTTTGTTCTTGGTTTATTGACAAAGCTATCACCAGGAGATGCGTATATTAAACTATTGCTCACAACAGGCTTTTGTGGTGGTTTCACCACATTCTCCACATTCATGAATGAAAGTCTGTTCATGCTCCGTGGCGGACAACTCTTTGCCGCTCTTGCTTATATGGCTCTAAGTCTTGTTTTTGGACTCATCTTTGCATGGGTAGGGTATAACATCGTTAGATAACTTTGAACGCACAATCGTAATACCATGTTTCGTAGATTTCCCGTAATGCTATCTTTGTGCCAATGCTATTTCTTCGTTCCGGAATCGAAGAAATAGCGAAGGAAGAGCGAAGGTAGAACGAAGGATGAACGAACCACTATCGAATACCTATCGAAGAAACGCCTTTCTTCAACTGCAAAATCACAAAACAATCATGAGAAATGCAAATAAATTCTATTTTATTTCTGTCATTCTCAGGCTTTTGCGTTAAGATGCGTAGGGGTGTGTTGAAAATCACAGAAATAGGTGGAGATGCTCTATACTATATAGGAAATCACCCCAACATCTCCAACTCTATACAAATGTACATAATCTTTTTGATCCCTCAAAATTTATTTGTGGATTTTTGCGAGATAAATGTGTATTTACAATCAAGGTAAATCTATTGCTGTTCCTAACCTCTTCCTATACAACGACTAACCAAACTCGATGAAAGTCCTATCATGAAAGGGATATTGAACGGACTTGCATCGAGTTTGGTTATTAACAACAATGAAGATACTTACTCGACATTTCGAGGGTATCTTCATTTTTTACAATCTTTTATGCTTTTTCTCTTTGTTTTCTCGTATATTTTTTATATCTTTGCATTCGCAAATAAGACGAGGCTCTGAAAATTCCCCTAAAAGGGGAAGATGAGAGTGTTGAAATCTTTTTGCTTCGGGCGAATAAATTTCGTTTTTGAGAATTTTAATAACAAAATAACTTAAACAAAAAGAAAATCTAATGAGTTTGAAAATTGTTGTACTTGCTAAGCAGGTACCAGACACTCACAACGTAGGACCGGATGCGATGACTCCAGAAGGAACCATCAACCGTTCTGCTTTGCCAGCTGTCTTCAACCCAGAGGACCTCAACGCTCTTGAGCAGGCTCTTCGCCTCAAGGAGCAGTTCCCTGGCTCTACTATCTCTGTCGTTACAATGGGACTTCCTAAATCTGCTGAGGTAATCCGCGAGGCTCTTTACCGTGGTGCAGACAAGGGCTATGTGGTAACTGATCGCCCTCTCGGTGGTGCTGATACACTTGCTACATCATACACCCTCGCACAGGCAATCAAGAAGATTGGTGAGTTTGACATCATCCTCGGTGGTCGTCAGGCTATTGACGGTGATACCGCTCAGGTTGGTCCACAGATTGCCGAGAAGCTTGGTCTTACTCAGGTTACATACGCTGAGGAAATCCTTTCTCTCGACGAGGCTGCAAAGAAAATCGTCATCAAGCGTCATATCGACGGTGGCGTAGAGACCGTAGAGGCTCCATTTCCACTCGTTGTTACAGTTAATGGTAGTGCTGCTCCTTGTCGTCCACGCAACGCAAAGCGTGTGATGAAGTACAAGAAGGCAACAGTTGTTGCTGAGCGTAGTGCAGAGGAACAGGAGGCATACGCAGAGCTTATCGCTCGTAAGCCATACCTCGACATCACACAGTGGGGTGCTGCTGATATTGACTGCGATCCTAACCAGATTGGTAAGGCTGGTTCTCCAACCAATGTGAAGGCTGTTAAGAACATCGTGTTCAAGGCTAAGGAGTCACGCACGCTTACTGGTTCTGACGAGGATATCAACAACCTTATGGTAGAACTTATTAACGAAAAGATTATTGGTTAATCATGAATAACGTATTTGTATATTGCGAAATTGAAGGCACAACCGTAAAGGATGTTGCTCTTGAGCTCCTTACTAAGGGTCGCAAGCTTGCCAATACTCTTGGCGTTCAGTTGGAATGTATTATTGCTGGTTCTGGCCTTAAAGGCGTTGAGAATCAGGTTATCAAATATGGTGTAGATAAGGTTCATATCTTCGATGCAGAAGGTCTTTTCCCTTACACCTCAAATCCTCACACAGCTCTCGTTGTTAACCTCTTCAAGGAAGAGAAACCACAGATCTGTCTTATGGGTGCTACCGTTATCGGTCGTGACCTTGGTCCTCGCGTAAGCTCTGCTCTCTTCAGCGGTCTTACAGCCGATTGTACCGAACTTGAGATTGGTGACTTCGACATGAAGGTGAAGAATGAGGCTGGTGAGCTCGTGAACAAGCACTATGAGCAGCAGCTTTATCAGATTCGTCCTGCTTTCGGTGGAAACATCGTTGCTACTATCGTAAACCCAGAGCATCGTCCACAGATGGCTACAGTTCGTGAGGGCGTTATGAAGAAGGAAGTTCTTGACGAGAACTACAAGGCAGAGGTTATCCGTCACGACGTTGCCAAGTACGTGCCAGAGACTGAGTATGTTGTAAAGGTTCTCGACCGTCACGTAGAGCAGGCGAAGCACAACCTCAAGGGCGCATCTATCGTTGTAGCAGGCGGTTACGGCGTTGGCTCAAAGGAAGGCTTTAACATGCTTTTCGAGCTTGCAAAGGAGCTTCACGCAGAGGTAGGTGCTTCTCGTGCAGCTGTTGATGCTGGTTGGATTGACCACGACCGTCAGATTGGTCAGACAGGTGTAACCGTTCGTCCAAAGGTTTATATCGCTTGCGGTATCTCTGGTCAGATTCAGCATATTGCCGGTATGCAGGACGCAGGTATCATCATCTCTGTAAACAGCGATCCTGATGCACCTATCAATACAATAGCTGACTATGTAATCAATGGCACAGTGGAAGAGGTAGTTCCAAAGCTGATTAAGTATTATAAGGAGAATAATAAATAAAATGGCAAATTTCTATACAGACAATCCAAATATCAAGTTCTACCTCACTCATCCGCTGATTAAGCATATTGTAGAACTGAAAGAACGTAATTTCGCCGACAAGGATAAGTATGACTATGCTCCTGAGAACTTCGAGGATGCAATGGACAACTACGAGCGTGTGCTCGAGCTTGCTGGTGACGTAATGGCTAATGTTGTTGCACCTAACGCAGAGGCTGTTGATGCAGAGGGTCCTCATCTTGAGAACAACCGCATGATCTACGCTTCAAAGACCTACGAGAACCTTGACGCAACAATCAAGGCTGGTCTTAACGGTGTTACAATGCCACGTCGTTACGGCGGTCTTAACTTCCCAATGTCAGTTTATGGCGCTATCAATGAGATGGTTGCAACTGCTGATACAGGTTTCGAGAATATCTGGTCACTTCAGGACTGTATCGAGACTCTCTATGAGTTCGGTAACGAGGATCAGCGTCAGCGTTTCGTTCCACGTGTCTGCGAGGGACAGACCATGTCAATGGACCTCACAGAGCCAGACGCAGGTTCTGACCTCCAGAGCGTTATGCTCAAGGCTACATACGATGAAAAGGAGGATTGCTGGCGTCTGAATGGCTGTAAGCGCTTCATCACCAATGGTGACTCTGATATACACCTCGTACTTGCTCGTTCTGAGGAAGGCACACGCGATGGTCGTGGTCTCTCTATGTTCATCTATGACAAGAATCAGGGTGGTGTAGATGTTCGTCGTCTAGAGAACAAGCTCGGTATTCATGGTTCTCCAACCTGTGAGCTTGTATATAAGAATGCAAAGGCTGAGCTTTGCGGTGATCGTAAGATGGGACTTATTAAGTACGTTATGGGCTTGATGAATGGTGCTCGTCTTGGTATCGCTGGTCAGAGCACAGGTGTATCTCAGATGGCATATAACGAGGCTCTCGCATACGCTAAGGAGCGTAAGCAGTTCGGTAAGGCTATCATCGAGTTCCCAGCTGTTTATGATATGCTTTCAATCATGAAGGCAAAGCTTGATGCAGGACGTTCATTGCTCTATGCTACAAGCCGTTACGTTGATGTGTATAAGATTCTTGAGGACATCGAGCGCGAGCGTAAGGCTGTTGGTGACAAACTCACTCCAGAGGAGCGTGCTGAGTGCAAGACATTCTCTAAGCTTGCTGATGCCTTCACTCCAGTTGCCAAGGGTATGACTTCTGAGTATGCTAACCAGAATACATACGATGGCATTCAGGTTCACGGTGGTTCTGGCTTTATGCTTGAGTATGCTTGTCAGCGTCTCTATCGTGATGCTCGTATCCTTTCTATCTATGAGGGTACAACACAGCTTCAGACTGTTGCTGCTGGTCGTTACATCACAAACGGCTTCTACGGCACTGTTATCGCTGATATGCTCCAGACTGGTCAGGCTCCTGCAAGCGTAGGTTCTGATGACTGGTGTGCTGCTGAGTTTCTCCCACTCAAGGAGAAGTGTGCTAAGATGGCTGAGAAGTACAACGAGGCTGTTGCTTACGTTAACGCTCAGAAGAACGATGAATTCAAGGATTTCGTTATCCGTCACCTCTACGAGATGGCTGCCGATATCATCATGTCACTCCTTCTCATTGGCGATGCAAGCAGGGCTCCAGAGCTCTTCAATGAGTCTGCTAAAGTTTACAACCGCTACGCAGCATCTGAGATTGAGCGTCATTACAGCTTCGTAATGAGTGCTTCTGCTGACGATCTGGCTGACTATCGCAAGTAAGAATTGAGAAATACCAACCAATTTAAGAAATAGACTATAGTAGAGGCTCGTCATCCACAGTGGTGACGGGCTTTTACATTAATTGAAAATTGTTCCGAAGACTTCCACATACCAATCTTCCAACCTTTCTATGGCGACTATGGGGTGATTCATATATTGCTCAATCCATAGTAAAGTTAGGCATCCCCATAATCATCGGACAGTTGGGCGCTATTGCCCAGCAGTTTGCCGATACGATTATGGTAGGGCAGTATGGTACTATGGAACTTGCTGCCGCTGGTTTTGTAAACAATGTCTTCAACTTCGTCATCTATTTCATGCTTGGCATCTCGTATGCCTCCACTCCTGTTATCGGAGCTTTATACGGCAAGAAAGACAATAGAGGAGTAGCACAATCGCTTGTTGACAGCATAGTTGTGAACTTCTTGTTCAGTCTTGTTATCGTGGCATTGCTGTTGCTTCTCTATTTCAATATCGGCATACTACATCAGCCAGAAGAGATAATGCCATACGCATTACCGTATTTCCTCATTATCACCGCTTCAATGCCTTTTATGGCCGTATTCAACGCGCTAAAGCAATATTCAGACGCGGTTGGAGAGACGAAAGTCCCTATGTGGATTATGCTTGGTGCGAATGCCTTGAATATTCTTCTTAACCTACCATTGATCTTCGGCCTTGAATTTTCACTTTTCAATTGTCATTTCTCAATAGAGGCATTGGGACTCTTCGGTGCAGGAATAGCTACGATTATTTCGCGTATTTTGGCAGTTGTAGCACTTCTCATTGCAATTGCAACGATGAAGAAATACAGGGAATTAAAGCCTTCGATAAACACACGTCCTGAAATACATAGAATGAAGCATCTGCTGTTTCTTGGATTTCCAATCAGCATACAACTTGGTTTGGAAGCCTCTTCATTCAATATCTGTGCTATTTTCATGGGATGGCTTGGTGCAATACCGCTTGCTGCTCATCAGATAATGTGCACCATTTCAACGCTCTGTTTCCAGATAGTCTATGGTATAGGAGCCGCTGCCAGTGTGTTGATTAGCCAGTTCCGTGGAGTTGGTGACTGGCATAATGTTCGCAGAACGGCAAATACGGCATTCTTTATCGGCATTGTGCTGATTCTTCTGATGATAGGAGCGATACAGATGTTCCGATATCCGCTTGTCTCATGCTTTACAACGAGCGAGGAGGTAGTTTCCGTGGTATTATCTCTCATTCCATGCTTCTTCATCTATCAGTTTGGTGATTGCATGCAGATAACCTTTGCCAATGCCCTTAGGGGTATAGCAGAAGTAAAGAAACTGATGCTTTATGCTTTTATCTCGTATGTTATAGTCAGTATCCCACTCAGCTATGTCGTCGCCTTCATATTCGGTTGGGGGGGAGTAGGCGTTTGGATGGGAATGCCATTTGGTCTCACCACGGCAGGCATCCTCTTTTATTTCGAATTCCGTTCAAAGATAAATAGTAAATTATAAATGGTAAACACCATATTATCCAAAGAAAAAGACCCGATGGGTGCGGCGATTCTCGACTACCAGTCCACAGGAAAGGCTGACACACTTCGCATATTGTCTTCCATGTTTGAGGAAGATGAAATGCCCGTATCACATCTTTTCCGTAACCTTAGAGAAATGCCCTTGCTTGAGCGTAAGGCACTTGAACTCTCATGTGGAAAGATACTTGATGTAGGGGCTGGAGCTGGATGTCATGCCCTTGTATTACAGAAACAGAACAAGGATGTAACAGCCATTGACATCTCTCCTTTAAGTTGCGAGGCAATGCTTAAACGCGGCGTTAGTAATGTGCAGTGTGTCAATCTCTTCGACAAAGGATTCAAAGGAAGTTATGATACCATTGTGTTATTAATGAATGGCACAGGAATAGCAGGGAAGATATGTAACCTTCCACAGCTATTCAAACGTCTTAAAGAACTCCTTGCCCCTGATGGTCAGATACTCATAGACTCCTCAGACCTGAAGTATATCTATGAGAATGAGGACGGCTCTTTCGATATTGACCTCAACGCTAACTATTACGGAGAGGTTGACTATCAGATGGTTTATAAGGATATAGAAGGAGAGCCTTTTGACTGGCTCTATGTTGATTTCCCTCTGCTATCCACTATTGCCGAATCCATCGGACTTCACGCACAGCTGATAGCAGAGGGGGAGCATTATGATTATCTGGCAAGGGTAATCAATTAATCCTAATAGTATATTTCGTCTCAAACTGTCCATGCCCTTCAAGATGCTGTATCCAGTCCTTTTCCTCAAAGTTTCCTTTGTAATTGGCACGGTCTGCACGTCCATACCAGGGTTCTATACAGACAAATGGGGCGTTTTTCTTTGGAGGTGACCAAAGTCCAACCAAAGGAGCATCCCATGAGAGTGTGAGATATGGCTTCTTATCTTTGTCACAGAGAGTAACCTCGTGTACTTGGTCGTTTTCAAGCACAAGGGCATCGTGATTGAATGTCTCGGTAGTAAGAGGCAAATATCCGTCTGATACCTTCAGGCTCTGTTTCTTCTTGACATCCACGCATCCGCCTTCCGTGATGAGAGTGCGGACGATTTCCTGCGGTTTCTCAGGGAAATAGAAATATCCCCTGTCATCATTCTTTGCAAGTTCCGTTTTCATGGCATCCACACCATTCTCTACCGTTTCATCGGAAAGAAGAGGCCAATAGAATGCAGGATGAGCACCTATCTGGAAATACATGTCGTTATCCGATGGATTCTCCACTTTCCATATCACAGTAATGCTCTTACCTTCAATCTTATAGCCAATGCGGAGAATAAAAGGGTAGGGATATTTAGATAGGGTTTCCTCTGATGAATTCAACTTATATTCAAGATAATCCTCTTCTTCTTTGATAAGTTTGAAGTCCATATCGCGTGCAAGTCCATGCTGCCCCATTTTGAACATCTCACCATGCGATGTGTACATACCATTCCATACACTACCTACAATAGGGAACAGCACAGGGGAGTGACGCTTCCAAAACTCTGGATATGCGCCCCATAGATATTCCCTTCTATTGCATCTTATGCTTGAAAGCTCCGCACCATGTTCTTCAACGGAGATGTCTAATATACCATTGGAGATTGTTTTCATTTGATAACAAAATTACGAGTTAATAAAAAATCCCGACACCGATGTATAACACAGGTGCCGGGCACGTAGTTTTATAGTCGTTTTATGATGGTCCTTTCTTATAAACCAAGATCCTTCTTGATTTCCTCTACACGAGCATCTGCCTTTGCAGTTGCAGCAACATAGTCACCGTCAAACTGTCCTGGAACTGGAACCTCACAGTAGAACTTAATCTTAGGCTCAGTACCAGACGGACGCACACTCACCTTCAGTCCGTCCTCTGTGAACCACTGGAGTACGTTGCTTGTTGTTGGCATCTCAAAGTCGGTAACAACGCCATTGTCTGTACGCTTCAATACCTTATAGTCCTTGATTGTTACAACCTTGCTTCCTGCAATTGTCTGAGGTGGGTTCTGACGGAAGTTCTCCATCATTGCCTTGATTTCATCGGCACCAGACTTACCAGGCTTAACAACATTGATTGTTGTCTCCTTCTGGAATCCGAACTCCTTGTAAATATCAAGAAGCAGGTCGAACAGAGTCTTGCCCTGATCTTTTGCCCAAGCAGCAATCTCACAGATAAGACAGATAGAAGCTGGAGCGTCCTTATCACGAACCTTGTCATATGGCAGATAGCCGAATGACTCCTCACCGCCACCGATATACTGACGTTTGCCCTCGTTTACGCGGATGCGGTATGCAATCCACTTAAAACCTGTGTATTCATCGAAGCATTCAACACCGTTTGCCTTGGCAATCTTAGCGATAAGCTCAGAGGTAACGATGGTTTTAACCATGAAGTCTGATGGCTTAAGCTGTCCGAGAGCTTTCTTGTTCTTGATGGTATACCAGTAGAACATACAAGCAGTCTGGTTACCATTGAGAATCTGCCACTCGCCCTTACCATTACGGCATACGATAG
>CAMJKP010000087.1 GCA_946406435.1 uncultured Prevotellaceae bacterium | reverse complement strand
GCTGCCACTTGCAGTTCTTCTTGTCTGCCTTCTGCTTGAAGTAGGCAAGGAAGTCGCCCTTCATCTTTTCACGGTCAAAGAAATCGTACCTCTCATTCACGATGGACTCATAGCGTCGGCAGCGCAGTGCCTCGGCTTTCTCCGTCATGCGCTCGTTGTAGTCCTTCTCGCGCTGGTTCTTGGGCTTGGCAAAGATGTAGATGCCAAGTGACTCATGTCTCTGTACCTTCATGGTTGACTCATCCCTGTAGCCCGGGTAGTAGTCAAGGTAGAAGCTCAGTTGCGTACCTTTCTTTATCTTACGTGTACGCAGGGTTACTGTCTTGCAAATGTTACTCATACTTGTATGAAATTTGTTTTGTTGATAATCGAAGGCTATGTATCTCATAGCGGGTGCAAAGTAACTGCGTGATGAAAGAGTGACCAACTTACCTTTTCATAACTCACGGATAATTGTACTTTCACGCAGTTGATGCTTATTATTGGGCATTATTGGAGCCTGTAAGCCCCGAATTGTGCCAGTCTGCTTGCCATTATTCGGTCTAATTCTTCCTTGACGATGAGGTTCCGGGCACCGACTTTCACCTTGGTGATATTATGTGCCTTGGCAATAACACCAATATTAGCTTTAGTCATGCCGTATTTCTCGGCAGCTTCGGCTGTGGTGTAATAGGCATTGCTAGCCTTCAAATCCGGATGATATATCTCGTCAAGATGTATCTTTGAATAATAGGTCGTGCCATATTCTCGCTTGGTGGGAATATGGCGGCGGTAGGCTTGGGTGCGCAAGGATTCCTTGGTTGTGGAATAGAGTGCCTTTGCCTCCTCGGTGGTGAGCCACTCAGTCAAGGCTTCAATCTCTGCTGTTACTCCGAAGAGCGCATCCATGTGCTTGCGGCTATAATAGTTCTTGCCTGCAATCTTGCAAATGGGTACTTGGTTATTCTTGGCAGAAGTGTAGAGCCATGAACGCTTCACCTTGTAGATTGCCATAACATCGTCTCCAGAGATGTATTCAAGTGGCTCGCCAAACCGCATTGGTGATTCGCCAATCTGATTCTTGCCTTTCTTTGACAAAAGGGAAGAAGAAGATGAATGAGACGATTTCTTGCTTGGGGTGTTTGATGAAGCACCAGGCAACACTCTATGATAAGGATTGCCAGCAAGCATCTTCTCGATGTCAGCCTTGCGGATGAAAGCCATACGGCTGCTGATTCGTGATGCAGGAAGTTTACCCTCGTTTACCAACTTGTAAACGTACTGACGGGAGCATCCCATGAGGATGGCAGCCTTGGAGAATGTGAGATACTCCTGGCTGGCGATGTCTATAACAGGCTGGACTGCCTTCAAAAAGTCCTGTTGTCTCTTCTTGCGCTGAGCCTTTGCCGCCTCGGCACATTGTTCTGAGCAATACCTCTGCGAACCGCTGTTACAAGTGAACTCCTTGCCGCAGAAGGCGCATTTTCTTGTCTTTCTCATTTGACTCCTTTTTATGTGGTTTTACAATCAATTTCATGCAAACCGCCACGGAGTGAACTTTCGTCAATCATTGACACCCATTGTCAACTCATTCCACGATGTCACGTTCTTCAAATGAGGTCACTTCCTTGCTCTTTTCCCTCTCGTTCATCAGTCAACCGTTGTCCACTCTTGTCAACCTTTGTCAACCCTGTCCACGAGATGGCAAAATAAAAGCCCTCAAAATTCTCCGCGGTAGAAATGCGTTGCAAAGGTAAGCGGATTTTTGAGAACTACCAAAAAACGAGTCCGAAGTGTTAAAATTCAAAAACAGCTGATATACAGTGCTTTATCTCTATGTATTTTTCATTGCTTATAGTTGTTTAGAGGGCTCTAAATACAACCAAGAAATGCGTAATTACCAACGTTCGTCACGCTGTTAGGTATGGTGACAGATTCAAGGCTGTTATAGTCATAAAATGTGTCATCTCCAATGCTCGTCACGCTGTTAGGGATAGTAATAGTTTTAAGTCTGCCACAGCTATTAAATGCTCCATTACCAATGCTCGTCACGCTGTTAGGGATAGTGACAGAAGTCAGACTGCCACAGCGAAAAAATGCAGAATCACCAATTTCCGTCACTTTTAGAGTCTTATCATTGTAGGTGACTTCCTTTGGTATAACAACAGAACCGCTATAATCGTTATAATTATTTGTTTTATGGGTGACACACGCCTCTGTTTGGTTATTGATGTAGTTGTAATAGATAATAACGCCATCAGCATTCTTTACTTCAAAATCGTATGTCTCAGTAGGGTCTTCTTCTATGATCTTCTGGAAATACATCCATCCACCAGTAAGACTATACTTGGCAGCAGTTCCCTTTGGCACATATAACGTAACATTAAAAAATGTTCCGTAATCGAATGTTTCACTTGCAGAAAATGGCTCTACAATCTTTGAAGTGACTTTTTTCAGATTGTAACACCCATAGAAAACCGATTTTCCAATGCTCGTCACGCTGTTAGGGATCTCGACAGATTCAAGGCTTCTACAATTTTCAAATGCGTAATCCCCAATGCTCGTCACGCCGTCAGGGATGGTGACAGATTTAAGGCTCATACAATCCTCAAATGAACGCTCTCCAATGCTCGTCACTTTTAGAATATTATTATTGTAGGTGACTTCTGTTGGTATAACAACAGAACCGCTATAATCGCTATAATCGATAAAATCTGTTTTATAGGTAACTTCCGCCTCTGTTTTGTTATTGATGTAGTTGTAATAAATAATCACTCCATCAGCATTCTCTACTTCAAAGTCGTATGCCGATGCGTTTGTTGACAACATACTAAGGAGTATGCTGAACAGGAAAAATAGTTTGTTTGTCTTCATTATTAGTAATTTGTTTGTCCGAGTCTTGGATGTAAATATATAAATTAGTAGGTGGTTATGTGAACCTCACCACTTTCATTTGCGTGACAAAGTTACAAATTATTCATGAAATTCAGACATTTTTTATCAATTATTTTTTTATCTTTTAACTTACAGAAAAAATCAAACGCAGAGTTGCTAAGGCACAGAGGGGCATTTGAATACGGAGATTTGTCGCAGACCCACTGACCACAGGGAAGTAAAGAAACGGAATTCGCACCTTGCGGTGCTTGAAATTAATGCGGTATTAATGTGGTATTAATGCAATATTATATGTCTCACTCTGTGAGGAAACATTAATGACCACTAATTTCACGTTAATGTCGCATTAATTTTATGCTTTTAACCACAGATATTCGGGATTGTAGGGATATTAATCACGAGCGTAAGTGAAAAATCCCTTAGATCTGTGGTAGCTGTGTTCAGAAAAAGAAAACTTTGCGACTTCGTAGCTTTGCGTTTATTTAATTATCAATTATGAATTATCAATTATCAATTATCAATTATCAATTAGGTCCAAGCATTGGGCTTCTACCATGCTCTCTTTGCCTTCAGTTCTATGTATTTGCTGAGTATTCCGAAGGAGAGGGACTCAGGATGGATGGAAAGACAGTAGATGCCGTTCTGTTGGAGTGTGTCGGCTATAAGCTGCTTCTGGTTCACCATGTCTTTGGCAAGGGTGCTCTCCACGCAGAGGGAGTGGGTGCGACTTTTCTGCTTCCCTTTGATATAACGGTCTGCCATGCCTTCAAGTTCGCGGTCAAGGCAGTTTACGATAACAAGGCAGTTGCGGGTGGATATACGCTTGAAGAACTGCAGTTGACGCTCAAGTACGGATATGGTAGGAATCTCTGTATAGAGGAATATCAGGCTTCTGCGCTTCACGTTACGGTCTATAACGAGACAGAGCTGCTCGATGTCGCTCTCGCCATACTCTGTGTCAAGGGCATATAGCTGCTGCATTATGCTGTTGAACTGCGGTTTGCCAGCCCTCGGAGGCAGGAAACTGATGCCCTTGGGACCGTAGGAGCAGATGCCTACGCAGTCGGACTCTTTTTCCAAAGCTGAATAGGATACGAGCAGGGAGGCGTTGATGGCATGGTCTTGAAGGGAGAGGGAGTTGAAGGTGCGCTGCATGGCTGTTCCGCAGTCAATAACGTTGATGACGTGCTGTGAACGCTCGTCCTCGTACTCATTTACCATGACATGGCCTGTTCTGGCTGATGCCTTCCAGTTTATGGTACGTATGTCGTCGCCTTTTACATACTCTCTGATATCGCGGAACTCGGTCTTGTTGGCTGGTAGCTGCCTCTTGTGGTTTCCCATTGTGAGGTTTTGTCGGGAGCGCACCTGTTCATCCTTCTCGCGGAGTCTTGAGTATGCAGGATATACGTCAATCTCCTGTCCTTCGGGCTGGAGAATGATTCTGCGTTCGAAGAGTCCAAGGCATGAAGCATAGACGAGAGAGCTACCAAGCAGGAAATGTCCCCTGCGCGAAGGCATTACGGAATAGCGGCAAGAGAAAATTGAAGATTGACGATTGAAGGGTAGGTTACTTTCTGTTCTGCGAAATTCAGACGGCAATTCGTCGATGAGGTAGGCACTCTTGAGCCATCCCCTCGTGATTTTGAAGGATACGGAAAAGATGTTTTCTTCGCCAAGGTCGAGTTTGGAGACAATTTCCCTTCCGCCATCGATACGCAACAGCAGGAGCAGTACGATATCTGCAAGCGATGCCACGACAAACAGGCATAGCAAAACAAGGGCTATGCCATACAGGGCATCGAACTTCACACCAAAGGCAGAGACGGCTGCAATGGCAAACAGGATGATGAAGAAAAGCTTCTTTAGGAACATGTTCTTGTTATCTGGTTATCAGGTTTTGAGGTTTTCAGGTCGGAGGGTTTTGAAATTAAGAAATTAATTTTCAATTATCAATTCTCAATTTTCAATTGTTTATGACCTTCTAACCTCTAACCTTCTAACCCATGAAGTTGAGTTTACGAAACTTCAGTATCATTTATCTCTACGTTATCTATAATCTGCTTTACGAGTTGGGCTACGGTCATGCCGTTAAGCTCTGCCTCTGCAGTAAGTGTCACTCTGTGGGCAAGTACGTATGGGGCAAGGAAGTGAATGTCGTCAGGGGTGACGAAATCGCGTCCTGAGAGGATGGCATGAGCCTTGGCTGTCTGTAACAGGGCGATGGATGCACGTGGTGAGCCTCCAATCCATGTATAGGTGGAGTTGCGTGTGGCAGCAACAATGTTACACAGATACTTCATCAAGGAGTCATCGACTATCACATCCTTGAGCATACCTCTGAGTGTTTTGAGCTCGTCAAGCGTGAGTACTGGTCTGTCGAAACGTACCTCGTGCAGTTTGTTGCCCTGATGATACTCCTGAAGGATTTTCAGTTCTGACTCCACAGAAGGATAGCCCACGGTGACTTTCAGGAGGAAACGGTCCATCTGAGCCTCAGGCAGACGATATGTTCCTTCCTGATCAATAGGGTTCTGGGTTGCCATCACCATGTAGAAGTCGGGTAGGGGATATGTGGTGCCATCGAATGTGACCTGTCTTTCCTGCATACACTCAAACAGGGCAGCCTGTGTCTTGGCAGGGGCACGGTTAATCTCATCCACAAGCAGGAACTGAGTGAAGACAGGTCCTTTGCGGAAGGTGAAGTCCTGTGTCTGGGTGTTGAGGATTGACGTACCCACAACATCGGTAGGCATAAGGTCGGGAGTGAACTGCAGGCGCTTGAAATCGGCATTTATGAGTTGCGCGAGTGTCTTTGCCATAAGTGTCTTTGCCACTCCAGGCACACCCTCAAGCAATACGTGACCATCGGCAAGGAGGGCGGTGAGCAAGAGTTCAAGAACCTCGTCCTGTCCTTTTACGATACTATTGACTGCAAACTTCAGTTCTGCAATCTTTGAGTTGAAATCAGTTAGGTCTATACGAGAAGAATATTCCATAAGGTAAATAAAAACCCCTAACCCCTGACCCTTCCCCCGTGATGGGGAAGGGGGATGGAAGGCGATGGGGTATTGTTAATTATTAATTTTCAATTTTCACTTGCTTTAGCTTGATGAGTCTTAGCGAATAATTTTCAATTTTCAACTTTCAATTTTCCATTTTTATAAATCTCATCCAATTGCTCCAGGCAAAGTCTGTAGGATTTGGCATCGACCTGTACGCCGGTTGCCGTCAGTTCCTCAAGAGTGGAGAAGATTTCCTTGACACGTTCCTCGTTGAATCCTCGGCTTGCTGCCAGGATGCTTGCAAACTGTGAGACTGTAGAGAAATCCCTTGTCCGCATATCGAAGTAATACTCCTTGCGAAGCTTGTAGAGCAGCACACGTTTCTCAATGCGTAGCAGTTCGCGGTAGTCAGTCTCGTCAGTATATATGGTGGCAAGATGCTTGATGAAGTTAATGCTTGAGTTACGCGCCTTCTTGTTTACGGTTTCTGGCCTGCGTCGGCGTCGGGTGTTGACGATGAGGGTAAGGGCAAGGGCTGCGCACAATAGCCATAGGAACAGGGCAGAGGCAGGATGTTTGAGCAGAACCATGAACGTGGTGCCCTCCATGCCGTTTTTGGGCTCTAAGTCATCGTAGATGATGACCAGAGGCAGCGACCTGTCGAACGTAGTCTTCATGACATGCTCCATGCCAATACACAGTTCCTTGTTCTGCACAGCATAGTTGGTGAACAGGATAATGCGGCTGAAGCTGAGTGTGATGCATCCATTTCCTATATCCCTCCTTGCTGCCACATCCCATTTCTCATTAAAGCCGATGAGTGGGGAGTATGTGCCATAAGGGATGTCTCCGTAGTAACTATCGTAGTAGTCGATGTCGTATTGTACAGAGTCATTCTGTAAGGTGTCGTCCTCTAAAGGAGCAATGGTCTCTTGTACCATGTTCTCCCATACAGAGATGAACTCAGGCTTATTGTTTACTATACTGTCGCACAGTTGCAGACGGATACGCTCTATCTTCTTTTCCTTGTCAAGGAAGTCGCTAATGTTGAAAATATCATAGTCACTATCTCCGTTCCAAGACTCGATGAGCAGGTGTCGGGCTATTTCATGTTCTTTACCGGCAAAGAGGAGTCTGTTGCCAGCGTTTGCCATGCTTATGATCTGAACGATATGTGCAGAGTCATCTACTTGATAGCCGGAATTTACAAACAGGTAGTTCGCACGGCTCTTTCCGAATTTTGCAAAAGCAGAGTCTGCATCAGTCTCGACATACAGCTTTCCTTTCCAGTATTCATGCAGATACTCGTCAAGATATTTCGCGCCAAAAGGTTCTTCTGACTTCGTGCTACCCATCTGCCGTTCATCCCATTTGTATTTTGGGATTTGGTCATAGAGGCGCTTGCCATAAGGAACCAAGAGAACACAGACGATGCAGAAGCCAGCAAAGACGTATATCCATTTGGCATGTCGGTTGAGGAAGTTCATGTGTTTACTCATGCTCACCTCCTTCCTTAGTCATTGTGCACAGGGTGTTGCTGATGGCTGTCACCTCATCGAATATCTCCTGGTTTGCAGGGTAGTGACCGTATTTTATATACAGGAAAGCCATTGTTATTTCCCTGAGCTTGTCAGCACCCCAATTTAATTCCCGCACATACATCATCGGAGTCTTCGTGGGTTGCCACTTTATCCGCTTCATGGTGTCGAGCCTTTGGAGAGTCATGAGATAGCGTAGGTGTATAGCAAGTGCAAAGTCACCGTCATAGACAGCCTTCTGTATCTCCTGAACAAAGTTATGACCTCTGATATCAGCATCCTCCTTGGAACCAATCTCCGTGTTGGATGCGAAATACTGCGGGTCTATGCTCTCAACGCTTGGAGCACTATAGTAACTGCCGAATTCCTTATACAGAATCCAGCCTATAAAGCATATCAGGAAGACCCACATGAGGATGTGGATGACATCAAGCACTCCCTCTGGAATATGTATGCTGAAGATAGACTTGAGCAAATCGTTGAGAGCACTATTGAAGTCTAACTTCTCGGTCTTCGAGAGTCGGAGGATGTCGTCTTCGTAGTTCGGTATGTCAGAAATGTATATCAATTATTATTTTCGTTGCTACTTTGTTTTTGTTTCTTCCTTGCTTCTTTTTCCGCTTTGCTCTTCTCTTCGCAAGTTATGCAGTGACCATAGAAGAAGTGCGTGACGATGATTGAGACCATTCCGGCAAAGACGTAACCCACTATGACACATTCAAAAACGAGGCTTAACACTGTCTCTGTGTCTGTCATCATTCTTGCTATTGTATCTTTTAGAGCCAGAGGTAAATATAGCGAAATTATAGCCGCAAAAGATATTATCATCAAGATAGGACCAAATATCATGGACATAGTGATTATGGTGACTCCGAGAATCATAAGCATCAGACTTACGAAGTTGGAGAACGATAGCGTTACCGCATTGCCTATTGCCGACATCATGCCATTCTCCCTGTTTCTATGATGTATCACGAGTGCCATGTTCCTGATAGCATCAATGAAGACTGGGGCTGCCACCGTCATCGAACAGAGAAAACTCGCTGCAATACTTACACCGCCGATTACAATAGCGCTTATGAAGTAGCTCTTCCACAGCGTCCATAGCTCTAATAGTTTTGGCAGTCGTTTAGGGTAGTCGAATTCCTCTGGGTGCTCTGCCACATACATCATCATCGAAGGAACTGTAGGAACGAGAAGCAATGCTATAAAGGCAATGATAAGCGAGAATGCTATGCTCTGTAGGAATAATATGTTCGCCAGTTCGATGATGGCAAGTATGAGCACAGGCTTCACGGCAAGTTGCATGGCAAGCCTCCTGTGGGTGACAATCCACTGGCAGCCTTCGGTTACAACCTGT
Source organism: uncultured Prevotellaceae bacterium (assembly GCA_946406435.1). Classification (GTDB taxonomy): domain Bacteria; phylum Bacteroidota; class Bacteroidia; order Bacteroidales; family Bacteroidaceae; genus Prevotella. Next base: position 1,001 of record CAMJKP010000087.1, on the reverse strand, counting down.
CCACGTTCCCTTATTTCGTAAATCTCGCTCATGTTTACTTTATTCTTTATTCGCAAGCTCATCAGCTTCGCAGTTCCTCTTTATACTTTACTCTTTATACTTTATACTTTACTCTTTCCACTTTTCTTCCCTAACTTTTTTGGCAACAGTATTATATAATATACTGAGAAAGAAAGGCCTACTACCATAAGCAGCACTCTGACAGCCATAGGCCATTCCTGATGCCTTGTGATGAAGCTTTCGATGAATCCGGCTATCATAAAGAACGGCATCATGGCAAGTGCCATAGTCAATGCCTCCTGAGCCGATTGCATCAAGGCTTTCAAGCGTGTCAGTTTGCCGGGGAAGAACCAGCCCATTCCTAATTGCATTCCTGCTGCATTACATACTATTGCTGCCGGCAACTCCAATGAGCCGTGTTCGTTTGGGGCTATGAGGACATCTGCAAGATATCCGTTCTGGGCAAAGAACGTTGTGAAGCATCCCATCATCGTGCCGGTTGTTATAGTCATGTAGATGGTGTAGAATGGTGTCAGCAATCCCGAGGTGAAGTAGTGAAGGCCCACATACATATTGTTGAGCGTGATGTGGAAATACATCTCCACCTCGCCTTTACTGCCATAGATTCCCATCGGATTCCCGTTTTTGATGTTGTTCATGGTCTCGCTATGGTAGTAGTCGCCGAAGAATGCCTGAAAGTAGTCCTTGTCAAGACATTGCGACATTACTCCTATCACTTCGCCTATCAGAAACAGACAGAGTGAAAACAACAGGAAGTGTCGGCTTCTGTAGAATGACATTGGTACGGTATGCTTGAAGAAATGCAGCAACTCCGTCCACCTCTGTGGCTGTCGTCTGTATAGTATATGGTGAAACTGCAGGGCAAGGGCATTGAGATCCTTGCAGACCTGTGTCTCAGGGTAGTGGCTTTGCGCATAGGCAAGGTCGCTGCATACTGAGAGATAAGCCTGACCGAGTTCATTGGGAGAGTATAGTTTCCA
>CAMJKP010000086.1 GCA_946406435.1 uncultured Prevotellaceae bacterium | reverse complement strand
AATGCTGTGCGTATGGGTCAATACCACGGCTTACAACGTCGATACGGTCGAGCTGGTTTACAGCCTCGCCATTGAGACGGCCCTGAAGGTTAACGTGATAGAGGCAGTCCTGACCGTTGAGCCATTGAACCATACCGCGGTCGATTGGCTGAACGATAACGACAGATCCGTTGAAATTAGTCTTGGCATTCATGTTCCATACAATCCAGTCAACGAATGCACGGAGGAAGTTTCCCTCACCAAACTGTATTATTCTTTCTGGCATTACACTCTTAGGTGCAGTGCGTTTGCTTAAAGCTGGTAAATTTGCCATTGATTAGTTTTTTGTTTGTATTAATAATAAAGTTAACCAAAGTTTTATGTGGGTGCAAAATTAATAAAATTTCACAATATAATCCGTGTTTTGGAGCAGAAAAATAATAAATTAAAATTTATTAACGCATACGCACGTCAATAACAAGTCCTTCGTTGGCAAGGACTGTATTCTTGAATACCTGTTTGGCTTCTTCCAAAAGTGGTTGGTCGGAGTTGTATCTCTGGCTGTAATGGCCGAGCATGAGTTGGGCGGCATTGGCATTCTTTGCGGTCAATGCAGCTTCCTTTGCTGTGGAGTGCAGATATTTTACGGCTTTCTCCTTAAAGTCCTCAGTATAAGTGGATTCATGGTAGAGTAGGGTGACATCCTTTACCCTTTCTGCGAGTTCTGGGAAGTAGCGTGTGTCAGAACAATAGGCGTATGAACGGACTGGGTCAGGATCAGAGGTGAGAAGTTCATTTTTAATCACCTCACCTTCGGGGGAAGTCCAGTCTAATCCAGCCTTGATATTGTTTATCTGCGAGGTTGGGATGTTATAGAAATCAATCATATCACGACGAATATGACGTGAGCCTGGTTTTTCCCTAAAGAGGAATCCACAGCAATGCACTCTATGACAGAGAGGTATGCTTTCCACGGTGAGAGAGCGGTCTTCATAGATTACCTGCTGTTTGTTCGTGTCAACGGCATGGAAGACGACCTCGAAGTCGAGTCCGCCGCAGAATGTCTTGATTTCAAGGTTCAGCAGTTCCTCATACTCGCCCGGGGCATAGATGTGGAGTGGGGCGGTGCGACCATTCAGACCGAAAGTGCTTATCATTCCTATCAGACCAAGCACGTGATCGCCGTGAAGATGCGAGATGAACACGGCGTATATCTTAGTAAAGTTGAGGCGTGACTTCCTTATCTGCTGTTGGGTGCCCTCGCCACAGTCAACCATGAAGAGTTTTCCCCTTATCTCCACAATCTGTGAGGAAGGGGTATGGCGGGCTGTAGGCAAAGCAGAGCCGCATCCTAGGATATGTACTTTGAATGGTTGCACCGATTAATTATTTACTATTTAGCTATTTACTATTTACAATTTACTATTTCCTGATATTTACTATTTTTTACTAGGTCATGGACTTGCGGAAATAGTACATAAACCAAATAGTACATAAATTGTAAATAGTAAATGGCTAAATAGTAAATGTTATGGGGGTGGGTCTTTATTTACTTCTTTTATAAACAAATATTCCCTTTGAGTTCTCCAAAGAGAGGCTATCGGCACCGAGAGACAGGACGTCGAAGGTGTCGGTATTGAGGATGAGTTTGGCGTTGCAGATAGTCCAAGCGGTGTAAGGCTTGCTTTCTGCCTGTATGCTACTCTCGATACTGCCGTCCTCATTGATGGTGAAGTTCTTGTCGAGGGAAGTCCAGCGGCCGAGCAAAGTCGTGAGGTTGATGACCTTGTGGGCAATGTTCTCGTCTGCGGTCTTGCAGTAGGTAACAGCCATTCTGTCGCCGCTCATCATACCGCCCTGAACATCACTACCATTCTCCTCGTCTATAGTGAATGTGAGGGTCTTGCCATCATCGGTTACGAGTTCGAGAGTGTTCATCATCGTGCCCTCTCCGCACTTGCCGTAGATTGTGGAGTCAGCGCTTCCGACATTGAGCGTATCTCTTTGTGTCTCAGCGTTATCGGTCTTGCCACCGTTACAGCTTGCGAGTAATGCTATACAGCCAAACACGGCTGTAAATATTATTGATTTCTTCATCATTTCTTCACTTTTTATTTTCGTTTGCTTTCGCTTCATTCCATAGCGCATCCATCTCCTCGAGAGTCATCTCGGTCATAGGTTTGCCGAGTTCCTTTGATTTCTGCTCAATATAGTTGAAGCGACGGGTGAATTTCTGATTCGTCTTTTCAAGTGCCGTATCAGGATTAAGGTGATACAATCTTGCAGCATTGACGAGAGAGAAGAGGAAATCGCCTAACTCTTCAAGAGAGCGCTCCTTGTCTTCCTTGCGAAGCTCAGTCTCAAGTTCTTCCAGTTCTTCGTGAACCTTTGCCCATACGTCCTCCTTCTTTTCCCAGTCGAAGCCCACGTTGGTGGCCTTGTCCTGAATGCGATAGGCTTTGATTAGGCTTGGAAGGGAACTTGGAACGCCGGAAAGAACGCTCTTGTTACCGTCTTTCTCTTTCTGCTTGATCTGTTCCCAAACAGCACTCACGTCATCGCTCGTCTCTGCCTTCACCTCGCCATAGATGTGAGGGTGACGGAAGATGAGCTTGTCCGCTTCCTTGTTGCAGACATCGGCAATATCGAACTCGCCTTTCTCTCGGCCTATGATAGAATAGAAGATGACATGCTCAAGCACGTCACCAAGTTCTTTCTGAATCTCCTTAGGCTCGTTCTGCATGATGGCATCGCAAAGCTCGTATGCCTCTTCGATGGTGTGAGGGCGCAGGCTTTCGTTTGTCTGCTTACGATCCCAAGGGCATTTTTCGCGCAGGTTGTCGAGGACATCGATTAATCTGCCAAATGCCTCAAGTTTTTCTTCTCTTGTATGCAATTTTTGTTTATAGTTTTAAGATTTTCATTGCAAAAGTAGAAAAATAATGTGAGATACCCAAATTTTTGAGAAAAAATGTGTATCTTTGCACCTCGATTATAAGGAACGCGCCCGTACGGATGCTTCCTTTAATGAAATTGATAAACAAAATAAACAATATTCAAGATAAATGGAATTAGCAAGTAAGTATGCCCCAAATGAAGTGGAGGCTCGATGGTACCAGTATTGGCTGGACAACAAACTATTCAGTAGCAAACCGGATGGTCGTGAACCTTATACGATCGTAATCCCACCACCAAACGTGACTGGTGTGCTTCACATGGGACACATGCTCAACAATACTATTCAGGATATCCTTATCCGTAAGGCGCGTCTTGACGGCAAGAATGCGTGCTGGGTTCCTGGAACTGACCATGCTTCTATTGCTACAGAGGCAAAGGTCGTTAACAAACTCGCTCAGCAGGGTATCAAGAAACGTGATCTTACCCGCGAGGAATTCCTCAAGCATGCCTGGGCATGGACAGAAGAACACGGAGGCATCATCCTTAAGCAGCTTCGCAAGCTCGGTGCTTCTTGTGACTGGGATCGTACAGCATTCACTATGGACGAGCTTCGTTCTGAGTCTGTGCTCAAGGTGTTCGTTGACCTCTACGAGAAGGGCTATATCTATCGTGGCCTCCGTATGGTGAACTGGGATCCTAAGGCTCAGACCGTACTTTCAACCGAGGAGGTTATATATCGTGAGGAGAAGTCAAAGCTCTATCACCTGAAATATTATGTTGCTGATGCTGCAGAGAATCCTGTTGTTCTCACAGGCGAGGAAGGTGAGGTTTTCCATAAGGATGAGAAGGGCTACTATGCAGTAGTTGCAACTACACGTCCTGAGACAATCATGGGTGATACCGCTATGTGTATCAACCCTAAGGACCCAAAGAACCATTGGTTGCGTGGTCATAAGGTTATTGTTCCGTTGGTAAACCGTGTTATTCCTGTAATCGAGGACAGATATGTTGATATCGAGTTCGGTACTGGCTGTCTGAAGGTAACTCCTGCACATGACGTGAACGACTATAATCTCGGTAAGACACATAATCTCGAGATTATCGACATCTTCAACCCAGACGGCACAATCTCTGAGGCTGCTGGTATGTATGTTGGTCAGGATCGTATGGATGTTCGCAAGCAGATTGCCATTGACCTTGAGGCTGCAGGTCTCATGGATCACATTGAGGACTATGACAATAAGGTGGGCTACTCTGAGCGTAATCAGGACACAGCCGTTGAGCCACGTCTCTGCAAGCAATGGTTCCTTGCTATGAAGCACATGGCAGATATCGCCCTTCCACCAGTACTCTCTGGTGAGCTGAAGTTCTATCCAAGCAAGTATGTTACAACATATAAGAACTGGCTTGAGAATATTCAGGACTGGTGTATCTCCCGTCAGCTTTGGTGGGGACATCGTATTCCTGCATATTTCCTTCCTGAGACAGCCGATGGTGAGGAGCGCTTCGTAGTAGCTCTCACAGAGGAAGAGGCTCTGAAGAAGGCACAGGCTATTGATCCTTCTGTAACAGCAGCCGACCTCAAACGTGATGAGGACGCTCTTGATACATGGTTTTCTTCTTGGCTGTGGCCTATCTCCCTCTTTGACGGTATTAACAATCCTGGTAATGAGGAAATCAACTACTACTACCCAACATCAGACCTTGTAACTGGTCCGGATATCATCTTCTTCTGGGTAGCACGTATGATTATGGCTGGTTGTGAGTATCAGAAGCAGATACCTTTCAAGAACGTATATTTCACAGGTATCGTTCGTGACAAGCTCGGCCGTAAGATGAGTAAGTCTCTCGGTAACTCTCCTGATCCATTGGATCTTATTGAGAGATATGGTGCTGACGGTGTTCGTATGGGTATGATGCTCTCTGCTCCTGCAGGTAATGACATTCTCTTCGACGAGTCACTCTGCCAGCAGGGTATGGGCTTCTGTAACAAGATATGGAACGCTTTCCGTCTCGTTCAGGGTTGGGAAACAGCCGATATCGAGCAGCCAGAGGCAAGTAAGATTGCAATCAAGTGGTTTGAGGCAAAGATGAAGACCGCATACGCAGAAATCAACGACCTCTATTCTAAGTATCGTCTCAACGAGGCTCTGATGACAGCGTTCAAGCTCTTCACCGATGAGTTCTCTGGCTGGTACCTTGAGATGATCAAGCCTGGCTATCAGAAGCCAATCGACAAGAAGACATACGAGGCAACTCTCTGCTTCTTTGACTATCTGATGCGTATCATCCACCCATTCATGCCATTCATCACAGAGGAAATCTGGCAGCATATCTATGACCGTAAGCCAGGCGAGAGCATCATGGTAAGTACGGTTAAGTTTGATGCTGTTACTGCTGAGGATGAGGCTATCATCGCAGGCATTGAGACGGTAAAGAATATCGTTGCAGGTGTTCGTACTGTTCGCAATCAGAAGAATATCGCTCCTAAGGAGGTTCTTTCTCTGAAGGCAGTAGGCAATAATGACTATGCCCAATATGATAGCGTCGTTATCAAGATGGCTAACCTTGACGGTATTGAGGTTGTGGCAGATAAGAGTGCTGATGCAAGTGCGTTCATGGTTGGCACTTCTGAGTACGCCGTTCCACTTGGTAATCTTATCGACGTTGCTGCTGAGATTGAAAAGCAGGAGGCACAGCTCAAGCATCTTGAGGGCTTCCTCGTTGGCGTTCGCAAGAAGCTCAGCAATGAGCGTTTCGTTCAGAATGCCAAACCTGAGGTTGTTGCCCTTGAGCGTAAGAAGGAACAGGATTCTCTCGAGAAGATTGCAGCTCTGAAGGCTTCGCTGGAAGAACTGAGGAAGAAGTAAAGACAAGGTTATAAGGTTTTAAGGTTGTAGGTCAGCATCGCTCATGGCATTTCGACCTTATAACCTTAAAACCTCCTAACCTCAAAACCTAAAAATAAAACTATGGAGTCAATTTATCAGTCTCGTGGCTTTGTGTCATGCTTGAAAGCAGGATTCACTTTTGTTTTAGCTAATCCGAAGACAGTATTGAAGGCAATGTGGATATTGCTATTGATAATAGCTGTGTCCGATGTGTTTTTTTACGCACTCGGAAAGAAAGTCGGAATGGATATATTACAGCTAAAACTTCAAACTGGCACTTGGTTGGCATTATTAGGAGTGTATGGAACAGCGTTTTTCCAGTTGTTTCTGGCAATATTTGGCTTGTTCTATTTCGGAAGATATATGGTAAAGCGTGAGGAGAAGAAATACAAGGTTAAGGTTGGTAGGCTTATACTCCGCAATTTCTGGTCTTTCCTTGGAATATTCCTGATGTCTTTTTTCCTGGATATTCTGCTGACATTGATTCCTTATGTTTCATTTCAGATATGCAGCTATGCTTATGACTATAGTGCCATATCTCAGATGGTATATAATGATGGCGTGTCAATTCCGACATCAGGATATGTATTGATGATGGTTATATGCGTTGTCGCTATTGCTGTTAGTGAATATATAAGTCTTGTCATTCCTGCAAGTCTGATATATAAATATGGCTCGGCTGTTTATGACGAGCAGAATAAGTAATTCTAATTAGGAGTAGTAAGGAGTACAAGGAGTGATAAGGAGTACAAGACGATAGTAAATGCGTCAAATATCTCAAACGATAAATACATTCGTCTTGTACTCCTTGAACTCCCCCAAAAATAAAAAACATGAAGCGCTTACTTTTCATAGATCGTGACGGTACGATCATAAAGGAACCTGCTGATGAGCAGATAGACTCTTTCGAGAAACTGGAGTTTGTTGAGGGAGCTATAACCAACCTCTCGTTCATTCGTAAGAAACTGGACTTCGAGTTTGTTATGGTTAGCAATCAGGACGGACTTGGTACAGCCTCTTTCCCGGAGGATACCTTCTGGCCTGTTCATAACTTTATCCTCAAGACACTTCACGGCGAGGGCATAGATTTCGACGATATGCTTATCGACCGCCATTTCCCAGAGGATAACCATCCTGACCGCAAGCCAGGAACTGGTATGCTCAAGAAATATATAGAGAACAAGGAGGAGTACGACCTTGCAAACTCGTATGTAATAGGCGATCGTGAGAGTGATGCCCAGTTGGCTAAGAACCTCGGTTGTAAGTTCCTCAAGATTACTGCCGGCGATTCCTCTTCTTGGGAGGCTGCTGCGGAGATATTGTTTGCAGGAGAACGTACTGCTGAGATTACCCGTACCACTCACGAGACGGATATTACCGTGCGCGTGAATCTTGAAGGTACTGGTAAGTGTGATATCCAGACAGGTCTCGGTTTCTTCGACCACATGCTTGAGCAGATAGGCAAGCATGGTATGATTGACTTGTATGTGCGTTGTAATGGCGACTTGCACGTTGATGAGCATCATAGCATAGAGGACACTGGTATCGTACTTGGCGAGTGTCTGTTAAAAGCTCTTGGCGATAAGCGTGGCATAGAGCGTTACGGCTATACCCTTCCTATGGATGACTGTCTCTGTCAGGTGGCACTCGATTTCGGAGGTCGCCCTTGGCTGATATGGGATGCTGAGTTCCACAGGGAGAAGATTGGCGAGATGCCTACTGAGATGTTCTTCCATTTCTTCAAGAGCGTTAGCGATGCTGCAAAGATGAACCTTAACATCAAGGCTGAGGGTGATAACGAGCACCACAAGATTGAGGGAATCTTCAAGGCATTCGCCCGTAGCATCAAAATGGCTGTAAAGCGTGACATCTACCACTATCAGCTCCCAAGTTCAAAGGGAATGCTTTAGGATAGATTAAGGTGTAAAGAGTAAAGATTAAAGTATAAAGTAAAGAGTATAAAGTAAAAGAGTGTGAAGTTCATTTTGAATTTCACACTCTTTGTTTATGGTTAACTTGAATTCTATGAATTGTCTATATGGCAAACAGCAAGATGTTTTTAACTGACAATAATTTTTCGCAAAGCTCAACAAGCTTCGTAAGTTACCAATCTTAATCCAATAAGAAACTGGGCTTGTGCCCTGAGATGTGTTTTTTGAAAGTAAATTCTAAGAAAATTAAACCAGTAAATTAATTTACTGATAAAATTTATTGCCCATTTGCTTTCCTTAATTCGCGTCAGCGAGCCTTTCTCTTGGTAAAAGATTGGTAAGATTGGAAACTTGCGTAGCTTGTTGAGCTTTGCGAAAAATTATTGTCAGTTCAGCATCGTAGATGCGTTTACATTGAATTCGCCGAACTGACGTTAATTTACTTTATACCCCCCCGCGGTCATTTGGTCATTTGTCATTTGGTCAAAATGATTTCTGAGTTGTCAAAATCCTCCACTATATATAAATATTTAATATTTATATATAGTGAGCAAATGACACATTCCGAAAATGAAAATGACCATTTTGACCTTGACCATCTTGACCACATTTTGGCAATGTGTCTTGCAGAAAAGTTAATGGGCTGAAATCTCAACCGGTTGAATATCAAGACCAATTGTTATAGGTCCGTTCCACCTCCGTTTCAAGTCCGTTACAGGTCCGTTCTAAGTCCGTTGTAAATCCGTTGTAAGTCCGTTGTAAATCCCATTTACCTCCCTTCTCTGAAAAGGGCGACAGAATGGAGCTGTAGAGAAGGCATTGCAAAGATATATTATGCTATGTCTGGATTACAAGTGCGTTTTTTCGCGAGAGTTTTTATAGAGGGGGGGGCACTTTTACCTCTTTTTGTGTATAACACGTTGATAATCAATAGAAAATAACGAGTGTACCTCCCCCCCTAAGAAAAATAATTGCTTTTTTTTTGGGGGGGGGGAGGTGCACGCCGCCTAACATATTGATAATCAAACGAAAATACGTTAAAATACGCAAAAGTGCACCCCCCTCTTTAAACTCTTTGATTTTTTTATGAGAATATTTTTTTGCATATCACGTGCAATATCAATATAAAAAGAGCACCTTCTATTATGAGAAGGTACTCCTTGTTTTTATTTTCACTACGTGGGTAAAATTAACATTCGTTAATTATTGGGGTATATCTTTATGTAATTATAATCACCTATTTTCAATGTTCCTTCATCATTCAACTGTATTACAGACTCTATTTTTTGGTAGTTGTTCTTGAGATATGTTACATTATAGTAATCTTTCCTCAGGTTTTCAAATACGGCTTTTACATCACCATGATACCAGTTTTTCTGGTCTGTATCCATAACCAGAGCAAAGTATTTGCTCCCTTCTTTAAGTATAGCAAGTTTATAATATGAATCATTCATATTCTTATAAATACCCTCGATTCCAGATTTATCAACATTAGCTAATGCATTGGTGATTTGTTCGTCACTTAAATTAGATAATGTTGTGTCTGGAATGGGCAATTTGGGAGTTTTATCAGGATTGTAATTATACGTCAAATCTTCCATTTTACCTAATGCTCTTTTACATGCGCGGTTCACATCTGCTTTTGCGGACATGGTGTTTCCAACACCTTCTGCTTCGAATACTTTCTCACCAAGCATATTGTGCAGATCATAATGGAATGGTGTGCCTCCATATTTTACTTCGAAATGATAGGTTAAGACAAGAGTCGCTAAACGTCCTTGACGATCCGTTGGTATTTCAGATTCTGACATAACTACATTAAAACCTTTATTATAGAAAGCGTCTCTCATTCGATCATCAACACCCCATTGATTATTGGTGTGAGATTTTATATATATAGTTTTATAACCATCTAATATCTGAGCATTTGTGTAAGTCACTACAGATAAAAAATAAATGACGATACATAATATTTTTTTCATGATTTGAAATAATAAAAGGGCGCAGACTTTCCGAAATCCTCGTCCTCCTTAAAGGTATCGCCAAACACCATCCACGCAGACAAGATACGGTAAAAGTCCACGTCCTAAACGGACATGGAACTTTTCGCATACTTGTTCTCGCGTGTGAAATTGGCGATTTCTTAAGGAGAGAACAAGAGCTAAAAGCTCTATGTTATATTTTATTTCGAGAGAATCGGTAGTTGCTCACCCAAGTTAATAAATAAGTGTTAACTAATTGCTGAGAATGTCAGGGACTATTCTTTGCATGGGGAAAGCGTTACCGCTCGTCTGATTTTTTTCTAAAATGTACTTTCTGTTTCTTGTTGTTAATGTTTATGTGGTTATACATGTGAATAATATCTGCTTGCAAAAGTAAACAAAATAATTGATTTCTCCAAATATTAGCACGAAAAAAGAGCATCCTCGCTTGGAGAATGCTCTTTGTTTAATATATTGGGATTGTCGATTAAACGATACCCTGAGCCATCATAGCCTTAGCAACCTTCATGAAGCCAGC
>CAMJKP010000085.1 GCA_946406435.1 uncultured Prevotellaceae bacterium | reverse complement strand
GCGTTGGTGATCAATGGGATGTTGTGGTCGATAGCACCACGACGAATCTTATAGCCATTAGTCAGCTCGCGCTTGGTGTGGTTCTTAGGGATGTTCACGATAAGGTCGAACTTGTGGTCGTGTATCATATCCATCACGTTAGGAACATGGCTTCCTGACTCGTCAGGCCATCCCACAGCTATTGCCTTCGCACCATTCTCGTTGAGGTACTTGGCTGTGCCTTCTGAAGCATAAACCGTGTAGCCTGCCTTTACGAGAGCAAGAGCAGGGTCGAGTAGAGCAGCCTTTTCCTTTGCACCACCGCTTGAGAGCATGATGCCCTTGTCCTTTGAAGGAATCTTGTAGCCGGTAGCGATGAGTGAGTTGAGAAGAGCCTCCTCGAAGGTATCGCCCATACATCCAACCTCACCCGTAGAGCTCATATCAACGCCGAGGATTGGGTCGGCATTCTGCAAGCGAGCGAATGAGAACTGAGAAGCCTTAACTCCCATGCGGTCGATGTCGAACACGAGCTTGTCAGGCTTAGCGTATGGAGCATCGAGCATGATCTTTGTGGCTGTCTCGATGAAGTTGCGCTTCAATACCTTGCTGACGAATGGGAATGAGCGAGAAGCACGGAGGTTACACTCGATAACCTTGATGTCGCTGCCCTTGGCAAGATACTGGATGTTGAAAGGACCAGAGATGTTGAGCTCCTTGGCAATAGCGCGAGAGATCTTCTTGATCTGACGAGCCTGAGCGAATGTGATATTCTGTGCAGGGAATACCATAGTAGCATCGCCTGAGTGAACACCGGCATACTCCACGTGCTCTGAGATGCCATATTCCACAACCTCACCATTCTGTGCAACGGCATCAAACTCAATCTCGTTTGTCTCTGTCATGAACTGAGAGATAACAACCGGATATTCCTTGCTGACCTCAGAAGCCATCTGGAGGAAGCGCACAAGTTCCTCGTTGTTGTAGCATACGTTCATGGCTGCACCTGAAAGTACGTATGATGGGCGAACAAGTACAGGGAAACCAACGCGCTCAACGAATGCGTTCACGTCTTCCATAGATGTGAGGGCGCTCCATTGTGGCTGGTCAATGCCGAGCTTGTCGAGCATAGCAGAGAACTTACCACGGTTCTCGGCACGGTCGATAGAAACAGGACTTGTTCCGAGGATAGGCACAGACTGACGATGCAGCTTCATAGCGAGGTTGTTAGGAATCTGACCACCAACAGAAACAATCACACCGCGTGGGTTCTCAAGGTCGATGACATCAAGCACACGCTCGAATGAGAGTTCATCGAAATAGAGACGGTCACACATATCATAATCGGTAGAAACAGTCTCTGGGTTATAGTTGATCATGATACTCTTGTAGCCGAGCTTACGAGCGGTGTTGATGGCATTTACCGAACACCAGTCGAACTCAACGGAAGAACCGATGCGGTAGGCGCCAGAACCGAGTACGATGACTGATTTCTCATTATTATAATAGTTGATGTCGTGTCCCTCGACAGCGTATGTCATGTAGAGGTAGTTGGTGAGGTCTGGATGCTCACTTGCAACTGTTGGGATACGCTTAACGGCAGGGAGGATGCCGAGCTTCTTACGCTGAGCACGAACAGCAAGGTTCTCCTTCTCCATATTGCCTTCCTTGACCTTGAGCACGAAACGTGCAATCTGGAAGTCGGAGAAGCCCATCACCTTTGCCTGACGCAATACATCGGCTGAAAGTTCCTCAAGTGAGTTGTAGCCTTCGAGCTTATGCTTGTAGTCAACGATATTCTTCATGCGCTCAATGAACCAAGGGTCAATCTTGGTGAGGTCGAAGAGTCGCTCTATGGTGTAGCCTTGTTCAAGAGCCTGAGCAATGGCGAAGATACGGAGGTCGGTTGGGTTGGCAAGTTCCTCGTCGAGGTTATCGAATTTGATATGGTCATTGCCTACAAATCCGTGCATTCCCTGACCAATCATGCGGAGACCCTTCTGGAGCATTTCCTCAAAAGAGCGGCCGATAGACATGATCTCGCCCACAGACTTCATAGAAGAACCGATCTTACGGCTAACGCCTGTGAACTTGGTGAGATCCCAACGTGGTATCTTACAGATGAGATAGTCGAGTGAAGGTGCTACGTATGCAGAGTTTGTTGTGCCCATCTCGCCAATCTGGTCGAGGGTATAGCCGAGGGCAATCTTTGCTGCAACGAATGCGAGAGGATAGCCGGTAGCCTTTGAAGCGAGGGCAGAAGAACGGCTCAGACGAGCATTGATCTCGATGATACGGTAGTCGTTTGTCTCTGCGTTGAAAGCATACTGAATGTTACACTCACCTACGATATTAAGGTGACGAACGCACTTAACAGCAAGTTCCTGAAGCATCTTTACCTGATCATCACGAAGAGAGCAGGTAGGAGCCACAACGATTGACTCACCCGTGTGAATGCCGAGTGGGTCGAAATTCTCCATTGAAGCAACAGTAAAGCAATGGTCGTTGGCATCACGGATAACCTCGAACTCTATCTCCTTCCAGCCCTTCAGTGACTCCTCAACAAGTACCTGTGGAGCGAAGGTGAAGGCTGATTCTGCAATCTCGATAAAGGTCTTCTCGTCAGGACAAACACCTGAGCCAAGACCGCCAAGAGCGTAAGCTGAGCGAATCATGATAGGGTAGCCGATTTTGCGGGCAGCAGCAACAGCTTCTTCCATGTTCTCGCAAGCCTGTGATACTGGCACCTTCAGATCCACCTTGTTCAGCTCCTTAACGAAGAGGTCGCGGTCCTCGGTGTTCATGATAGCCTCTACGCTTGTGCCGAGCACCTCAACGCCATACTCCTTGAGCACGCCGCTCTGATAGAGGGCAGTACCTACGTTGAGGCCTGTCTGACCACCCCAAGCCAGCATGATGCCGTCAGGACGCTCCTTCTTTATTATCTCCGTGATAAAGTGTGGTGTGATAGGCAGGAAATACACCTTGTCAGCGATTCCCTCACTTGTCTGGATTGTAGCAACGTTAGGGTTTACGAGTACTGACTTGATGCCTTCCTCACGCAAAGCCTTGAGAGCCTGACTACCAGAATAGTCGAACTCACCAGCCTGTCCGATCTTTAGTGCGCCGGAACCTAATACCAGCACCTTCTTCAACTGTTTCTTCATGAGTTATTTCTTTATATTGTTTAGTTTTAATGTTTTTAGGCAAATTTTTGCGAGTGCAAAGATAAAGGAAATATGTGAGAATCAAGAAGGATTTACGTTAAACTATCATAACAAATCCGCAATAAAACGCTTGTGTTTTCTACTGGTGTAGGGTAGGGGGGGGAACTCCTATCAAACTCAGAACCAAACTCGATGAAAGTCCGTTCTATGTCCGCTATTATAGCGGAGGTTCATCGAGTTTGGTTCGGAGATACAAGGCTATTTCAGCATTTCATCCCATTTTGTCAAGAAATCCGACTCCTTAAAATAATTGTGCAAAACAGAGAGAACCTTTTTGGCATAATCCATAGAGCCTAATTGATACAGACCTTGCATAGCACCTTCAAATAATCGCTCTTCTGTGAATGTATTATCCTGTATTGGGAGATTAAACTCTTTCAACCATTGTTGTCCTTGGGTTTCTGATCCACGCTTGGCTGCTGCAAGTGCAGCTTCGTAAATGGCTGTTTCATCGCGAAGGTTTAAGGCCGTTTCAAACAGAAGCAAATACATGTCTTTGCGGTCAGGATTTGCCTTTAGGCATTTCTTCTCCCAATCTAATGCCTTTTGGAAATTTGCATCGCCAGTAAGACCTTCATCCCCAGGTTCCCATTTCCTGACGGTGACTTTGCCAAGACCTAGGTTTTCAAGTTCCGTTAAAGCATCTTGATCTTGTGCTTCCCTTACTTTCTGCAGTTCCAATTTGGCGAGGGCATTATGGAATATCGCGCGACATTTCATCATGTCGGCATTATCTGGCTCTTCCTTTTCCCATTGAGTAAGCATTTTTTCGATCTTGGCAGAATCGCTTTCTTCGTATTCCAAACTCATAAATAGCTTGGAAATCTCTTTGTAGCGAGTAATATCGACCTTTTTTCCATTTATTTCAATTACATTCTCTTGATATAATGGGCCTAATGATTTAACCGTTCTCTCAGCTTCAGGATCCCCACAATATTCCAGTTTCTTGGCAAGTTCCAATACACGATCCACATTCTTTAGTCGCAGGTGGCAAACAAGTAGGTATGCCATCAATCTATAATTGGTAGAATCGATAGCAACGGCTTTTTCATAGCATTCCATCGCCTTGTCTGTCTGCATTATATTCTCATAACATGCTCCCTTCAGCATTATGAACATTGCGTTTTGTGGATAGATTTCGATTGCATGATCGAGCATTCGTTCTGCCAACTCATATTCAGCACCTTCTAATAACGAATTTGTCTGTTTGTAGATCACTTCTTCTACATTAATGCTATCATTTTGCTTTAAGGCATAGTTTAGCCATTTTCCATTATTCTTTATGCTCTGGTCAAGAAACTTGAAAACAACCTTGGTGCTATACTTGAACTCTTTCTTATGGTTGAGAATTTCGATATAGTTGTAATAAGCCTCTGCAATATCTGGGTACTCATTGATACATTTCTCCATCCATTCCACGGACTTATTGAATAGTTCCATGCCATTGCCCTTATCCTTCATTATGCGGTAACTCTTGACTTGCATGTTCTGAAACATGGCGATGGTGTCTGGAAGCATAGCAGAATTTTGTATTTCTAACAAATCGTCTGATTCCTCAATCTGTTTTGCTGACATCATCCAGAACATTGTGGCATAGCTACAATATAATTCAGGATCCTTGGGACTTTCCTTTTCCCATTTTGTCAGTACCTCGTTGGCTTTTTCGATATTGCCAGCAATCAACTCTTCTTTGAATTTTTGGTAATTGTCACTTGAATATGTCATCTCCTGTGCAAACAAGGCAGATGCCATTAGCATAAAAAGAAATAAAGAAAATAATTTTGGTTTCATAATTTAGTTTTATAATTCGGCTTACAAAGTTACAAGAAATAAATGAGAATGAAGAAGAAATTACGTTAAACTATAATAAGAAATCAGCAATAAAAATCTTGTCTTTTCCGCAGATGTGGGGTAGGGGAAACTCTAATGTAACTCCCATCTACCTCCGTACCAAACTCGATGCACCTCCGCTTCTTCACCGACTTTGCACCGACTTTGCACCGACTTTGGTACGGAGGAAGAGCGGAGGAAGAACGAAGGGAGAGCGGACCTGAAAGCATAGGTCTTCTATCGCTTTTTGAAGTCCTTCCCTTTCCAATAAATATGATTATTTTTTACTTGCACAAATTCATCTACGACATAGTATCGTTCGAAAAATGAATTGTCTAATGCAGGAATATTTATTGTGATGAGGTTCGTGTCCTCTTTTATTTCAAAATCAATAAAAGGAGGATTGTAATATGTTATGCCAAAAAATCTGCCATCAACTGTATGCCAATATGCTTCTTGGGGGTAAATCAGGAAATTAAATTTCTTTGTATTTTTAGGCAACTTAATGCTGCTGTTCCCTTTTCTATATTCGGATTTGTACGATTTGTATCTATCATCTGTAACCTCTGTGATAAGCCTGTTTCCATTGTATGGCATTTGAAACACAACCGTAATGCTGTCATGCAGAGTGCTATCGAATGATTGTGTAATCTTCATTTCTGGTAATAAGATTTCTGTCGGTGATTTCGAATTTATCTTGATGAAATTCTTGTCAACCCACTCGTATGTACATATGGCCAGTGTGTCAGTATACCACAAACGCATGTGTTTTTGTTCCACTATATAATAGAAATGATTGTCGGTGATTTTTATTTCAAATCCGACTTCGTCATAATAACTGCCATCAATGTTTTTCTCTTGTGCTAAGAGATTGATATTCCAACACAAAAGAAAGTAAAAGAGAAAGAAAGGCTGTTTCATATAATTTAATGTATTTGATATCTTGGGCGCAAAGTTACTAAAAAATAACGAGAAATGGTTTGCAATCATGAAAAAAATGTAGATTTCCGTAATGTCCTATTATGTTAAGGTGGAAGAAAATTGAATGATATAAGATGTGAACATCCTTTGAATTATGATAATATTCACTTGATATAGCGCAAAATTGCAAAGCCTAGTTTGCAAAACTGCCCTTTATGATAGAAAAAAAGAGCATTTAGGAAAAAAAACAGTTGTTTTTCTTGCAATATCGAACTATTTTACTAACTTTGTATCAAGTTAAAAACCTTATTAGTATCAATAAAAACCTTATTAACACCATACAGCTATGACATTTAAAAAATACATCTACACTTTATTTTGGGTTCTACTAATCAGTGCACCAATTGCTGCTCAGCAGAAAAACAATGCTGATCAGATGACGAAAAGGGCCAAAAACTACGTTTTCCAGCAGAAAGATAAGATAGGCAAAACAGATAAGACCTTGAATCTGAAGCTGACAAAGATGTATGCAACTGACAGAACTATCAAAATTGTTTACACCAAGGGAAACACAAATTATACGTCTCTTTTCCCTGAGATGACCGAGGGCAAGTTCAAGACTGAGGCTCAGGAGAATCGATATGTGGCACGTACGTACTGCATCTGGAGAGTTGCGACTGATGCTCTTGCTTCCCCATCTCTTTCAAGCGTCATCAGAGGCGATGTCTATACATGGCTTGTTGATGTTGTTGGACCAGAGGGCGGTGAGCCTTTGTATTCATTCGATTTCAAGACTCAGGCCGTTCGTAATGCCATCCTTCTATGTAATGGTAAGATGCCGACCGACTTCAAGGCTTATCTCAGCAAGTCACTT
Source organism: uncultured Prevotellaceae bacterium (assembly GCA_946406435.1). Lineage (GTDB taxonomy): Bacteria > Bacteroidota > Bacteroidia > Bacteroidales > Bacteroidaceae > Prevotella. The sequence continues at coordinate 3,534 of CAMJKP010000085.1, read as the reverse complement.
GTTGAGCGTGCGTTGCAGTCTCTGTTGAAGGATGTATATCTTCCTCACGATAGTGCTGGTTTCTGCAACGTTGTGTTGAAGAACCAGAAACTCTCTGTTGAAATGCTCACTACTCACAGGGGCTATTCTATTATGAAGGAGAACAACGGTGAGGGTGCTCGTACTGCTTGGCTCGGCTCATTTATGAGACTGAGTAAGTCTAAGAGATACTTTAAGGACCTCTTGGATGTCATCAAGGTACGTCAGTTGGCTGTTGAGATCAAAGTTCGCGATATTATCAATAGAACTGATAGCTCAATGTTCATGATCTACCCACAGGAGATTCTTGATTATGCTAAGAAACCTACTGTTTCTGAGGAACAGATTGAGGGCTATATAATCGGTAAACTTGGAGGTAAGAAGCAAGAACGTGAGAATCGCGGCTGGTTCATCTCTCAGTATGGTCCTAACAGAACAACTCTTACAGCAGCTGCCGCTCCAACCGTAAGTAAGTCAAGCAAGGTATATGAGGTTGTAGAGGAGATGCCTTCATTCCCAGGAGGCAAGCCTGCTATCGCAGCCTATATTGCAAAGACAGTCAAGTATCCTGGTCCATGTTTGGATAATAAGATTCAAGGACGTGTAGTTTGTCGATTCACAGTAACTAAGGAAGGAACCGTTAAGGATATTGTGGTGACAAAGTCTGTTGATCCGCTTCTTGACAAGGAGGCTATCCGAGTTATCTCACTTATGCCAAGGTGGATTCCAGGAAAGCATAACGGCGCTCGTGTTGACGCGAAGTACACTCTTCCGGTTACATTCCGTCTGACACAAACTGCTGATGAAGACAATTAATCCAATTGAAATCTGATGATTGGGTGAAACTTTAATCGCACGAGAGAAATAGGGCGGGGCGGTTACAAACCAGCGCCTGTTCTATTTCCAAGTGCAAACTCTCGCGGGACATCAATGATATAAAGTCATCGATGTCCCGATTTTTTTTGATAGATGATGAAAGCTCGCTTTCCGCAAGTTTCTGATAGTTCGTGTTCTATACGTCTTATTTTATATCCTTTTTCGTAACTTGCCGAAAATAAAAGAGTGAAAAATTTTGTCGGATGAAAAGTTTTCAGTATATTTGTACGCAAATTCAAGATAAATAGTACTGACAACATATACTGAAAATGATAAATAGACAATTGATAAATCCTGCCAGCATCGTCGTGATTGGAGGATCGAATAATACTCTGAAGCCTGGAGGGGCTTTAGTGAGGAATTTGATACATGGAAAATACAAAGGGGATTTATACGTTGTGAACCCGCATGAGGATATCGTTCAGGGTGTAAAGTCGTATCGTGACGTGAAGGATATCCCGAATACTGAACTTGCAATTATTGTCGTTGTTTCAAAGTATTGCCCTTCTTATGTGGAATACCTTGCTGCAGAGAAGGGTGTCAAGGCTTTCATAGTCGTTTCTTCCGGTTTCAGCGAACTCTCCGAGGAGGGCGCAGAACTTGAGGCTCAGATGCATGCCACTTGCGATAAATACGGATGCTCTTTCATTGGTCCTAACTGCATAGGTCTGATTACGGCCAACTATTGCGGGGCATTCACTTCGCCTAATCCCGTTATCTGTTCCGAGGGTGTGGATTTGATATCCAACTCAGGAGGTATCGCCCTCTATACCATAGAGATGGCTAAGATAACAGGTCTCAGATTCAATTCCGTATGGAGTATCGGAAACGCTCGCTATACTGGTGTTGAGGATGTGCTTCAGTATTTGGATGAGACCTTCGACCCTGCGAAAGATGTGCGTGGAAAAATACTGTATATCGAGAGCATCAGAGACCCGGAAAGACTGCTCCGTCATGCTAAGTCGCTTATTGCAAAGGGATGCCGAATAGCAGCCGTAAAATCGGGAAGTACACAGAGCGGCGCACGTGCCACAAACCATCATACTGGCTCTGCTTACTTTGATGACAAGCGTGCTGATGAACTGTTCCGTGAGGCTGGAATTGTAAGATGCTACTCACGTCAGGAACTCGTGGCTATGGGTTGCCTCTTCTCTCTGCCAAAGATTGAGGGAAACCGCTTTGCCGTCATTACTCAGGCGGGTGGTCTTGGTGTTATAACCGCTGATGCGCTCAGCAAGGGCGGAATGCTCGTGCCTGAACTGAAAGGCGAGGCAGCCGACGAACTCCTTGCAAAGCTCCATAGTGGTGCATCCGTATCAAATCCAATCGACGTTCTCGCTACTGGAACGGTAGAGCAGCTTGAGGCGGTCATTGACTATTGCGACAAGCGTTTTGATGAGATTGACGCGATAATTGTGGCATACGGCTCTGCGGGACTTGGTCCTATGGATGAGCTGTTCGAAGTGCTTCACCGTAAGATAAACGAGTGCCGTAAGCCTATCATAACCATCTGTCCGAGCCTCTTCACCGAGGCTGGAAACCTTGAGAAATTCCTCGCAAAGGGTCACGTCAATTTGCTCGATGAGGAACTGGCTGTGCGATGCGTAGTGCGAGTGGCTGGTGCCGTGAGCGGATCGTCTGGCCAAGAGTGCTTAGGATAGCGGCGACGCAGTTCCTTACGCACCTCGAAATACGTTTCTTGCCAGAAGTTTCGCAGGTCCTTCGTCAGCTGCACAGGCTTGAAACCTGGTGAAAGTAATTCCATAAGCAAGGGCTGCTTACCGTCGTTTACGGTAGGCGTATCGGTCAATCCGAAACACTCCTGAAGCCTTACGCTGACCACAGGAGCCTCTGCCCCCTGACGATAGTCGATGCGTATGCGAGAACCCGTCGGAACGGTGATGTGAGTCGGTGCCAGATGGTCAAGTGAAAGTTGTTGCTCGTAGGTGAGCATACCAAAGATAATAGCGCTTAGGTCGAGTGACCTGAGCGTTTTTTTGTCTATCGTTCCTGATATCTGTTCGAGATAGAACGGCAACCACTCATCTGCCGTAGCGAGAAGATGCTCGGTGCTTACATCTGGCATTTCCAATTCGGGATGCCAACCTCTCACCGCCTCTATCCTGCGCTGAAGCGATGCTACGGAATCTGAGAAATCGAGAAGCGAAACGCCACTCTTCGTCACCGCCTTGCATACCGCTTCTATTATCTGCGCACGGTCAGGCGACTGAATATCATGCGAGTCAATGACGAGGTTTCCTATGCGTTTCTGACGCTGTGCGATGATGCGCTCCGTACGGCTGTCCCATTGCACGGTTGTATGGTCGTAGGCGAGTGCAAGAAGTGCCTCCTTACTTATCGGCGAAGCGAGGAAGATACGCCCAGACGCAGCGTTGAGCGATGCTACGGCTATCCATTTGCTTGCGGAGAGAGTATCATTAATGTCCACAACGGCGTTGTCGCCACTCGACAGACGGAAGTGCCCGGGAGTGCTCAGAGCCATACCCACACGCTCGGGGTAGGCGAGGGCGAGGAGAGTGCCGATTTCGTCCTGAGAAGGGACTGCGTTATCCTCCTTGCAATGCGCCAGACGGCAGTATTCTGAGGCAATACGAGCGATGCGCGACCATTGTCCGAGCG
>CAMJKP010000084.1 GCA_946406435.1 uncultured Prevotellaceae bacterium | reverse complement strand
AAAGATTATCATATCTTTTTCTTAGACGATGCAAACTTAGAGTTCCAGGTCCGTTCCGGAACTATAGGATCATAGGAGGTACATAGGAGGATCATAGGAGGATCATAGGAGGGAGAACCTCGATTTTACTGAACGCAAAGACGCTAAGGCGCAAAGTTTTTATCTGACCACGGAAAGCACGAAAGAAACGGAATTTTTTCGCATAAGTTGCTTTCGCCATTTAGAAAAACCAATTAAAACAAAAGAACACAAAATAAAACATTTGTTTTTATATGTTTTTATTGGTTTTGTACTGTTTTTTTAGAAGGCGAAAGCAAATAGCAAGTCCGTTTATTCTGTGTCTTCCGTGTTCATGTTTATATTGACCACAGATAGCACAGATTTTACGGATAGGCTCGCTTGCGCTAGTTGTTTTCTGAAAGTAAATTAGGAGAAAATTAAACCAGTAAATTAGAATCAGTAAATTAACGTGAGTTCGATGACTTGCCCTTAAGACAAACAGCAAGCTGTTTTAACTGACAATAATTACCAATCTTACCAATCTTCAACCAATAAAAATGGATATTTATGGAAAAAAAATTGCGTAGATTGGTAATTATTGTCAGTTCAGCATCGGAGATGCGTTTACATTGAATTCGTCGAACTGACGTTAAATTACTCAACGATGCTAATTTTTTTCAAAAAAATATCATGAAAACTTTTTCTGGAATACCATAAAACACTATGAAATGTAACATAAATTGGCGGTTTGTTAAATTCGGAATAATATTTGACGGAAAATGATAAATGGAAAAATGGGGTTTGTGCTTAACTTTGCATCCGTAATCAAAAAAACGAACGCAATGGACAAAGCCAACAGCAATAAGACATCGCTACAACGAAAGGCCGGGCAATATACGGAGGAACAGGCACGACTGTTACTCTGTGTGCGAAAGATGGTCAAGAACGAAGTGGAACGACAACTTAAAGAATTGTCCCAGCGTGATAATTAAATATAGAAAATGAAATCAAAATTATTAACTCAACTTTCGCAAGATGTATAAGACAAAAACAATAAAAACCCCTTAATGTCTTAGAGCCTCTTAGAGAGTCTCTTCTGATATGAGGTTTTATTTTCCTTGTAAGCCTTTAGGCTTCCAGATAAAATATAACCTCATATCAGGCCTACGGTAAGACATTAAGGTAAAAAACATAAAAAAGCTAATAAATTAACATTCGGCTTTTTCTTGTTTTTTCCTTCAAGTTTCAAGCCCTCGCAAAGGGTTACGGCTTGATTGAATGAAAGACAGGAAGCCCAAAGGCTTACAAGTCTTTCATATAAACAAGACAGCATAGGCTTCGCAGAAGCATAAAAACTTGAAGGTGTTTTTCATGTTTTTGTTATATTTCTTCGCTAAGGCTCATCAGCAAGACAGCTGCAAGTGAAACATGAATCAAAATATCATTAATTATTAACCAACTAAATTATTTAAAGCAATGAAAAAAATTATTACCTTTGCTCAGTATTTTTCCGTTTACTCGGCGCTTTTTTCGTGTTCAGAAGAAAATAATCCCTGTTCTGAAAATTCCTTGTCGTGTGATTCGGGTTGCTCAAAATAACATTTTGTCGTATATTTTCTCTGTTTTTGTGTGTAAAACCGACAATAATTGTGGAAAAACTGAAGAAAATTGTAAAATTGTTTTTTTGTCCAACTTTTTTGCGTACTTTTGTGCACAAATTCCAGAAAGAAATGGAAGGGATGTGATTTGACTTTATCAAATCTGATCACATACTAAAACCTGATAGATACGACAAAAGACGGTTATTTACATGTGCAATACCACATGAAAAAGTTCTATGTATATTAAATTGTAACTATTAACAAAATAAAAAATGAAGCAAAAGCTAAATTTATTCATTCTGTTCCTGATATTATTTATCGGGCAAGTTAATTATGTCAAGGCGGATACCACTATTGCAAGTGGAACTATTGACGGTACATCAATTAACTGGGCGGTCACTTCGGCTGACGGCACTCAGGAGAATATGAAACTGAGTTTCACAGGTTCAGGTAAAATCCCAGATTACGCAAGCGCTGTTTCTCCTTGGGAGAATTATAATCCCAAGACTACGGAGGTTTATGTAGCACCAACTATCACGGAGATTGGTGATTATACATTCATAAATGCAGCATTCTCATTTATTGACATTCCTTCTTCTTGTACAAAAATAGGTGAATCTGCATTCTGGGGATGTGCCAATCTTAAGGAAATATATATTCCGTCAAGCGTAGTATCAATTGGTTCGCGAGCATTTAACAACTGCTCAAGTCTTAGTTTTATTTATTTTGAAGGTCGTTGCACCGCTAACACAGGTATTTCCATCACTGGTGTTGCTGCAAAAGGAAATCTAATTGAGAAAGATGGTACAGGTACCAGTTATGCCAAAGTTCCTTCTGGCTGGAATCACTCTACTCATCTTGCTTCTGGTACAAGTACTTATATCCAAAATGGCACTCTCTATGTCGTAGGTAAGGGCACGTACACCACTACAAGTATACTTTATTCTTCACAGATAAATTCTATCAAGAGGATTGTTGTAGAAGATGGCGTTACCGATATATGCGATTATGCATTCAAAGATTGTGCTAATGTGACAGAGGTTACTCTCAAGAATACCGGCACTATCGGCATTGGAGCATTCAAGTATTGTACGGCTCTTACCAGAGTAAACGTTGGAGCAGGAGTGAAAGAACTTAGATGTTCTACATCTATTATGTATCCAGACATGCCATTTGAATTCTGCGATAATTTGTCAATCGTGAATATCACAAACTTGGATTCATACAATAGAATTGCGAATCTCGGTTATCTTACTGATCCGATGAACGGCACCCCAGGTGGTAAGACTCTTATGATAAATGGTGAGGAGCATGATCCTAATAGTGAACTTGTTATTCCTGAAGGATGGACTGAGGTAAACTCCGTTGCTTTCAAATATTTCAAGAATGTGCAAAAAGTAAAGATACCGTCATCAATGAAAACAATCTCACACTCTATCAGTAATTATATCACGGAGATAACTTTGCCATCTACAGTAACTTCTGTGGAGGATGGTGCTTTTGCTGGATGTAGTGCACTGACCACTGTAACACTCAACAATCGTGGAACCATTGGTGCTGGAGTGTTTAGTGGTTGTAAATCTCTTACTCGCATAAATATAGGCGCGAGTGTAACAGGATTTGGTGTGAATACATATTTGGGCGCTTATGCTTATAAAGGCTCAGAAACATTCTCAGGCTGTTCAAGTTTGTCAAAGGTTAATGTCGTCAGCCTTGCTTCATTCCTTAAAATCGCGAATCTTGAGTATCTTACCAATTATGGTGCAAAGGAAAAGACTCTGATGGTAAACGGAAATACACATAGTTCTTCAAACGAACTTGTAATCCCAGTAGGAGTAACAGAGATTCCGAATGTTGCTTTCCGCTATTTCAATAATGTGACGAAGATAAAGCTTCCGTCAACAATGACCAAGATTGCAGCTAATAACTTTAAGGATCACACTTATCTCACAGAGGTAACTTTGCCTTCAAGTGTGACTTCTGTAGGAAGTGAGGCATTTAGAGGCTGTACCGCATTGAAAACCGTAACTCTCAACAATAGCGGCACTATAGGCAATTATGCGTTCGGTGGCTGTAAAGCATTAACAACAGTTACTCTCAACAATAGTGGCACGATAGGCAATTCTGCGTTTGATGGCTGTACGGCTCTTACTCGAGTAAACATTGGCACAGGTTTGACAGAAATGTCTTATTTTTCATTCTCTGGCTGTTCAAATCTGTCAGAGGTGAATGTATCCAACCTTGCTTCATTCTGTAAAATTGCGGGTCTCGAGTATCTTACCAACAGTTCTTATGGTACAGCCACGGAAAAGACTCTGATGGTAAACGGAAATACACATAGTTCTTCAAGCGAACTTGTAATCCCAGAAGGAGTGACTTCTATTCCACAGGCTGCTTTCAAATATTTCTCAAATGTGACGAAGATAAAGCTTCCGTCAACAATGACCGAGATTGCAAATAATAACTTCTATGGCCATACTTATCTCAAAAAGTTAACATTGCCTTCTACTATCACCTCTGTTGGAGCATATGCGTTTAGCGGATGTACTAATCTTGAACGCATCGTTTGTAAGGCAAATACGCCTCCTTCGGCAACTTACAGTATAGCATCAAATCCAAGCGAGATTACGTTGAAAGTCCCATCAGGCAAGACTGCAACCTATAAGGCTGCAAACGTTTGGAAAGAGTTTAATATTGAGGAAGTTGGAACATATAACTACTCTGTAACCATGCGTGCCAATGAGAGCAGGCAGTTTGTAAATAATATGCTTAATAAGCAGGGAGTGTCAACAAGGGTTACATCCAATGGTTCTATTGCTTCTCCGACAGTTTCCTCAAATATTGTTACAATAAAGGCTGGTAATAATCCAACATACGATGGATCAACGTCTAATCCTTGTAAGTCTGCTGTCATCAGTTTGTATCTTGAAGAGGGTGATGTGTTGGCATATAATGTTACTGTAACTCCACGAGAGGTAGCACTTACTGATGGTAATGCGTATATGAACACCAAGGAATTCGAGCCAAAGAAGATTAGCTATACTCGCACTTATGCCGAGAAATATGCAAATCATCTGCAATGTTTCTATGTGCCATTCGATGTAGAGGTGACAGACGAGCTTCTCGAGGACTTCACATTCTATAAACTCTATATGGTCAGTCAGAAGGATGCTAACGGCAATGGCGAGATAGAAGAAGATGAGCCTTTGGTAATGCTTCTTAACAAGATACCTGCAGGTCAGGTTATGAAGGCTAATATGCCATACTATATCAAGCCAAAAGCCGCAAGTACTCTCACGGTAACTGCAGAGAATGCGAAGTTGTATGCTGCAGCAAACGGTACTGTTTCTTGCTCAACGACAGAGAATGAATATACCTTGACGGGTATTTATGATAAGACGAACATCAAGGGCCACTATACAATGGCAGCCAATGGTTCATTTATGCACTTCTCTGGTGATACAAACCTCGGTTCTTATCGTTGGTATATGACAGTTAGAGACCGTATGGCAAACGGTGCAGAATACGCGAACTATGCCCGTCCAATTGAAATCATTATTGATGGTGAGGATGATACAACAGGCATAGTTGCTCTTGAGAACAAGGCTTCAGCTTCTCAGAACGACAAGATATATACTCTTGACGGTCGTCAGGTAACAGACTTTGAGACTCTCCCAAGCGGTATCTATATCGTTAATGGAAAGAAAGTATTTAAGAAATAACCCCAATAACAACCCTTCCCCCACAAAGGGGGAGGGGGATAACGAAGACATAAAGACTTATAACAGAAATGAAAAAGAATTATTATTACACTCCAGAGGTAAAGTTCCATCAATTAAAAGTAAGGACATCAATGCTCCAAAGTACTGCTCAAGAAGAAGTCGGTAATGGCGGTGAAGGAAATGAAAATGATCTTTCAAAGGGCTTCGGTTCATTCTACTTTTACGAGGATGAAGATTAAAACCTCTTGCTGTAAGAAAAAAGTAGTCAGGCAATCGCCTGGCTATTTTTTTGCAGTCAATTTTCGAATGTACTCATTTTACTATCATTAAAATTTGTGTAGGTAAAAAAAAAGTTGTAATTTTGCGGCAAAATTAGAAAAATAACTACAAAAATATATTTATGAAGCCAACACTTTTTCTCCTCGCTGCTGGTATGGGAAGCCGTTATGGCGGCTTGAAGCAGCTTGACGGTCTGGGCCCTAACGGCGAGACCATTATGGACTATAGTATATATGATGCAATAGAGGCCGGTTTCGGCAAGATTGTATGGGTTATCCGTAAGGATTTCGAGGAGCAGTTCCGTAAGCAGATCCTCTCAAAGTATGAGGGTAAGATCAAGTGCGAGCTCTGTTTCCAGGGTATTGACGCTCTGCCAGAGGGATTCTCTGTACCAGAAGGCCGTGAGAAGCCTTGGGGAACAAACCATGCCGTGCTTATGGGTAAGGACGTTATCAAGGAGCCTTTCTGCGTAATCAACTGCGACGACTTCTACAACCGTGATGCGTTCAAGGTTATCGGCAAGTATCTTGCTGATCTTCCAGATGGTGCTAAGGGACAGTATGCTATGGTAGGTTTCCGTGTAGGCAACACATTGAGCGAGAACGGTACTGTTAGTCGTGGTGTTTGCTCAAAGGATGAGAAGGGCAACCTCACAACTTGCGTTGAGCGTACAAAGATTGCACGTCTTGAGGATGGTACAGTAGCTTATCGTGCTGACAACAAGGAAGATGGCGAGTGGGTTCGCGTGGATGAGAATGCTCCTGTAAGTATGAATATGTGGGGCTTCACTCCTGACTACTTCGAGTATTCTGAGGAGTACTTTAAGGAGTTCCTTTCTGATGAGGCAAACATCAAGAACCTCAAGTCAGAGTTCTTCATTCCTTTGATGGTGAATAAGCTGATCAACGACGGCACAGCAACTTGCAAGGTGCTCGATACTACAAGTAAGTGGTTTGGTGTAACTTATTCAGAGGACCGTCCAGATACAGTAGCTCGTATTGCGAAGCTTGTTGAGGAGGGCGTGTATCCAAACAAGTTATTCTAAAAGGAAACTAACAGCCCATCACCACGGCCCCTCACCCTTCCTGCGGACACCCTCTCCCCAAGGGGCGAGGGGGAAGTTACTAATGAAACTTTATGGGGATTACTCATAGCGAAAAAAGGTGACTCGGACCTCGCCCCTTGGGGAGAGGATGCCCGTAGGGCAGGTGAGGGGCTGTGGTGAAGGTGTGTGTTCTTTTTCTTTTTTATTTCTTTTTCATGAAATTAAATCTCGTTTCTGAGGCTGAAATATCTCAGCTTCGTGATATTGTGGCCGAGGCTGAGCGTGTGCTTGTCCTCGGCCACACTAACCCTGATGGTGATGCGATAGGCTCTACCCTGACATGGGCGGAATATATGCGTCAGCAGGGTAAGGAGGCCACGGTGGTTGTTCCTGATATGTTTCCCGATTTCCTTCATTGGCTGCCGGGATCAGAGACCATAGTGCGCTATGACAAGCGTCCGGATGTGGTGGAGAAACTGTTTGCTGAGTGCGATACAATCTTCTGCCTTGACTTCAACGTGCCGTCGCGCATTACCGAGCCTCTGGGCGATATGCTTCTGAAAGCTCCGGGAAAGAAGGTGCTTATTGATCATCATCTTGGTCCTGAGGTGCCTACCGTTCTCACAATCTCACGTCCGGAGATGAGTAGTGCGTCGGAGATGGTCTTCCGTCTGATTTATCAGTTGGGTGGCTATGAGCAGATGACGCATAAGATGGCGGTTACGGCTTATTGCGGTATGATGACGGATACAGGCGGTTTTACGTTCAATTCCAGTCGTCCCGAGATATTCTTTATCATTAGTCTGTTGCTTGAGAAGGGCATTGACAAGGATAAGATATACCGTAATGTGTTCAATAACTTTAGTGAGTATCGCCTGCGTCTCGTAGGGTATGTGCTTTATGAGAAACTGCGAATCCTTACCCCTCTCAGGGCATCGTATTACATTCTGACAAAGCAGGATCTGAAGCGCTTCCACTATCTGAAGGGTGATGCTGAGGGACTTGTGAACATGCCTTTGCAACTCAAGGGGCATCGCCTGTCTATCTCTCTTCGTGAGGATACCGACAAGCCTAATGTCATCTGGGTGAGTCTGAGGTCGGTGGATGATTTCCCATGCAACGAGATGGCTGCGCAGTTCTTTAACGGTGGTGGTCATAAGAATGCTTCTGGTGGCAGACTGTACTGCTCTGTGGAAGAGGCTGAGAAGATTGTGAAGAAGGCAGTAAAGGCATTTGCGGAGCTGCTATAGGAGACCCATGTAATTAACAATTAAAAATTAACAATTAACATGGGCTCGCGCATAAGAATATTGTTCCGACAGGCATGTTAATTATTAATTGTTAATTGAATCTGTAAATTATTAATTATTAACTGTTATTTGTGATAATAGTTCGTAATTATTTATTAATTTTGCAGCGCAATTTTGGGGTGTTTAGAGTTATGAGCTCCACTCAACAGCTTTATTAAGAATATAGAAAGTAGAGGACAAAAGACTTTTGTCATTTGACTTTTGACATAAAAATAGATAATGAAGAAAATATTTTATATCGTAACTGTATTGCTTGCCATAGTATGTGGGGGGCTGACCTCATGCGATGACTATGAGAGTTATGCTGATCAGCGTGATTATGAGCTTTCTGCTATTTCAAAGTTTGTAGAGAACCCTCATTTGGGTGAGATAAAGGGTAAGAAAATCAACGTTATTTCAGAAGATGAATTTCTGAAAGACACTATTACCGATTTGTCAAAGAATGAGTTCGTGCGCTTTAGCAATGGCGTGTATATGCAGATTGTAAGACGTGGTTGCGGAAACATGTTGAAGGAAGGTGAACATGCCACTATGCTCTGTCGTTTAAAGGAGTATAATGTCAATGCAACAGCAGATTCATTAAGATTAGTGGTGTGGAATGATGATCCGAAGGAAGATCAATTTTATTATGAAAAGGTTAATGTGCTTAAAACATCGGGAAGTTTTTCCCTGGCGTTCTGCCCGAAAGAGGATAATAGTTATGGTGCTATGTATAATAGTTATAAAAACTATTGTATGAATAAAGGTTATAAACCTGATGTTCCTGGGGGATGGAAAGTACCGCTTTCATACATAAAATTGGGACGTCCAGCGAAAGAGGGTGATGAGATTGCAAAGGTTCGCCTTATCGTTCCTCATGAAGAGGGACATATGTATGCAAGCGATCATTTGATTGCGATGTATTATGAAATAACATTCGAAAGAGGAATTTAGGTGTGAAAGTGTAAAGAGTAAAGTGTAAAGTATAAAGTAAAAAGTATATAATATGACACTTATAAAGTCAATTTCTGGTATTCGTGGTACTATTGGCGGTCCTGCTGGTGATACCCTTAATCCACTTGATATCGTAAAGTTCACATCGGCTTACGCTACATTCATCCGTAAGAGCACTAAGAACCCTACAAACAAGATTGTTGTTGGTCGTGACGCACGTATCTCTGGTGAGATGGTGAAGAACGTGGTTTGCGGTACGTTGATGGGCATGGGCTACGATGTTATCAATATCGGTCTTGCTTCTACTCCTACCACAGAACTTGCTGTTACTATGGCAGGTGCAGATGGTGGTATTATCATAACAGCTTCACATAACCCACGTCATTGGAATGCCCTCAAGCTCCTTAATGCTCGTGGTGAGTTCCTTACAAAGGATGATGGTAATGAGGTTCTTGCTATTGCGGAGGCGGAGGCATTTGAGTATGCTGATGTTGACCACATGGGTAAATATACAGAGGAGAACTTTGACGACCGTCATGTTGAGGCTGTTCTCAACCTCAAGCTTACAGATCTTGAGGCTATCAAGAAGGCTGGTTTCCGCGTTGTAGTTGATTCTATCAACTCTGTTGGCGGTATCATCCTTCCAAAGCTCCTTGACAAGCTCGGTGTGGAATATAAGTTCCTTAATGGTGAGCCTAATGGTGACTTTGCACATAACCCAGAGCCACTTGAGAAGAATCTCACTGGTATTATGGATGAGCTTGCAAAGGGTGGATATGACCTCGGTATTGTTGTTGACCCAGATGTTGACCGTCTTGCATTCATCTGCGAGGATGGTAAGATGTTTGGTGAGGAATATACCCTTGTAAGCGTTGCCGACTATGTTCTTGAGCATACACCAGGTTCTACTGTAAGTAACCTCAGTTCTACACGTGCTCTTCGTGATGTAACCGAGAAGCATGGTGGCGTTTACAGTGCTGCTGCCGTAGGTGAGGTTAATGTGACCACAAAGATGCGTGAGGTAGGTGCCGTAATCGGTGGTGAAGGAAATGGTGGAGTTATCTATCCTGAAAGCCACTATGGTCGTGATGCTCTTGTTGGTATTGCTCTCTTCCTCTCTTCTCTTGCTCATAAGGGTGTGAAGGTTAGTGAGTTGCGCAAGACTTTCCCGGAGTATTTCATAGCAAAGAACCGTATTGACCTTACTCCAAGTACCGATGTGGATGCAATTCTTGCAAAGGTAAAGGAGATGTTCTCTGCTCAGCCAGATGCACAGGTGAATGATATTGACGGTGTGAAGATTGATTTCCCAGATATGTGGGTACATCTCCGTAAGTCAAACACAGAGCCAATCATCCGTGTTTATTCCGAGGCACACTCTATGGAAGAGGCTGATGCTATCGGCAAGAAGATTATGGGAGTTGTTTATTCTTTCCAGTAAACGGATATAATTGATAATATAGATGGGCAATGTCTTTTGTGGGCATTGCCCATTTCTTTTGCTGTTCTTAGGCATTAAGTTCGTTGTAGTTCCGTTGTTCCTCCTAACCAAACTCGATGAAACTCCCATTTTTCTAGGGAAATAGCGAAGGTTCATCGAGTTTGGTTAGGAGGAGAAGCGAAGGATTAGCGAAGGTATAGCGGAACTATAACTATCCAAATTATTAATTATTCATTATCCATTATCAATTAACGTAAGAAGGGTATTCCACACGGAATACCCTTCTTTCGTTTGAGCCTCTTGTCGGATTCGAACCAACGACCCCGAGATTACAAATCACGTGC
>CAMJKP010000083.1 GCA_946406435.1 uncultured Prevotellaceae bacterium | reverse complement strand
GTCTTAACAAGCCTATCCACTTCACCGACTTCGACTCAAGCGTTCGCGACATCGTTAACATCACAGCTGTTGCCGTTATCGACGCTTACGTAGAGAAGATTAAGAAGGGCAAGTAGTTCTAAGTGAAAAGTGAATAGTGAATAGTGAAAAATTTAAGTTAGTATTGCAGATTAAAAATCGACAATCAGCTTTTCATCATAAAAGGTAATTCAAATTCTTCACTCTTAACTCTTCACTCTTCACTTTAAACTTTTGCACACCCACATAACGATGTGCGCAGAACAAGCTTCCGCGCATGACATTTCATCCTTCAAAATCGACAATTCAGTAATTGAGTTGTCGATTTTTTTTCGTTTCATTTCCTTATATAATATCTTTGCATTCAAAGAATTAAAAACGGTGGTAATAAACAGCTAAATTCCCCACCATAATTATAAAAGAAATGGACAATTTCAAAGAATTATTCGAAAGCCGATATACCTGGATAGAAGGCTATATGAGAAACGTTCGCCGTTATTCCCGTAAGCTTGCTATCATAGATCCGGAAAGTAACAAGAAATGGACATACGCCGAATTTAATGACGACGTTAACCGCCTAACTAATTCCCTCGTTTCCATAGGCATAGGCAAGAAGGACGTTGTAATGCTCGACCTTCTCAACTGCCCAGAATTTGCTTTCGCATACGTTGCAACACAGAAGATTCACGCTGTATGCTGCCCGGTAAGCTACCGTCTAAGTGCGGGTGAGCTTGCTGACAATATCGAGGACTCTCGCCCAAAGGTTATCATTTTCGACTCTGCAAACGAGAAAACGGTTCTCGAGGCAATCGACATCTCCGGACATAAGCCGGAGAGACTTATCGTAACAAATGGAAAAAGCAACGGAGAGGTCATATCATACAAGGATTTCGTAAAGGATGCCTCTACAGCAGAATACTATGATCCTGCTTCTGGCTACAATATCTACGACGAGACCACACGCCTCTATACATCAGGCACAACAGGACGTGCTAAGGGCGTATCAATGACCTCCATAAACGAGGTTCTCTCTGCTCATGACGTGATGATACATTTCCCTATGAGCTATCGTGACGTTACGATGAACACCACGCCTTGGTTCCATCGTGGCGGATTGCATTGCGCTGGTCCTGGTCCTGCCCTCTATGCAGGTGCCACAATGGTGGTAATGAGCCACTTCGATGCTCTCAAGACACTTCAGTACGTTTGGCAGTTTAAGATAACATTCATCATCGGCGTACCTACCGTACTTGAGGCTCTTGCCGACGAGCAGGAACGTCAGGCATACGACCTTCAGACTCTCAAGGGCATCGTGACTATGGGAAGTCCGTTGGAGCGTTCTGCCTGCATCCGCTATCAGCGTGTCCTCACGCCGAATATATATAACGGATATGGCACAACGGAGACATTCTGGAACACATTCCTGCGCCCATTCGACCTTCCAGAGAATGCAGGTACAGCCGGAGCATCATGCGTTGACGATGACGTGCGAGTAGTAAAGGTTTATGAAGACCATCGTGCAGAACCGGATGAACTTATTCCTACCGACAGCAACGAGGTTGGTGAGGTTATCATCTGCTCTCCAGCAAAATCGCCTTACCTGTATTTCAACAACGAAGAAGAGACAGAAAAGAAATACTACAAGGGCTTCATATACACCAACGACCTTGCCACATGGGATGAGAATCAGTTTATCACCATCGTAGGACGCAAGGATGATATGATTATCTCTTCAGGCGAAAACATCTACCCTACGGAGATTGAAGCTGTGCTCAATGTTCATCCGAAAGTAAAGGACTGTATCGTTACATCCGTGCCGGATAAGATTCGTGGTCAGGTAGTTACCGCATATATCGTGAAGAATGACGATAGTCTCACGCCAGAGGAGCTGGACGATTTCTGCAAGAAGAGTCCGGACATCGCCAACTTCAAGCGCCCACGTTTCTACCGTTTCATTCCGCAGATTCCGTTCAATGCCACAGGCAAGAAACTCCATGTGAAAATCAAGGAGACTGCAGCGAAGGATCTCAAGAACGGATTGCTGTATAGGGTTTAAGGGGTAGAGGTTAGAGGTTAGAGAATAAAGTTTAGAGTGAAAAGTGAAGCGTAAATTCTTCACTTTTCACTTTTTTTATTATCTTTGCAGCAGATTTACAATTCAAAACAAGCAAAGATGAAGATATTGATTCTTGAGGATGAGATGCACCAATACAACGTACTCAGGCACATGCTTGAGGACATAATGCCGTCAGCTCTACTGATTGGTCCTATACCGACTGTTTCTGAGGCACGCCATTTCTTTCTCTCGCACTCGGAAGCTGACATCATCATCGCAGACATACAACTCAACGATGGTCTCAGTTTCGATGCCCTTTCCTGTGCTCCGGATAATATTCCGATAATCTTCATCACAGCACACGAAGAGTATGCCCTGAGAGCCTTTGAGTACAATAGTCTGTCATATCTTCTCAAACCAATTGACAATGACAAGCTATGCACGGCTTTGAAGAAGGCTCAACGTCTGATAACTGCCAATACCCAACCCGTCTCACGCAGAGTCCCTACCCTTCCCAAGAAAGGGAAATTCCGCGAACGTTTCATGGTGAAGACCGTAAAAGGCGAGAAAATGATTCCAATCTCTGGCATAAGATACTTTGTCTCAGAACAAAAGAACACATATCTGAAACTGCTCGATAACACCTCATATCCCATCAACATCCCGCTTGAGAAGCTTTCTGCGATGCTCGACCCGCAGAAATTCATGCGTGTGAATCGCAAATATATTGTACCCCTCGAACAGGTGACAGAAACAGAGCGTCTCACCAACGGCAAAGAAAAACTGATACTCAAAGGCGACAATCCTCCAGAGATAATCATTTCACGCACAAGGAGGAATGAGGTTGGAGAGTGGATAAAATAGAACCATGCGACCCCTTTCCCGCCCTTTGGGCACCCTTTCCCCATGAAGGGGCAAGGGAGCGAAATTACCATCTGTCGCTTATGAGGGATTATTACTATCCCCTTCCCCATCCACGGGGGAAGGGTGCCCCAAGGGCAGGAAAGGGGTCTCATTTTTTGATTTTTTAATACTCTTTTTTTTTGTAATCCTCAAAATTTGTACTATCTTTGCATCCTGTTATGGATAATACAAATAACTCATCCTTATCGGACAAGCCGTTTTGGGGTATCAACGAGCAAGGCAATACATGGACGCATCTCGTAGGAGCTGTCTTTGCATTGTCGTCAATATGGATGGTATGGCCGGCAGCAAGTAAGAGCTGGCAAATGACATTTGGAGTCATTTTCTTTATTGCGGGAATGTTCCTTATGTTCCTCTCAAGCACATTGTATCACTGGGTAAAACCGGGTATGGCAAAGAATGTGCTGCGACGCCTCGACCATATCAGCATCTACGTGATGATAGCCTGTTCTTATACTCCGATATGTGTCGGTGTGATAGGCGGTTGGACAGGATGGCTTGTTTTCGGATTTCAATGGGCAGCCGTAATAGGCGGTGTGTTCTATAAGGTCTTTGCATTCGGGAAATACCCAAAGCTATCACTCGCGATATACCTCATAATGGGATGGAGCATATTATTGATAGCTCCGGAAGTATATACGAAACTGGATATAATAGAGTTTATCGTACTTCTTTCCGAGGGCGTTTTCTATTCAGCAGGAACATATTTCTTCGCGCACGACAGCAAGAGATTCTTCCACCCCATCTGGCACGTTTTCGTGCTTCTTGGAGCAATGGCACACTGGACTCTGGTGCTTTTGCTTATCATTAAATAAATACAAGCCCACTCACAAAATTCAGATATATGCAACCACAATTTGCAATCATAGAGCCAAACATTCTCACGGGAATAGGCCTGCAGGCTATTCTTGAGGACATCATACCTGGAGCAGAGATAAAACTGCTACAGACATTCGAAGAGTTGGAAATGCTGGAGACAAACCAGTTCGTGCATTTCTTCGTATCTTCGCGCATATATTTTGAGCACACACAGTTCTTCCGCCAACAGTCAGCAAGAAGCATAGTGCTCGTCAATGGCGATATGACCATATCAGGTGTCAAGACTATCAATATATGTCAGGAAGAAAAACAGTTCGTGCGCGACATTCTGGCTCTTAACCGCAACCAACATGGTCCACACGGCAGTATGCCTATGCCACCACACTCACACAAGCCATCAGAACTGATTCTCTCTCCACGTGAGATTGAAGTTGCATTACTACTGAGCAAAGGCTATATCAATAAGGAGGTTGCAGACCATCTCAATATAAGTCTGGCAACTGTTATCTCCCATCGCAAGAACATAATGGACAAACTTCACGCCCGCTCTCTCGCCGACATCATCGTATATGTAGTAATGAACGGACTGATAGACGTGAGCGAATTGTAAAATTAACAATTAACAATTAATAATTAATAATTAACAGTTTGAATTCCAAAAGGTAATTCATAATTCGTAATTAGAAAAGATGAATTTTCTCGGACTTATCATCGCCGTAACAACATTCCTTGTCATCGGCATCTTTCATCCAATCGTTATCAAGTCAGAATACCATTTCGGCGTGAAATGCTGGTGGGTATTCCTCATCTCAGGCATCGCCTTCATAGTAGCTTCACTATTCACCGACAATGAGATCCTCAGCCCTGTACTCGGCGTTGTAGGCTGCTCATGCCTATGGAGTATCCTCGAAGTCTTCGAACAACGTAAACGTGTAAAGAAAGGCTGGTTCCCAATGAACCCAAAGCGTAAGGAAGAGTACGAGAAATTTACACTAAAGATTAAGAATAAGGACTAAAGGATAAACATATAGTTTAATCAAACTGTTGTTTACCATACCAACAACAACATACAGAATAGAAACAAAACGGGGACTGTCTCTCACAATAACAGAAGCAGTCCCCTATTTTTATAAGTTTACCAAAATCCTTACTTCACAGTCTTACCAAACTCTGAAGCCTCAGCATCATTCTGGTCAAGCTTGAATACCATGAAAGAAGGTTCCTTTTTTGTGAGAGGTTTCCAGTTACCATCCTGTGCACCATTTGGATTGCTGTACTTAGCGAAATTAGTCCATGCAGTAAGCATCTTTTCAGAAAGATCCCAGTCACCCTTTGTCCAAGGACGCCAGCAATGTTTCAAAGACTTGAATACGAACCAAAGGTCAGAAGAATGGAATGCACCTTTCAGACGAGATGTTACCTCTGGATGTGAGCCGTCATCAGGAAGAGGACGGGCAAATTCGTATGCCCAGGCCTTACCACCCTTGCTCTCACGTACACGGCAGAACTCTGCAATACCCTCGCTCATATCTCCCATGTCATGCTGAGTGTAACCAATCATATAAGGCACATCGGCAACAGTTCCTTCGCGAACAGCATCATCAAAGCTCTTTGTACATACATATCCCTCTACGATTGGCATGAGTGGGAGAAATGCACGCTCACCAGTCACATTTCCATAAAGGGTGCTGAGAGCATATATTGTCTCTGTTGAAGCCCTACGCATCTTTGTAAGGTCTGTAAGTCCTGCCCAATCCATCATCTTCTTTGTCATAGCCTCAGCCTGCTCAAGTGTTACTGGAGCAAAAGGACCTGCTGGACGTGGCTTTACACCATCCTTTGAAGGCAGAGAAATACCATTACCGCTCATGATAACAGCCTTGTGGAAGAGACCACGTGCCAAAGGAGACTCGCAAAGTGTACGAACACTACCTGCACCGGCACTCTGTCCGAAGATTGTAACATTATTTGGATCACCACCAAACTGAGCAATATTCTTCTTAATCCATTTGAGTGATTCTATCTGGTCAAGAATGCCATAGTTGCCAGAAACGCCCTTTGGATTCTCCTTTGAGAGCTCTGGATGACAAAGGAATCCGAATACGCCAAGACGATAGTTTATTGACACGAGGACAACATCCTTGTTGCCCCACTCCTGACCGTCAAACTCAGGCTCGGTGCCCCATCCCTCGCGATAGCCACCACCATGAATCCAGAATGCTACAGGGAGCTTCTTGTTCACATCGCCTGGAGCCTTTGTCCAGACATTAAGATAGAGACAATCCTCACTATATGGTGCTTCCTTGCCATAACCCCACTCTGTTGTATAGCCGCCAGGATAGTGAACAGCCTGATATGAAGGATGACCGAAAGTATCACATACCTTCACACCTTTCCATGCAACTACTGGCTGTGGCGCTTTCCAACGCAAATCACCAAGAGGAGGAGCTGCATAAGGTATTCCACGATAAACATAAACATCTGGATGGTCATCGGCTGTAACACCCTGAACCTGTCCTCCTTCTATCTGAAGCACAGGATTTTGAGCCATTGCGAACAATGTCATAGACAACATTGCAGCAAAAACAAAGAATTTCTTCATAATGATAATAAAAGTATATATTAATAATAAAAATTTAGGTTTCTAAAACAGTTATCACACAAATGCAAATGATTCTGCTATAAATTTTAATTGCCGACTGCAAATATTATTCGCACGAAGGCAAAAGTGCGTGTCAGCCCCAAAGGCTGGCGCACGGTCTTTGGTAGATTTGCCGAGTGCAAAGATAAACAATATTCTCGAAACTTGCAAACGTTTAACAGTCTTTTACTTTATTTACTGGAAAAGACAAAGGGACTGCCCCACACTAAGGTAGAGACAGTCCCTCATATAATAAACGGAAAAAATTATTTCTTAACAGGCTGACCAAATTCAGAAGCCTCAGCATCGTTCTGGTCGAGTTTGAACACCATGAATGACGGATCCTTCTTCGTCAGCGGCTTCCATACACCATCCTTCGGACCATTAGGATTGCTATACTTCACAAAATTAGTCCATGCCGTGAGCATCTTTTCTGACAAATCCCAGTCGCCCTTTATCCAAGGACGCCAGCAATACTTCAATGTCTTGAACACGAACCAAAGGTCAGAAGAATGGAATGCGCCCTTCAGGCGAGATGTAACCTCTGGATGTGAGCCGTCATCAGGAAGAGGACGGGCAAACTGATATCCCCAAGCCTTACCACCTTTAGCCTCACGAATACGGCCGAACTCAGCAATACCGATACTCATATCTCCCATATCATGCTGAGTAAAACCAATCATATAAGGAACATCGGCAAGAGTACCTTCACGTGCAGCATCATCAAAGCTCTTGACACACACATAGCCATCAAGTATAAGTCCTTGTGGAAGTGTGACGCGCTCGCCTGTAACATTTGAATATATAGTGCTCAATGCAAAGAGTGTCTCTGTTGATGCCCTACGCATCTTTGACAGGTCTGTAAGACCAGCCCAATCCATCACCTTCTTTGTAGTAGCCTCAGCCTGAGCCAATGTAAGCGGAACGAAAGGACCGGCAGGAACATTATCAACCGATACGCCACCAGCACTCATAATGACAGCCTTATGGAAAAGTCCACGAGCCAAAGGAGATTCTACCAAAGCACGAGTACTACGACCTCCGGCACTCTGTCCGAAGATAGTTACATTATTTGGATCACCACCAAACTGGGCTATGTTCTTCTTTATCCACTTCAGAGCTTCTATCTGGTCAAGGATGCCATAGTTACCAGAAGTTCCATTTCCCCTTTCCTTAGACAGTTCAGGATGGCTGATAAAGCCGAATATGCCAAGACGATAATTTATTGACACGAGGACAACATCCTTGTTTCCCCATTCCTGACCGTCAAACTCGGGTTCTGTACCCCACCCTTCACGTAAACCGCCACCGTGAATCCACAAAGCAACAGGCAGTTTCTTGTTCACATCACCTGGAGCCTTTGTCCACACATTAAGATAGAGACAATCCTCGCTATATGGTGCTTCCTTGCCATATCCCCACTCTGTTGTATAGCCGCCAGGATAGTGAACAGCCTGATATGACGGATGTCCGAAAGTATCACATACCTTTACGCCCTTCCAAGGAATAACCGGCTGTGGAGCTTTCCAACGCAAATCACCGATAGGAGGAGCTGCATAAGGTATTCCACGATAGACATATACATCTGGATGGTCATCGGCTGTAACACCTTGAATCTGTCCTCCTTCTATCTGAAGCACAGGACCTTGTTGAGCCTTTGCAAACAATGTCATTGACAACATTGCTGCAAAAAGAAATATCTTCTTCATAATGATCAAAAAAAGTATATATTAATTTTAGGTTTTAATTGCCGAATGCAAAGATACACAATCTATCCGACTTCTCCAAACAAATTGAGAAGAAACATCTACAAAAAAGACAAATATCAAAAAAACACAGGCTGCAGATTATCTTAGCCTTCGCTACCCCACTATCGCTTCTCCTTCGCTCTTCCTTCGTTTCTAATCCGCTTCTCCTCCGCTATTTCGCCTATAATATAACTATAGGATGATGGGACTTACATCGGACTTACAACGGAGTTACTACGGACCTGCCTTATTGGGAGAATCAGCCTATTTCAATGCTTTCAGAAATAGTTATTGAAAAAAGAAACGAAGCAAGAACTTGTTTTACAAGTCCTCGCCTCGTATTTGATTTATTATCAACATTCTATCGTTTATTCCCAAACAGCCATACTTACTTGTTTGCCATAACTCCCACTCATACATCTTCCAAGATGTGGTAACAGCCGAATCATTCTTTGAATGATGTGAAATGCTACTTAATTTCTTAAGGATTACTTCCTTTTATAGAATATCCAAGACGCTCGTTCAACAATTCACACAGAACCTCAGCCTTCATGTCTGTACCTACGGTAGAAAAAGTCTCCTGCGCATTCACCAGATTGCGGTTCAAATTGCGGATACTGCGGCCAAGAATACCAGCCTCGTCCAATTTCTGCTGCTCCACGCCGGACTTGTAGTGAACTGCGATAAATTGCTGATTACTCATTTCCATCAACTCAAAAGACTCCACGTCAGCAAAACGGATGACCTTCTGCTTCGCGTTCTCTATTATGATACCCTCATCGGTAATCGTCATGAACGGCTTGCCCATCAGCCTCTCTTTCAGCATAGAATAAAGCATATACAGACCGCATAAACCGAAGAACACGATACACAACCAAGCAACTACTACATGAAAACCATCATTCGTATTCTCAAGCATAAAAAATCCACCTAACACAAAGACCAGAGACGTAAAGGTCAAGAGTAACATACGCCAAAGAGAGTGAGAAATTTTGATCGTTTCCATTATTTGTTGTTTGTTTTTGATGGAACGGAGAAGTGATTGACGATAAACTGCCAGGCGGCAGCTTTGTCCCTGAGGTCAACTTCGTAGTCAGGTTTGAGGAAAGTTTCATCGACGCTTGCCGAATCGGGGCGTTCGAAGAACTTACACGAGATGGTGCCAAGAACGTCTGTGTTTGGCAGTCTATATGGCAGAATTTCTCCGTAGTGGGACGGCGAGAAGATGGAGTTGGTGCCTATTATGGTTCCGATGTGGTTGTCGCGAGCAAGCGTCATCAGTATGCCGGCACTACTGTAAGTCTTTGCCCCCATAACAAATACCACCTGTCCTTCGTAGAGCGTTGGCTGTTGATAGTCGTCAGGTATCTTTGGGGAGGGTATCTGGTACAGTTCGTCCTTATGTCCGTCATTCTCCCAGTCCTTCTTCATTTGGGCACTCTCTGGACAAATAGTCGCCAAGAGGTCGGAGAAACGCACATTGGTTTTGAGGTGCTTCAATTTGTCGGCAGGATAGAGGTATGTTAGCAACTGACTGCAAAGCTGGCTGTTGCCACCGCCATTGTATTGCGCATCCACAACAATCGTTTTGATGTGGTTTTCCTTCATTTTGGCGAACATGTCGTCCAGGAACCTGTCGAAGGGATAGTCGGGCGCATTCGAGCACTTGTTAAACTGCAGATAACAGATACTCTCTTCTGGAAAGAACTTATAATCGTAGAACGAGTTGTGCGGACTCATCACTTGCGACATATCGACTTTTTCTGCATCATCTGCAGTCCCTTGCTCTTTCGTAGCCTTTTGGAGCGCCTGCATGCGTTGCATCGTATAAATGTCGGTATGCTTGTCGTGGAGGGAGCCTAACACGGAAATCAGAGCATCGACAAAGGTCTCGTCAGACTCAATATTCTTGCATTGCTCAAGAATAGCGGCCTTCTTGGCATACCATTCCGTACGGCGTTCAGGCTTAACGTAATATGGATGCGTGTCCGCCACAAAATCCATAAAGATCATGGCGTCTTTCTGATACTTGTTACTTGACTGGTACATCGTGTTGGTCTGATATGCAGAATCACTAAGTAGCTTGAATTGACTCATGTTTTGCGCAACTGCTGCCGAACCTGTCAGCAGAACGATCAAAACTGATAATATTTTTTCTTTCATCGTTGTATATATAGTTCTTTTGTTTACTTAATTTCAACGAAAGAGGCACCGACTTTCGCCATACGACTCCCAGTTCAACATAAGCCA
Organism: uncultured Prevotellaceae bacterium; assembly: GCA_946406435.1. Taxonomy (GTDB): domain Bacteria; phylum Bacteroidota; class Bacteroidia; order Bacteroidales; family Bacteroidaceae; genus Prevotella. The sequence goes on along the minus strand of CAMJKP010000083.1, from coordinate 510 downwards.
CTTTTGTAGGGGCTGACCCAACAATAAATGCCTGCTTTTTTCTCGCGACGGTGAATCAAGAGGCTATTGAGCAATATGTCTTTGCACACCTTTCGGATTATGTCTGCAAATATACACAAAAATCTTCGTTTTTTATGCCATCAACTGCCAAAAATGCATAATTTGAGCACACTTTGTTCACTTTTTCAACTTCTACCGCTCAAAACGTGAAATTTTTTCGTAACTTTTGCATTTTGCATAAGATACATAGTCCTACCCAACAGAGCATATCCAGACAGAGATACTATGTCTGAAATGAGGTATGCTAACACTAAAATCCTTATTGTTACCCGTTACCCGTTACTGCAAGGTTAGAAATGCTGATGTGCCTTCGTTGTACCTTCGCTCTGCCTTCGTTCTGCCTTCGCTTCAGGTTCGCTCCCATCGATGGAGCATCAACGGACTTATAACGGACCTGAAACTCTAAGTTTGCATCGTCTAAGAAAAAGATATGATAATCTTTGCTTAGTA
>CAMJKP010000082.1 GCA_946406435.1 uncultured Prevotellaceae bacterium | reverse complement strand
ATGTGGACTTGAAGAAAGTGCCAGAGCATCTTCTCAAGGAAGAAGATCCAATCTTCGCATTCAACAAGGCTATTATCGATGCAACAGCACCTTATTGCGTAGCATATAAGCCAAACCTCGCATTCTATGAGGCTTTTGGCGTCAAGGGACTCATGGCATTCGAGAAGACTGTGAAGTACCTCAAGGAAAACTATCCAGAGCAGTTCATTATCGCTGATGCAAAGCGTGGTGACATAGGTAACACTTCAAAGATGTATGCACGTACATTCTTTGGCGAGTATGATGTTGATGCTCTGACTGTTGCACCTTATATGGGCGAGGATTCAGTTACTCCTTTCCTTGACGGATATGATAACAAGTGGGTTATCCTTCTTGCCCTCACAAGCAACAAGGGCTCATTTGATTTCCAACTTACAGAAGATAAGGATGGAGAACGTCTCTTTGAGAAGGTTATCCGTAAGTCACAGGAGTGGGGCAACGACGAGAATATGATGTATGTCGTAGGTGCTACACGAGGTGAGATGTTCACCGATATCCGTAAGGCTGCTCCAAACGCATTCCTACTCGTGCCTGGTGTTGGCGCACAGGGAGGTAGTCTTCAGGATGTATGCAAATACGGTATCATCAAGGATTGCGGACTACTCGTTAATTCTTCACGCGGTATCATCTATGCCGACAATACCGAGAACTTCGCAAAGGTAGCAGGACAGAAGGCGAAGGAGCTTCAGACAGAAATGGCTCTGGAGCTTGCCAAGATCTAAGTATATGATTCACATATAAAATTAATGCGGCATAAATGTCGCATTAATTTTATGCTTGTAACTTATTTCCCCAAGAAAAACCACAATTTAATTTATAAACACAAAATGTAATACTTATGAAAAAGTTTTTATTAATGGGCTTAACAGCCATGATGGCTTATTTCCTTGTCTTAACTTCTCTTACCTCATGCGGTAGTAGCGATGATGATGAGATACAAGAGAATTATTTCCTCAAAGTCTCTGTGTGCAATAAGGGTACGTTGCCCGAAACTCTCTATCAGGAAGTTCAGACAGCATTATCAAAGAGAGTTAGCAGTTTTCCTGATCTCGATATGGGTACATACCATTTGGAAATGTCAATTAATTGTGCAGAAAACCGAGGTACAGTCTATTTGGGAGGGGGAGATGAGTATCTAAAGACTATGCCTATACGTTGGAGTTCGTGCTTACTGACAAGAGCGGTAAGACGCGGGACACTCGCAAGGTGGAGATGAAGCCTGAAGAACCTGAAATACCAGACCTGCATCTGCATAAGCATGTTCGCATCTATGACAAAGGCGACTTGACAGATGTTGAGGTGGGTATTTTGAATCTGACTTTCGATGGATTTGAGGAACTCAACAAGATCGGCTATATGGCAGTCAAGACAATAGACGAGGCAAAGCAGGATCTTCGTGAATCGCTTGAATCTCTGAAAGATTCGCTTCCGAATGATAAGGACTTTACGTTGGAGTTCTATATTACCGATGAGAATGAAGAGGTGATATACCGACTATATCTCATTAAGAAGAATGGTGAAACTACCATTTCTGAGACGGTTTAAATATGTAAACTCATATAGTAGAAAACTAACCAAGTGAATTTTTTTAGAATTAAATGCCAAACGCATATATACTCATAAACACCATTAAATGTATAGAGAATTAATGTGTTAGGAATGTGTATGTGTTTGACGTTTAATTCTAGAATCACTTGTGAACTCTCATATATTTGCTGAATTTCCTTTCCTAGTGATTGGGGGAAAATGGGACTTACAACGGACTTACAACGGACTTACAACGGACTTACAACGGACTTACAACGGACTTGCAACGGACTTGGAAGGGAGGTGCGAAGGTTTATGAGGTTATAATGTTGTGAGGGCATAAGGCTTGTACCATTAATAACACTTCGAACTAAGAACCTAGAATCTAAATCTTAAACTTAAAACCTGATACATGATCTATGTGAAAGTCGAATTTATTATACTTTTTTACCTTATAATAATCTAAAAAAACTATGAAAACGCAAAAACTCATGTAAAGTTTTCGTGTTCTCGATTATTTTTAGTACATTTGCATCGATTTTGGCTACAGCCGACCTTTTCTCGCCATGACAATATTCAAACAAGTTTGATATTGTTCATATGGCTTAACGAAAAACGGTAGGCTTTCATTTCATAAATATGGATTTTTCAGCAAAACAAATAGCAGAACTCATACAAGGTAGGGTTGAAGGTGACGAGAATACAACCATCAACGACTTTGCCAAGATTGAAGAAGGACGCCCTGGGTGCATCTCCTTCCTTTCAAACCATAAATACACCCATTACATTTACGATACGAAGTCAAGTATCGTTCTTGTGGATGAGAGCCTGAAACTGGAGCGTCCGGTGTCTGCAACTCTTATTCGCGTGAAGAGTGCATACGAGGCTGTTGCAAAGCTCCTTCAACTCTATGCTTCTATGAAGCCTAAGAAGAAGGGTATAGACTCTCTCGCTTTCATCGACCCAACAGCAACAATTGGTAAGGACTGTTACATCGGTCCTTTCGTGGCTATAGGTCCAGGCGTTGTAATCGGTGACGGTTGTGTTCTGCATCCTCATGTTACTATCGGTGAGAAGGCTAGTGTTGGCAACAACACAGAGATTTATAGTAATGCTGTTGTTTATCACCATTGTAAGGTTGGTAATAACTGCATCCTTCATGCTGGTTGTGTTATCGGTGCTGACGGTTTTGGCTTTGCTCCTTCTGCAAACGGCTACGATAAGATTCCACAGATTGGAATTGTGACAATCGAGGATGATGTTGAGATTGGTGCAAATACCTGTGTTGATCGCTCTACAATGGGTAGCACATTCGTTCGTAAGGGCGTTAAGCTTGATAACCTTGTTCAGATTGCCCACAATACAGATATTGGTGCAAATACCGTTATGTCTGCTCAGGTAGGCGTTGCAGGTAGCACGAAGGTAGGGGAGTGGTGTATGTTCGGCGGACAGGTTGGTCTTGCTGGGCATATCCAAATTGGAAACAAGGTTATGCTTGGTGCTCAGAGTGGTGTTCCTGGTAATATAAAAGATGGTGAGCAGCTTATCGGCACACCTCCAATGCCGATTAAACAGTACTTCCGCTCACAGGCTGTTTTCCGTCGTCTTCCAGAGATGTATCGTCAGATGGATCTCATGCAGAAGAAGATTGAGGAACTTGAGGCAAAACTTAATGGTGTTGGCTGATAGGTGTTAGGTGAAGGTGTATAGTTCAAATGCAACAAGCCACCAACACCTATCAATCATATAATATAAAGAATAAAAATACAAATAAAGTCGTGTTAAAGCAAACAACTCTTAAAGGCAGTTTTTCACTTTGTGGTAAGGGACTTCATACAGGTCTCAGCCTGACTGTCACATTCAATCCTGCTCCAGAGAATACAGGTTATAAGATACAGCGTATTGATGTTGACGGTATGCCTATAATCGACGCTATCGCAGAGAATGTCGTTGATACCCAACGCGGTACGGTACTTGCAAAGGGCGATGTGCGTGTATCTACAGTAGAGCATGGTCTTGCTGCACTCTATGCACTTGGCATTGACAACTGTCTTATTCAGGTGAATGGTCCTGAGTTCCCAATCCTTGATGGTTCTGCAATCATGTATGTTGAGAAGATTAAGGAAATCGGTATTCAGGAGCAGAACGCACCAAAGGACTATTATATCATCCACAATAAGATTGAGGTAAAGGACGAGAAGACAGGTTCTTGCATTACAATCCTTCCTGATGAGCAGTTCTCTATTACTGCGATGTGCTCTTTCGAGTCAAAGTTCATCAACTCTCAGTTTGCTACAATCGATGATATCGAGGATTTTGCAAGTGAGATTGCTCCTGCACGTACCTTCGTGTTCGTTCGCGATATAATGCAGTTGCTTCAGGCTAATCTCATCAAGGGTGGTGATATGGATAACGCCATCGTTATATATGAGGTAGAGCAGCCACAGGACAAACTTGACGCACTTGCTGACCTTCTTGGCGTTCCCCGTCTTGATGCAAGCAAGCTCGGATATATCCAGCATAAGCCTATAGTATGGGAGAATGAGTGTACACGTCATAAGCTCCTTGATGTTATCGGTGACATGGCACTTATCGGAAAGCCTATCAAGGGTCGTATCATCGCAACACGTCCGGGACACACTATTAATAATAAGTTTGCACGCGAGATGCGTAGGGTCATCCGCAAGCACGAGATTCAGGCTCCTATCTATGATCCAAATGCAGAGCCAGTAATCGACAACAGACGCATCCGTGACCTTCTTCCACATCGTTACCCATTCCAGTTGGTTGACAAGGTGGTGTCTATAGGTGCAACTACAATCGTAGGTATCAAGAACGTTACAAGCAACGAGCCTTTCTTCCAGGGACATTTCCCAACAGAACCAGTTATGCCAGGTGTTCTTATTGTGGAAGCAATGGCACAATGTGGCGGTCTCATCGTGCTCAACACGATGGAAGAGCCTGAGAAATATACTGCATATTTCATCAAGATTGACGGTGTGAAGTTCCGCAAGAAGGTTGTTCCTGGCGATACCCTTATATTTAAGGTTGACCTTCTCGGTCCAGTTCGTCATGGTATCTCTTCACTTCACGGCTATGCCTTTGTTGGCGATGATGTTGTATGTGAAGCTACATACGCTTGTCAGATTATAAAGAATAGGGAATAAATATATGAATCAGATTAGTCCATTGGCATTTGTGCATCCTGATGCAAAGTTGGGTGACAATAATATTGTTGGTCCATTCTGCTACATTGACGCTGATGTCGTTATTGGCGACAACAACGTGTTTCAGAACAGCGTAACCCTTAATCAGGGATTGCGTATGGGCTCAAACAATGAGGTCTTCCCTGGTGCCAGTCTCTCTACAAAGCCACAGGATTTGAAGTTCCATGGTGAGATTACGACATGCGAGATTGGTGATAATAACTCCATCCGTGAGAATGTGACCATCTCTCGTGGTACTTTCTCTAAGGGAACAACAAAGGTTGGTAGCAATAACCTACTTATGGAGAATATGCACATAGCGCATGATTGCATTATCGGTAGCAACTGCATCATAGGCAATTCTACAAAGTTTGCTGGTGAGGTTATCATTGATGACTGTGCTATCATTTCAGGTGCTGTTCTTGTTCATCAGTTTACCCGTATCGGAGGCTATGTGATGGTGCAGGGCGGTTCTCGTACTTCAAGGGACATCCCTCCATATTGCATTGCAGGAAAAGACCCAATCCGTTATTGCGGACTCAATCTTGTTGGTCTTCGTCGTCGTGGCTTCTCTAATGAGTTGATTGACAATATCGGTCAGGCATATCGTATCATATTCTCTCATGGACTAGTTAAAGAAGGTATCGAAGAAGTTAAGGCTAAAGTTCCTATGTCTAAGGAGATAGAATATGTCATTAAGTTCTTCGAAGAGTCTGAGCGTGGCGTTATCCGTTAGGATTAGGACAAAGCATTTCAATTTGTGAACTCTCTTATCGTAATAACTGGTCCTACGGGAGTGGGCAAGACTGAACTTTGCCTTCAGATTGCCGAGCATTATGGTATAGATATCATCAATGCTGACTCTCGCCAGATATTTGCGGAAATACCGATAGGTACTGCCGCTCCCACTGCAGAGCAGATGCAGAGGGTGCGGCATTATTTTGTAGGCTCTCATCACATCGGTGATTATTATTCTGCATCCAGCTATGAGCAGGATGTGCTGAAGCTATTGCCAACTCTCCAACACCCATCCCCCAACACTCATCACCCAATCACCCTCCTCGCAGGAGGCAGTATGATGTATATAGACGCTGTGTGCAATGGTATTGACGATATCCCCAACATACGTGAGGATATACGTAATGAGATGAAGAGACGTTTGGAAGAGGAAGGGCTTGATGCTCTCCTTGAAGAACTTTCTCGTCTCGATCCTGAGCACTATGCCATTGTGGACAGGAAGAATCCGCGCCGCATACTCCATGCGCTTGAGATATGCCATCAGACAGGAAGAACATACACGTCGTTCCGCACAGGAGAGAAGCGTAAGCGTCCGTTTAATATCATAAAGATTGGGTTAAACCGTGATCGTGATGAACTGTATGAGCGTATAAATATACGTGTACTCGATATGATGGAGCAAGGGTTGGAACAGGAAGCAAGGGCAATGTTGCCATATCGTGAACTCAATGCCCTAAATACCGTGGGGTATAAGGAGATGTTCCAATATTTCGATGGTGCGATTCCATTGGAGGAGGCTATCCGGCAGATACAAAGTAACAGTCGTCGCTATGCCCGAAAACAGCTTACTTGGTACAAGCGGGATTCAGAAATTAAATGGTTTAGTCCGGAAAACATCAAGGAAATCATAAATTATATTGATTTTCGGCTATAATCTTGCTCTACAAGAGAAAAAAATGCTACCTTTGTAGCGCGAAAAAAATATACTTCTTGGGGAAGGAAAACAAATTAATTGAATTATGAAAATATTAAGTAGTGCTTGGAAACTCATCCGTAAGATGACAGCCAGCTTCTGGGCTTGGTACAAGTCTATTTACAAAGGTCGCCCTTGGTATGTCAAGACCATCAGCGTTCTTGGCACATTAGTTGTGCTCTTCATGCTCTATCTCGGAGCTGTTGATCTCAATCTCTTCTGGCTTTTCGGTAAGTCTCCAGGGTGGTCTGATATCAAGGAACATCGTACTGCTCAGGCTTCTGAGCTGTATTCTGCGGATGGTGTGCTTCTTGGAAAGTATTTCAACGAGAACCGTATTCCTGTAGAATACAAGGACGTGGCACCTGTTTTCTGGCAGGCACTCATCAGCACAGAGGATGAGCGTTTCTATAAGCATTGGGGTGTGGATCCGCTCGGACTTGTAGGTGCTGCAAAGGATGCTGCTACAGGTCGTGGAGGTCGTGGCGCTTCTACCATCACGCAGCAGTTAGCAAAGAATATGTTCCGCGTGCGTACTCAATACAGCACAGGTCTTGTGGGTAAGATTCCTGGGGTGAAGATTCTCATCATGAAGACCAAGGAATGGATTACCGCCCTCAAACTTGAGCTCTACTTTGCTTCTACTAAGGGACGTAAGGAGGGAAAGAACGAGATTCTCGTGCAGTATGCCAACACCGTTGATTTCGGACATAATGCATTCGGAATAAAGATTGCCTCAAAGACATACTTCAACACCACGCCTAATAAGCTTACTGCAGATCAAGCTGCTGTGCTTGTGGGTATGCTCAAGGCTACTACATTCTATAACCCTATCTCTCACCCGGAGAACTCATTGAAGCGTCGTAATGTGGTGCTTGAGAATATGCTCACACATGGCAGTCTTGACCGTGCGCAGTTTGACACTCTCAAGGCAAAGCCTATCGACTGCTCTGAGTTCAGACCAGAGGAAAACTATGACGGACAGGCAAAGTATTTCCGTGAGGCTGTTGCCAAGTACCTTGACAAATGGCTTGATGAAAACGGACTCAATCTATATACTGCCGGTCTGAAGATATATACTACCGTTGATTCTCGTATGCAGAAATATGCCGAGGAAGCTGCCATAAAGCAGATGAAGCAGGTACAGCGCAATTTCAATTCACACTGGGGAAAGACAAATCCTTGGCAAGACGAGCATCACAACGAAATCAAGAACTTCATCGAGGATATTGCAAAGCGTCAGAGCTGTTACAAGTATCTGAAGAACAAGTTCAAGGATAATCAGGATTCTATCGATTACTATCTCAACAAGCCTCATAAGGTGAAGCTGTTCGACTATGAGAAGGGCGAGATAGAGAAGGAGATGTCAACAATGGACTCTATACGTTATATGGTGCGCTTCATGCACTGTTCTTTCGTTGCCATAGAGCCTCAGACAGCCCACGTTAAGGCATGGGTTGGCGATATCGACTTCAACCATTGGAAATATGACAAGGTAACGGCACAGCGTCAGCCAGGTTCTACTTTCAAACTCTTCGTATATACCGAGGCTATGGAACAGGGACTTACTCCTTGCGACAAGCGTCGTGATGAGTTCTTCTCAATGAAGGTCTGGGATGATAAGGAGAAGAAGGAAGTTACATGGGCTCCAACTAATGCCAATGGCTATTTCTCTGGCGACTCAATGCCACTCCGTTCTGCATTCTCACAGTCAATCAATTCCGTTGCCGTGCGTGTAGGTCAGGAGATGGGTATTAAGAACATCATCGAGACTGCAAAGGAAATGGGCATCAAGAGCCCGTTGGATGATGCTCCGTCACTATCGCTTGGTGCAAGTGATGTGAACCTCCTTGAGCTTGCCAACGCTTACAGCACCGTTGCAAATGAGGGTAAGGCGCATCCAGAAGCAATTCTTGTGACACGAATCCTTGACCGTGACGGTAATGAGGTATATGTTGCTCCTAACGAGACGAAACAGGCTATAAGTCAGAAATCTGCTTATTACATGGTTCAGATGCTGCGCTCCGTTATGCGTGATGCAGGTGGTACAGGTCAGAGCCTATGGGGATATGTGCGCGACATTCGAGATACTGAATTCGGTGGTAAGACAGGTACGTCAAATAACCACTCCGATGCATGGTTTATGGGGGTTAGTCCTAAACTCGTTGTCGGTGCATGGGTAGGTGGCGAGTATCGTTGTATTCACTTCCGTACTGGTGCCCTCGGACAGGGTTCACGTACCGCGCTACCTATCTGCGGATATTTCTTCGAGTCTGTGTTCAACGATCCTGCTTTCGAGAAGTATCATGCCAAGTTTGAGAAACCGAAGGAGATTGACGTTTCTTCATCACAATACGACTGTCCATTCTATCGTTCTCATAAGGATACGCTCGATGAAGACTCTCTTGTAGATGGATTGGAGTTGCGTCTTGATGCAAACGGTGAGCCTATTAAGCGTGAACTGGCTCCTGCCGCTCCTGTTATTCAGAAAATGACGGAGCCAGAACCACAGCCGCAGGTTACGTTGAAGAATATATAGACCCACCCCCTTGCCCCTCCCATAAAGGGAGGAGAGTAGATACGCATGATTGCGGTGGGGATGTGCATTTTATTATCGTGAAATTAATTCTTTTTATATAGATCCAGCCTAATTACTCCCCTCCCTTTATGGGAGGGGCTGGGGGTGGGTCTTTTAATATTTATGTCTCTCGACCTACAGAATCCAGAACTCCAGAAAGCCCTACAGTTGATAGAGTTTTCCAACCGTTCCGTGTTCCTTACAGGAAAGGCGGGTACGGGAAAGTCCACGTTTCTGAGACATATTGCATCTACTACCAAGAAAAAACACGTTATACTCGCACCTACGGGTATTGCAGCTATCAATGCTGGAGGTTCCACGCTGCACAGTTTCTTCAAACTCCCTTTTCATCCGCTTCTGCCTAATGACAGTCGTTATTCTGCACGTAACATCCGCAGCACGCTGAAATACAATGGTGAGAAGGTGAAGATGATACGTGAGCTTGAACTTATCATCATTGATGAGATTTCCATGGTGCGTGCTGATATCATCGATTTCATCGATAAGGTACTGCGTATCTATTCTCGTAATATGTCACAGCCTTTCGGAGGTAAGCAGCTCATGATGGTGGGAGATGTGTATCAGCTTGAGCCTGTTGTGCGCGATGAGGACCGACAACTCCTGCAACCTTTCTATCCCTCCAGTTTCTTTTTCGATGCGCATGTTTTCCGCGAGAAACAGGTGGTGAGCATAGAGTTGCGCAAGGTATATAGGCAGTCTGACCCTGTCTTTATTGGAATCCTTGACAATATCCGTACCTCACAGACAACCGACCGTGACCTTTCTCTCCTTAATGCAAGGGTGACTTCCGGACAATCAGGATTACTCCAAAGTGACAGTCTTGCTATAACACTTTCCACAACGCGTGATACGGTGGATTTCATCAATACCCAGCATCTTGAGGAACTTCCTGGCGATCCTGTCATTCTCAACGGTGCCACAAACGGTGATTTTCCTGAAACAATGATGCCTACACCCATACAGCTTGAACTGAAGGTTGGGGCACAGGTCATCTTTATCAAGAACGATATGGATCACCGTTGGGTAAACGGTACTCTTGGTATTGTCATCGGATTGGATGAGGACGGCACACGAATATATGTTAGGAAAGAATCGGGAGAGGAAGTAGATGTAGAGCGCGACCGTTGGTCGAATGTCAGATATACCTTCAATGAGGTGGAGAAACGCATTGAAGAAGAGGAGATAGGCTCTTACATACAGTTTCCTGTGCGCCTTGCTTGGGCTATCACCGTACATAAGTCGCAGGGACTCACGTTCAATAATGTGAAGATTGACTTTGGGCATGGTGTATTTGCCGGAGGTCAGACCTACGTGGCTCTTTCCCGATGCACTTCGCTTGAGGGTATCGAACTCAATCAGCCTATACGTCATTCAGATGTCTTTGTGCGCGATGAGGTCAAGCGATTTGCCGCAGGCTACAATGACCAACGCCTTATCAATCAGGCACTAAAGGAAACGGCAGCCGACAAGCAGTATTACGATGCTATGAAGGCATTCGATAGGGGAGATATTGACGAGGCTCTTAATCAGTTCTTCCTTGCCATACACAGCCGTTATGACATCGAAAAGCCTGCTCCCAAGCGACTTCTTCGTCGTAAGCTGAATATCATCAACCACCTTATGGATGATATTGAACGTTTGAAAATGGAAGCAGAGACACAGAAACAGAGGCTTATGCAGCTATCTGTGGAATATACCATAATGGGTAAGGAATGTGAGCGCGAGAAGATGTACGAAGCCGCAATAGCCAACTACAAGAAAGCCCTCGACCTGTATCCTGATGCCCAAGATCCTAAGCGCAGGATTGAGAAGATACAGAAAAAGTCGAGAAAATAAATACTCTTTTCCGCAAAAGTAAAGAAAATTCCGATAATGGTGCAAAAAGTTACGTAAAAATTTGGATAGTTCAAGAATAATGCGTACCTTTGCACCGCATTTGAAAACAACGGAGGTTTCTAACCAATGTTTTTCGGGGTGTAGCGCAGTTGGTAGCGTTCCTGGTTTGGGACCAGGCTGTCGCAGGTTCGAGTCCTGTCACCCCGACTTTCATCTGAAAACAACATACCCAAAACTATTCGGGGTGTAGCGCAGTTGGTAGCGTTCCTGGTTTGGGACCAGGCTGTCGCAGG
>CAMJKP010000081.1 GCA_946406435.1 uncultured Prevotellaceae bacterium | reverse complement strand
GTTCAGTACCGGTTGGGATAACAGCATCTCGGGTATTGCTGCAAAGGCGCCTATCTTGGTAACGGAGATGGACTGGGCTCCTAAGAAATACGACAGTTCTTGGGGTAAGGCTACTACCGGCACAGAGGGTGGTGTTGGCTTTGGTGCTAACTTCCATTTCATCATGGATAAGACAGGTAACGTTAGCTGGATGCTCTTTACCGATGCCGACAAACTCGCAAGATATGATGACAGCAAGCCTGACGGCAATAGCTTCTACACCGACCCAGAGGCTTGTGTACGTCCTATCTTCCGTTGGTATAAGCAGTATGCGGAGATTCCGAACTACTCTTCATATACTACAGAGCGCGAGCAGCATATTCTGGATTCTATTAAGCATGTGAAGGATTCTATTGCCAGCATTCCTTGGTATTATCCTAACGATGAGGACATGTTCAATCCAAGTATCTGGGAGACTGGTTCTGTAACAACAAACGAAGATGGTACGTTCACACTCAAAGTAGGTCAATATGGTTTTGGAGGATTCAAGTTTACAGGTGGTCGTGATTTTTCAAAATTCAGGTATCTTGTATTAAACCTTGCGACTGCTCCTACGTCAAACAATTGGTCGTTGCGCCTTTTTGATGGTAATGACTATTTTGGTGCCCATTCTGAGCTAAGTGTTGGCAAGAAGACGCGTGTTGTGGTTGATCTTCAGAATACGAAGAAAACCAATGGTGTAAAACTGGATGTCTCTCATATCTATATCCTCGGACTGTGGGATTATGGTAACTCTCCTATCAAGATTAAGGACATCTATGTAACCAACAATGCCGACTATTCACCAGAGGTAGCGACGGGTATTGAGGATATCGCTATCATCCGAAACCCATCAGCTGACACCCATGTGTTCAATCTCAACGGTCAGCGTGTAGTTGAACCAAAGAAGGGTCAGATCTATATCTGTAATGGAAGGAAGGTAATTAAGTGACCCCTTCCCCCGCCCTCCCGAGGGAGGGAGCCGGAAGGCTAAAACTAAATGAACAATTAAAAATCAACAAATAACAATTAACAAGCCAATCCCTCTATAGCGATAAAGCTAACTTCCTCCTTGCCCCTTTATGGGGAAAGGATGCCCATAGGGCAGGAAAGGGGCTGTAGGGTATGAGGGGAGGTCTTTATTTTTAAAACATCTATGAAACTAAACCCAACAATGAAGGCTGTTGTCTTTGGCCTTGCACTCGTGGCTTCTCAGAGCACCTACGCTCAGGGACTGAAGGATGCATACAAAGACTATTTCAAGGTAGGTGTTGCGCTCAACACACGTAACTTCTCTGAGGCTGAGCAGAAGGTAATCCTCGAGAACTACAACAGCGTTACCTGCGAAAACGACATGAAACCAGGTGAGCTTCATCCAAATGAGGGTGAATGGAGATGGGAGAAAGCTGATAGCATCGCTAACTGGTGCCGTCGCAACAAGATCCCAATGCGTGGTCACTGTCTCGTTTGGCACAGCCAGTTTGCTAACTGGATGCTTCGCGACAAGAAGGGTAACTTCGTGAAGAAGGAAGTGTTCTACGAGCGCCTTCGTGACCATATCCACACAGTCATGAACCGTTATAAGGACATCGTTTATTGCTGGGATGTAGTAAATGAGGCTATGGCAGATCAGCAGCGTCCTGCATGGGGCAATCGTCCTGCTGGAAGCCCATACCGCGAGTCTGACCTCTACAAACTCTGTGGTGATGAGTTCATCGCAAAGGCATTCGAGTTTGCTCGTGAGGCTGATCCAAAGGCTCTCCTTTTCTATAATGACTATAACGCATTCGACAAGGGTAAGAGCCAGCGTATCTTCGACATGGTTAAGAAGATGAAGGATGCAGGTGTGCCTATCGACGGTATCGGTATGCAGGGTCACCTCAACATCTTCAACCCATCAATGGAGGATTTCGGCAATGCTATCGACAAGTATGCTACTCTCGTTAAGCATATCCAGATCACCGAGCTTGATATCCGTGCAAATGAGGAAATGGGTGGTCAGCTCAATTTCAGCCGTCAGGGTGTAGAGATCAAGCCTTGGGTTAAGTCACTCCATACAGACCAGTACGTACAGCTCTTCAAGTGCCTGCGTAAGCATAAGGACGTTGTTGACGTTGTTACATTCTGGAACCTCTCTGACCGCGATTCATGGGTAGGTACATCAAACTATCCTCTCCTTTTCGACAAGGACCTCAACAAGAAGGAAGCATACAATGCAGTTCTCAACTTCGATCCAAAGTTGGATAACGTAACTCCTATCGAGGACTTCAAGCCAAGCGAGCTCAACCAGCCTGGTCAGGAGTACCCAATGGTTAACTCTCAGGGCTATGCTCGTTTCCGCGTAGAGGCACCACAGGCTAAGTCAGTTATCGTTAGCCTCGGTCTTGGCGGCAGAGGCGGTACTGTTCTCCGCAAGGGTAAGGACGGCTACTGGTGGGGCACTACAGAAGGTCCTATGGATGAAGGTTTCCACTACTATCACCTCACTATCGACGGTGGTGTTGTAAACGATCCAGGTGCTAAGAACTACTACGGTTCAGTACGTTGGGAGTCAGGTATCGAGATTCCTGCTCACGATAAGGATTTCTATGCTCTCAAGAACGTTCCTCATGGTAACGTACAGAAGATTATCTTCCACTCTCCATCTACAAACACAGAGCGTGAGGCATACGTTTATACTCCTGCAGGTTATGAGAAGCCTACTGTAAAGAAGGGTGGCAAGGCAGTTGCAAACAAGTATCCTGTTCTCTATCTCCAGCATGGTTGGGGTGAGGATGAGACAGCTTGGAGCAATCAGGGACATGCAAACCTTATCCTTGATAACCTCATCGCAGAGGGCAAGTGCGAGCCATTCATCATCGTTATGACCTACGGTATGACTAATGAGCTTAAGTTCGGTCACATGAACGAGTTCGACTGGACAGCATTCCAGAAGGTTCTCATGGATGAGCTTGTTCCTTATGTAGATTCACACTTCCGCACAATCGCTGACCGTGACCATCGTGCTATGGCAGGCCTTTCAATGGGTGGTATGGAAACACGTATGGCAACCCTCGCTCGCCCAGAGGTATTCGGTTACTGGGGCTTGCTCAGCGGTGGCGTTTACGAGCCAAAGGATCTCCAGAACATCAAGGCTCCTAAGCACATGTTCCTCTCTTGCGGTAGCAAGGAGACTCCAGACCGCATCAAGAAGGCTGTAGATGACCTCACAGCAGCAGGTTTCAAGGCTACAGGCTATGTTTCAGAGGGCACAGCACACGAGTTCCTCACATGGCGCCGTTCACTCAAGGAAATGGCTCCACTGCTCTTCAAGTAAGAAATGTTTATTTAGTGTTATAATATTAATTAGAGTCCCGGATTACTACGGTAGTCTGGGGCTTTTTTATGTAAAAATGGTCGGGAATCATAAACTTTTATTCGAAACTTTTTTGAAAATTAATAATATCTGCTATATTTGCAGTCGATAATAAAACAATTATACGATATGAATCCTCAGATTATAAATACAATATGTGAATATTTCAAGTCGAAACCAGTGGATAAGGCTTGGGTATTTGGATCTTTTTCCAGAGGTGAGGAAAAGGAAAATAGCGATATTGATATAATTGTAGCTTTATCGCCAGATGCTCGGATGGGTTTGAGCTATTATGGAATGATATGCGATCTAGAGGATAGACTACATCGTCCAGTAGATATGGTAAGAGAAGGACAACTTCTTCCCTTTGCTGTTGAAAGTGCTAACCGAGACAAGATACTTATTTATGAGAGAGCCAATAAGGGATAAAAGCAGACTTGAACATATTCTTCAAGCAATAACAAAGATAGAAAAGACATCCCTATTCTTAAACAACAAATAGAGAAATATATAAAGGAATTTGAATAAAAAAAAGCAGATTGCTAGATTAGCAGTCTGCTTTTTAAGTTTATTGTATTATTTGCTTGTTTACGGGAATTAATAACTTATCACCTGTATCTTTCCATTATCTAAGCATAGAATCAGGTGTCTGTATTTTGTACGGATGGATTCTATCCTGTCATTAATGAGGGCAGCCTCACCATTTTTGAGTAACCATAGCTCCATGAACCCACCTCTCTGTCCTATGATGAATGTCATATCATCGTGGGTTGCTATGGTTCTGAATGCCTCAGACGGGGTCGCCAAGACGGTTGGCTTTCCATTCTTTACATCCACAACATATCCATTGTTTGTCCTAATAGGCATATAATCCTTTGTTGGATTTAACTCAGAGAATGAGTTATCTGAATTCAGTTTATACAACTGTCCCTCGCCAATATAGTATCTGAAACTTCCTATAAGGGTTGTATCAGTATCAAAAAATTCCATCTTATTGCTGGTAGTGTTGTAGATAGCTTCTCGGTTTGGGAAAAGCAAGCGTAATTGATCGCCGAAAGAGATACAGGATATGACGTTTTGCTTTTCCATCTCTATTGGCTGATATGAGAACAACTTACCATCATTGGCGCTGAATGTAGCGACGTATGGTTTTTCCATTGCCTTTGTGCCACTATTGCCATAAATACCCAATGCGAGGTTTACCATGCATATTGTGTCGCCTTTGAGGAAGAGTTCTGAGCGCGTGCCCTTCTCAGGAAGTTCTACATTCCATGTCTCGTTCATATCATTATCGAAACAATGTAATGAATTGCGGTCAGCGAAATAGTTCTTTCCAGAGTTCTGAATAACGTCAGAGTTAAGTCCGGCTATTCTAAGTGAACTTGGCATATAGTAGAACGAGCGGTAGTTGTTGTATGTTGGAGTATAGACAGGAATATACATCATAGGAGCTCCTATCATACCTCCTGCAACTCCTGCAGCTACTCCTATAAGTGCAGTAGTTAGGACACTTTTCTTATTAGTGATGCATGTCTTGCAATCCAATTTCTTTAAGTCACCAGTTTCCCAATTGACACGAATGAGGTCTCCTGAGACAACATAGTCACTCGCTTCATCTATAGGCTGGCAATAGGTCAGACCATAATTGACGTTGAGAATCTTTTTCGTTTGCCATATCTCCTCACCTGTCTTCAAGGAATAGGCTGTTATCTTTCCAGCATCGGTTATGTTGTTACGTGTGCAAAGGAGGAGTCTGTCATTTACATAACCTAAATATGAGTGCACACTTTTCTGTTGAAACACCTGTGCGGTTGATGCAAAATCCGTGATAGTGGTATTATTGAAGAGCATCTCCGTCACGCTTGTTTTTGACAATATATATTTCTGTCCTTTCCATGGGAAAGTCTTGCTGTATAGGAGTTTGTCGTCAGATATGCGCTTTACGGTCATCAATATATTCTGCTTCTTCTTTTTCTTAGTTTCATCCGCTATTGTATCTGCACTAAGAAAACAGATGTTCTCACATGAATCATCTGTTATGAAGTTATAGAAATTCTTAGGAACCTCAATATTCTTAATCTTGAAACCGAGAGCCTCTGGTTTTATAAATTTCTTTTCATTTTTTTCCTTATATAGTTGTGAAGGACTTGCAGCCTGAATAGTAGTAGTGTCACGTGTCAGGACATTATCTGCCATTACATGACAGAACATAGAGACAGAAAGTGCTGTAAGAATGTATCTTTTTCTCATTATATTAATTGTTTAAATTCAAGGTACTTGTGAGTTATCTTTACAGAATGCAAAGATATGGATTAATCTTCACATTACCAAATATTTCTGCGTTTTTTATGCAAGAACTGATTCAGAACAAAAACCGACCTATCGCAAAGAAGATATATAAGAACTGAACAGATTCTACATTGTGGTGATTATCACTTAAAGAAATAATCCAAATGAGCAAAACGAGCTTGTTCATTTGGATTAATCATTTATTTCTGTTCACCATGCAAAATTACTCCATCATTTGTAAGGCCTTCTGCATATACGGAAATCTTACTTACATTGGAGTTATTCCAGAATGTGACGTTTGCCGTTCCATTAGCATTAAGCTGTAATGCAGGGTTCCAATAGAGTGTGCGACGATAGTCTGTCGGCTCTTTAGGCAGTTCACACTTGCTATAGTCAGGACTATAAAACTCATCAGGTACATCTATGCCATCAAAAACATAGCGACGATCACGATAGTATAACTGCTTGTTATCATCAAGCAATGGATATGCAACGTTTACTGACTCTGGAAGGTTGCTACCAGCATATCGCGCACTTCCATATAAGCGTGGCTGATAATCGCTGTAAATGACGTATCGGTCTATCTTATCCAATCTTTCCTCTATTCTTTCACTTGTATGGAATCCTCTTGAATCAAGATAGGCACGACGATAAATTGAATCCATAGGAACATCCTTATTGTGTATCATCCGTTCTATACGTCCGGCTCCCTTTCGCACATACATTCTATAATCCTTGTTACTACCTCCATTGTTTACATACGGTAGCGCTTGACCATAGTCGCCCATATATGAACGGAGTATATGCCATGGCGTGGCATGGCGCATTCCAGCATCTATGGCATGATTGTAACCTTCATAGCCATCTACCTGAAATGCAGGCATAGAATAAGGTATCTGACGAAGTGATGAGTGTCTTGCATTCACATTGATCTCAGAGAGCAATATAGAACCATCGGAAAGCTTCCTATCATCCGTGAAATTGCCTGAAAATAAATTCAGATGCTGCTGATAGAAATCAAACGGCTTGGCAAAGCGTGGGTAAGGGAAGTGAACAATCAGAGTAGATTCCGCATCATCGCTTTCTTTATATTGCCATTCAGCATCAGGCATTCCATTTACCCACATATTTTTTCTTTTACCATCCATCCACTTTGTAGAATCACTGGCTGTAAGGAAAAGAACCATTGGTGAATAGGTCTTTGGAAGGCGTATGGTGAATCTTCCGTTCTTGGTTGATGCCAGCATATCAGAGTTTTTATCTGTATCAACATCAACAAGTGAGGCATAAACCATGAAACTTTTCTTTTTTTCTACCCTGCCAATTTCATCGAATTCATCATACTCAAATCCAAGATATCTAGGCCTCACATTAAAATTAAACATTTCCTCTTTAAATGACTGGTTCTGCATAAAATCCTGATTACTGACCAGCTGTGTATAATCTACCTGAAACGCATTATTCAATGAATCCGTTTGATACATTTCAGAAATTTCATACAATTTATCACACCATCTACTGATATTGTAGAAATTGCTGAAATGATAGTCATACAGCGTACCGGTAATGATAGGAGTATGTTCATCCGGCTGTGTCAGTTCCCATTCACCACGCACAGCCATCTGTCGCCAGTTGAAACGGCGCCAGCCTTGTGTCATCATCAGCAAGTCGAGAGCATGGCGATGCTCATAGTCGTCTTTCTCAAAATACCATGAAGGATTTGGCACGAAGCCTTTTATCTCCGATGCAAGGAGCATTTCCGTAAACATATCGCCATTGTCAAACAGGACGTCGGAATATTGGTTGTCACGAATAGCCAATGATACGACTTCTGTCTTTATTGATTTGTCTGACTGTACCTCGATATCAACCTTCTCATAAGGCTTATAAATATCCTTAACACCTGATATGCTGATATTTGCCTTATTCATATCAGGACGTGTGACGAAGAAGAGGCGATCGGCAAGTTTCCTGCCCTGAGCGTCGAACACCGTAGCCTGATTAACTCCTGTCTCAAGGTCATCATTATTCAAGACTATCCTTGTCACGCTATCTGTCAATTCATACATAGCCCTTACTCGTGCATCGTGCATAATGGTGATTCCGAGGGTATCTGATTTCAACTCACCAGCCTTTGTCACACAGATATTCCATAGAGAGTCACTTTGCTCTACGCTAAGCACCACTCCATCAGCAGATATATCCTTGATAGAGGCCTTTGCCGTACCTTTTTTATTTTTATCTGTGGCTGTAAACAGGAACTCAGGCGATTTGCTGTCAGTAGGCGTAAAGGTGAAGACGCCACGTCCGCGATTATCAGTATGCGCGAGTTTCCTTGTTTTCTTTCCTTCCTGTATTGAGACAGTACCATCAACATATTCCCCACTGGTATATGCTGCCTCAAAGGCTACGCGACAAGGCACACCCTTTATCATTTCGCCACCCTCAGGATATAGACGCAACTGCAACTCATTCTTGTCGGGATCTTTCTTGAAACTTCTTGCCATAGCCCGAGGTATGATTATCCGGTTATAGCTGCCAGCCTTCATAGGAACATCATATATAGGGAACACACGACTGTACAGCTTATCATAATCGGTAAAGAACTTATGTTCCAGTTCCTCGTTGAAGAACCAGTCCTGGCAATCTGCTGAATGTTTTTTCTCAAAAGCACCCCAGTTTAGCTGCCAACGGGTATAGGCACGAAGTTCATAGAATCCGCTATACCAGTCCTTATCAATAACGAAGTTTCCATGCCCTCGTCCATTATTCATATCCACCATCTTACGTTCCACCACATAGCCATCCTGATTGAGCAGTTCCACATATAGAATACCGCTCACATCCGAAGGCTTGTCATCATTTGTACGACGGAGATAGGCAGAGAACCATAACGTGTCACCTAAGAAATAGCATGTGTTATCCATGTGGACAAACACTTTCTCCTGCGGTATTATCTGCCCGATTTTCACAAGGCGGTTGGTCATATTGCCCAGTTTATTATCAGGCAGCTGCAAATGCCATTTACGCACATTGTTACCATCTCTTACGCTATAGTCTGTTGCCAGCATTTCTTCGCGCGTAATAGCTTTACCTTCAGCCATTTCAGCCTCAGCAGCAGTACGTTTCACGAAGTTGGCATTCTTCTTCATCAGTTCAGCAAAATTCTTGTCATTGATATTGGCAAGCATATTTTCCTGCACATCATTTTTCTTGTTGTGCTTCTTCCTCAACTGCCTCCTCTCCTTCTTAGTGACCAATTCACCTGTCTGGGCAATCCTATCAATATTGAATAGAATAGCCTTGACTTTGAGATCCCCGGAATCAAAGTTGTAACCTATGCTCTGAACCTCTGGAAAACCCTTGTCTGAACGATAGTTAATTACAACAGAACAGTCAATATCGGCAGTACGGGAAACAAGGTCTTTCTTTATATTTATATTAAAGCCTTCCAACTGTCCCTTGAAGCCAAGCAGTTCGTATGTCTTTGCATCTATGTAAAGCGTACCAGTAAGAAGTCTTGTGAACGATTTCTCCAGATTACGTGAAGCCGTAATTGCATATATCTTCCTATCATTATCATCAAGAATCTCTGCCGAATAGCTATATATGTTCTTAGGAATATAAAGCATATCGAATATACCTAAAGGCGTATATGTCCCATTCCAGAACTTTGTATCATAAATAGCAGGAGAGAGTTCCAGGAGATGATGGAAATTCATATTTTCTATGAGCGAATGCAACAGAGTATCGCCAACCTGACGGCCATGACGACCGCTAACAAACTCTATCTCACGCAGATTCACCGCACTATTTGCCTCGGTAAAGGTTTCAACGAGGTCATCGGCAGAAGTCTTGGTAAGTTGTCGGTAGAAATAAACGCTCCTCTCTTTCTTGTTCTTGCGATATGATTTACGCAGTTTCGCAGCTGTCTTTTCCAGTATGTTTCTTCCAGAAAATACGGTTACTTCCTGTAAGGTATGCGACATAGGTTTTAGCCTCAGCGACTCGCCTATTGAAGAAGCCTTCACATGAAGTTTCTCATATCCCATGCACGAAACCTGAAGGATATCATCAGCATTTACAACGATAGAAAACTCTCCTTCTTCGTTTGTCATGGTACCAACTCCCTCTCTTACATAAATACTCACGAAAGGCAACGCTTCGCCTGTCTCCGCGCTTACTACACGTCCTTGACACGGAACGCCTTCTCCTTCTGCAAACGAGAATGCAGAAGACAATACAAATAATAATGTCAGAATTGTCAGCTTCATAATAAATCTTGTTTACGGTTATTCTTCTCTTTCAATGCAACATACAAAGCATTTTCGCACTCTAAAAAAGGGTCTTGTCGCTTGTAAAGTCGTTTTTCTGAGTGCAAAAGTATAAATTTTCAGAAGAAGTAAACAAGGTTTTTCCCTATACACATAAAGGGGATTCCCTATGAAGAAATATAGGCTTATCGGCTGGTGTAAAATTCTAAAAGATATACAGGATTCAAGGTGTTTCTATAATATAAAACCCTGATTGGCAAATACCAATCAGGGTTTTTATGCAAGAACAGCGTCTAAACAAAAGCAATCTGTCATTTTGGATACAAAATAGGATTGGAAGATTATGAACTTTGTCTCTTTTTTGGAAATATCATAGCATTTACTAAATATAATCGTGAAAAAAGCATTTTTTTATGTTTTAATGGGGAAAAATTTGTGAAGTTTTCGTTTTTATTAGTACCTTTGCATGGTCATTAGGATTTTTCTATTTTTGTATGTGCATAACTAAGATAGATGAAAACTGATATGACAGGATTTTGAACCATTCTATTTTGCTTATAAACTTATGAAATATAAAAATTAATACAAAATAAAAGTCTATGAAACTATTAAAACATTTGAAGACGGTGCGATATGTATTAGTACTGTTGTTTTTAATCCCTTCATTACAACTTTGTGCTCAAAGCAATATTCGTGAAGGTTATGTTATAACACTGCAAGGCGATACGCTTTACGGTGACATTGATTTCCGTACACCAGCCATGAACATGAGGCGATGTGTTTTCAGACAGAAAGGCGAAACATCATTCAAGACCTATCTTCCAGAGGAGATTTCCGGCTATAGGTTCACCAGCAATGGTATTTACTATGTAAGTAAAGAGGTGGAAACAGAAGATGAAGGCAAAAAGGTTCTTTTTGTCGAGTACGTTCTTCATGGAAATATGAATCTTTATCAGTTAGGAGCTGACGAGATGTTGCTTGAAGATGAAGATGGTAATCTGGCAAAATTCTCAGTAGTAAAGGCACAACGCTCTACTGACAAAAAGGAAGTCAGGAATGAAATGAAAGATGTGCTGATTATGCTCAACAAGAGTCCTAATGCCACAAATATTCTTTTGGAGAAATACAAGAACCGCGAAAACACCAAGGCGGCTGTTAAAGCCTATGTGGATGAGGTATGTCCTGATGGTTTTTGTGAGGCATTCGAATACAAAAACAAGAAGACTCCAAAAGAAGACCGCACAATGTATTATTGGGTGAAAGTAGGCTTAAAAAACACAACATATAAATTCTATAATGACGAAACTGTGTCTGGCGTTTCTCCTCAGATATCAGCAGGTCTCGATTTCCACCTAAATCGCTTGTTTAAGGGACTGATGGTAAATGTAGGCATAGCGTTCGAACCAGGTAAAGCGTCGCAGGATCTTCCTGATGTGTATAAGGATGATCAGACTCATACTTATCTTCATTTCTTTGAGAAATTTTCAGATATTGACTTTCAGCAGTTAGATGTAATGCTTGGTCCTGGCTATCAGTTTAAGATGGGATCACTTATGTTACGTGCAAAGTGTGGTGCTATCTATCGCCTTGCATCTCATAAATTCCATTTTACAAATTCAAGATACTCTTATAGTAGTGATATAAAGGGATTCAAGAAAAATAAAGTTAGAGATGATGAAAGAATAGACTATGATTTTGATACTCAATTCGGCTTATATGCAGGTTTGGGTATTGAATATCCACTTAAGAATTTTTCTATTATCTGTGATTTGGATTACATCTATGATTACAATAAGTGGGATAAATATGCATTAGAGGATTATACTGTATTGAAGCAACATGGTATCTGTCTATCGGCTGGTGTAAAATTCTAAAAGATATACAGGATTCAAGGTGTTTCTATAATATAAAACCCTGATTGGCAAATACCAATCAGGGTTTTTATGTAAGTTTTAAGAATTATCATTATTACACATAATATTTTATCACTTTTGTCGTTTTCTTAACTGACGA